>JBIKNC010000298.1:0-4590 GCA_044358925.1 Planctomycetota bacterium | reverse complement strand
TTTGCGGTGAAGTGCAACGCTCCCGGGCCTGGTGACCGTTGCACTTCACCGCAAAGGACGCAAAGGACGCAAAGTCAAAGCAAAGGAACACAAGAGCATTGAACGCGCATGGCACGTCGAGAGTGCACGGCGGCTGTGACGCTCTCAGCGCTCTTCAAGACTCCTTCGCGCGCAACTTCTCGAGGATCGTCTTCGCCAAGTCGATGCCGATCCCCTGCACCGCGGCGATCTGCTCGACGCTGGCGCGCTCGACGCCCAGTGAACTGCCGAACGTCTTCAAGAGCGCCTTGCGGCGCGCCTCCCCCACACCGGGGATCGCGTCGAGGCGCGAGGTGATCTTCCCGCGGCGCGCGCGGTGGAACGTGATCGCGAAGCGGTGCGCTTCGTCGCGCAGTCGTTCGAGCAGGAAACGACCGGCGTCGTGCTTTGGGAGCACGAGCGGCTCGCGCTCCGGATGCAACACGAGGCGTTCTTCGCTCGCGCCCTTGCGTTTGCCGTCGACGGTGCGCTCCGAACGCGCCTTCGCGAGCCCGACCATCGGCACGTGGAACGCACCGGCTTCGTCGCGCGCGGCGAGCGCCGCCGCGAGCTGCTGCGCGCCGCCGTCGATCACCACGAGATCGGGCAGGTCGTCGTCCTTCGTGCCGCGTTTCAGACTGCGGCCGACGATCTCGGCCATCGACGCGAAGTCGTCCTGGCCCTCGACGCCCTTCACGACGAAGCGGCGATAGCCCGCGCGATCGGGCACGCCGCGGCGGAAGCGCACGCGACTGCCGACGACCTCGTGTCCTTGTGTGTTCGAGACGTCGAAGCAGTCGATCGTCTCGGGCGGCGCCTCGGGATCGAGGCCCGCGAGCCGCGCCAGCTTCTCGAGTGCGTCGCGCTGCTCCTCCTCGGCCTCACCCGCCGAGAGCAGTTGCGCACGCGCGTTCTCGCTCGCGACGTCGAGGAAGCGCTGGCGCTCGCCGCTGCCCGGCACCACGAAGCGTTCGATGCCGAACAGCTCGCACAGCCACGCCGCGTCGCTCGGTTCACACGGCACGACGACTTCCGGCGGCGCCTTGCGCCGACCGCCCGTCCCGTAGAGCGCGGTCACGACGTCGCACAGCGCGTCCTCGTCGGAGAGCTGCGTGCGGAACTCGTGGCTGCGACTCTCGACGAGCTGGCCGTCCCTGAAAGCCAAGCGGTGCACGACGGCGCGCTCGCCCTGCCGCGCGAGTCCGACGACGTCGCGCGCGACCGTGTCCGACGGCCGCACGCCTTGGCGTTCGGCGGTGCGGCGCAGCGCTTCGATGCGGTCGCGCCAGAACGCGGCCTGTTCGAATTCGAGCGCGACGGCGGCCTGCTCCATGCGGCCGCGCAGATCGCTCTCGAGTTCGCGTGTGTCGCCCGACAGCACCGCGGCCGCCCGCGCGACGAGTGCGCCGTAGGCGACCTCGTCGATCAATCCGACACACGGCGCGCTGCACAGTCCGATCTGGTGTTTGAGGCACGGTCGCGAACGGTTCGCGAGCACCGCGTCCGAACAGTCGCGCAGCGGCACGACGCGGTGCAGGTCGCTCATCGCGCGCCGCACCGAACGCGCCGACGGGAACGGCCCGAAGTAGCGCGAACGACCCGCGCCCTTGCCGCGCCGCGGATCGTGCGCACGCACGAACTCGAGGCGCGGGAAACGCGCGTCGAGTTGCAGCCGCACCATCAGGAACGACTTGTCGTCCTTGAGCCGCACGTTGTACGGCGGCTGGTGGCGTTTGATCAGTTCGCTCTCGAGCAGCAACGCCTCGCCTTCGGTGCGCGTGACGATGGTCTGCACGCGCACGGCTTCCTGCTCGAGAAAGAGCACTCCCAGCCGCCCGTCGCCGCCGGGCCGCCGGTACGACGCGAGCCGATCGCGCAGCACACGCGCCTTGCCGACGTACAGCACGCGCCCGTCCTCCGCCTCGAACAGGTAGACGCCCGGCAGCTCCGGGACGCCGTCGATGCTCCAGCGCGGTTCAGCCATGTTCAGTGAGTGAGCAGAACTGCTCACGAACGAGCGCCAAACGCGCCAGCGGTTGGGCCATGGGCACCTGACAGAGCATGTCCAGCGCGTAGCGTCGACTCTTCATCTCTGTCAGCCGACCTCGAGTTCCTGGCGCTCGAGCTTGCGCACCTCGTCGCGCAGCCGCGCCGCGTCCTCGAAGCGCAGCTCGGCCGACGCTTCGAGCATCTCGCCGCGCAGACGTTCGATGCTGGCACGCAACTCCTTCGGGTCGCGGTACGGCGAACCGCGCTCGGCGACGCGCTCGGCACGCTCGTCTTCGATCGCGACCGACAGCGCGTCCATGTCGTACAGCGCCTCGATCGAGTTGCGCACCGGCTTGATGATCGTGCGCGGTGTGATGCCGTGTTGCGCGTTGTAGGCCGTCTGCAGCACGCGGCGACGCTCGACCACGTCGAGCGTGCGCTTGATCGAGTCGGTCTCGCGATCCGCGTACAGGATCACGCGCCCTTCGACGTTGCGCGCAGCGCGGCCGCAGGTCTGGATCAGACTCGTCGTCGAACGCAGGAAGCCTTCCTTGTCGGCGTCGAGCACGGCCACGAGCGCGACCTCGGGCAGGTCGAGGCCCTCGCGCAACAGGTTGATGCCGATCAGCACGTCGAACTCGCCGAGGCGCAGCTCGCGCAGGATCTGCATGCGTTCGATCGCGTCGATCTCCGAGTGCAGGTAGCGCACCTTGACGCCGAGTTCCGACAGGTAGGTCGTCAACTCCTCGGCCGAGCGCTTCGTGAGCGTCGTCACGAGGGTGCGCCAGCCGGCCTTCGTCGTGCGCCGGATCTCGTGCAGCAGGTCGTCGACCTGCGTGCGCGCCGAACGGATGGTGATCGGGGGATCGACGAGGCCCGTCGGTCGCACGATCTGCTCGGCGACGCGCTCGCCCGAGTTGCGCAGTTCGTACGGCCCGGGCGTCGCGGAGACGTACACACACTGTTTGGCGAGCTGCTCCCACTCCTCGAAGCGCAGCGGCCGGTTGTCGAGTGCGCTCGGCAAGCGGAAGCCGTGTTCGACGAGCGTCTCCTTGCGCGAGCGGTCGCCCTTGAACATCGCGCCGATCTGCGGCACGGTCACGTGGCACTCGTCGATGAAGACGAGCCAGTCCTCGGGGAAGTAGTTCAGCAGCGTGAACGGCGCCTGCCCGGCCGCACGCCCGTCCATCCAGCGCGAGTAGTTCTCGACGCCCGGGCACGTGCCGACCTCGCGCAACAGTTCGAGGTCGCGGCGCGTGCGCTGTTCGAGGCGCTGCGCTTCGAGCAGCCGGTCCGACTTCCGCAACTCGCGCAGGCGCCCCTCGAGTTCCGCCTCGATGCCGGAGCAGGCCGAGAGCACGCGCTCCTTCGGCGTGACGTAGTGGCCCGACGGGTAGAGCGCGACGCTCTTGCGCTCCGCGAGGATCTCGCCGCGCAACGGATCGACGTCGAGGATCGCTTCGATCTCGTCGCCGAACAGCTCGATGCGCACCGTGCGATCTTCTTCGTACGCCGGGAAGATCTCGACCACGTCGCCGCGCGCGCGGAACGTGCCGCGGCGGAAGTCGATGTTGTTGCGGCCGTACTGCATCTGCGTCAGCCGCCGCAGCAGGTCGTCGCGCACGATCGAGTCGCCGACGGACAGGTGCAGCGCCATCTCCGAGTAGTTGGAGGGGCTGCCCAGGCCGTAGATGCACGACACGGACGCGACGATGATCACGTCCTGTCGGTCGAGCAACGAACGCGTCGCGCTGTTGCGCAGGCGCTCGATGTTCTCGTTGATCGACGAGTCCTTCTCGATGTACGTGTCGCTCGCGACGACGTACGCCTCGGGCTGGTAGTAGTCGTAGTACGAGACGAAGTACTCGACGGCGTTGTCCGGGAAGAGCTCCTTGAACTCCGAGTAGAGCTGCGCCGCGAGCGTCTTGTTCGGACTCAGCACCAGGGCGGGCCGGCCGACCCGCTCGATCGTCGCGGCCATCGTCAGCGTCTTGCCCGAGCCCGTGATGCCGAGCAGCGTCTGGTGCTTCTCGCCCGCCTGCGCCCAGGCGGTGAGGCGCTCGACCGCGGTCGGCTGGTCGCCCGTCAGGCCGAAGGGGAATTGCAGGCGGAAGGGCGACGACATCGAGGGCACGACGACGGAGGTGTGGCGAGTCGGTTGCGCCCCCCGCGCGAACCGGCGTATCTTGCCAAACGAAACACGGCGGCCCGACCGCCGGTGACCCAGCTCGCGTCCCCACGCCGTTCCATGCTGATCCGTCCCGGCGAGTGCCAAGAGTGCAAGGCGCAGTACCACCTGCCCGTCGAATTCACCGAGCCGCTCGTGCGCTGCCGGCTGTGTCCGGGTGCCGTGAAGGTCGGTGAGCCGACCGACGTGCCGGACGAACCGGCGGGCGGAGCGAAGGCTGCGGCGCGCAGCCGTCGCGCGAAGGATCCGGCGAGCGCGGCACCGACCCTCGGTGCGGCCGCGGCGCAGCTCGCGAGTGCGTCGCTCGCGACAGCGGAGGCTGCGGGTGAGCGCGCGGTCGACGCGGTCGTCGACGCGGTGCGAGCGACCGAGGAGTCGGCCGCCGGCGCGACGGC
>JBIKNC010000091.1:0-16318 GCA_044358925.1 Planctomycetota bacterium | reverse complement strand
TCGAAGTTCGCGAGCGTCTTGACGAGCATCGCTTTGGTTTCGAGGTCGAGGTGGTTGGTGGGTTCGTCGAGGACCAGGAAGTTCGGCGGATCGAAGAGCATCTGCGCGAGCACGAGGCGCGAGCGCTCGCCGCCCGACAGCACGCGGATCGGTTTCTCGATCTCGTCGCCCGGGAAGTCGAACGCGCCGAGCAGGCTGCGTTTGCTCGCGTGAGAGGCGACCTGGAAGTTCTGATCGATCTGCTGCCAGACCGTGAGATTGGGATCGAGGATCTCGAGCGCGGATTGGGCGAAGTAGCCCATCTTCAAACTCGCGCCGAGTTTCACCTGGCCTGCGTCGGCTTGGATGATCCCGGCGACGAGTTTGAGGAGCGTCGACTTGCCCGCGCCGTTCACGCCCATCACGCACCAGCGTTCGCCGCGTTTGACCTCGAAGTCGAGGCCTTCGTAGATCGAGCGTGTTCCGTAGCGTTTGACGACGCCGGCGAGTGTGACGACGTCGTTGCCCGAGCGCGGCGGCTGGCGGAACTCGAAGGGCGTGAGGATGCGCTTCTTGGGCAGCTCGAGCTTCTCGATCTTGTCGAGCTTCTTCACGCGCGACTGCACCTGCGCGGCCTTCGCGGCGTGTTTCTCGAAGCGCTCGATGAAGCGCTCCTCCTTCTTCAGCATCGCCTGCTGGCGCGCATAGGCCGCTTCGTTCTGCGTCGCGCGCTGATCGCGGTTGCGTTCGAAGTCGGCGTAGTTGCCGGTGTGGCTCACCAGGTCGCCGGTGTCGATCTCGACGATGCGCGACACGATGCGGTCCATGAAGTCGCGGTCGTGCGACGTCATGAGGATCGCGGCCGGTGAGTTCTTGAGGAACTGCTCGAGCCACAGGATCGACTCGATGTCGAGGTGGTTCGTCGGTTCGTCGAGCAGCAGCACGTCCGGCGCACCGAGCAGCACCTGCGCGATCGCGACGCGCATGCGCCAACCGCCGGACAGCTCGGCCATCGTGCCGCCGATGCGCTGTTCGTCGAAACCGAGGCCGTGCAGCACCTCGTGCGCGCGCGACACGAGTTCGTAGCCGCCGCGCTGTTGGTACTCGCCTTGCACTTCGCCGAAGCGCTCGAGCAGCGCGTCGAGTTCGTCGATGCGCTCCGGATCCGAGATGGCCGCTTCGAGCTCCGCCACCTCGACGTGCAGCGCACCGAGCCGCCCCGCGCCGGCCGTGACCTCGTCGAGCACGTTGCGCGGACTCGGATCGCCGGCGTCCTGTTTGAACCAGCCGAGCACGAGGCGCTTCGGCACCGCGACCTCGCCGCCGTCCGGATCCTCGACGCCGGCGATCAGGCGGAACACGGTCGACTTGCCGGCGCCGTTGGGGCCGACGAGCCCGACCTTCTCACCCGGGTCGAGCTGGAACGACGCTTCCGCGAGCACCGCCTGCCGGCCGTAGTTCTTCGAGACGGCGTTGAACGCGATCATGGGGGCGAAGAGAGTAAGGCTCTTCGCCCCCAAGTGCCCGCGCCCGGCTCAGGGCGTCACGCCTTCGAGGCCATTGCTCGCCGACAGGCTGAAGGTCGCGGCCGGATCGAGGACCCAGTACTGCGCGTAGACCGTCGCTCCGGGCGCGACGCCCGTCGGCCACGTGGCGCGGAACGTCGCCGTGCCGGCTGCGGTCGTCGGCTGCACCACGATCAACAGCGGGTCGGGAACGAGCACGCCGCCGAACACCGGCAGGGTCAGCGTCTGCGTTCCGATCGCGAGCCAGGTCGTCGAGTTCGGCAGCGCGTTCGTCAGTTGGAGCTTGGCGAGCGTGCCGCCCGCGAGCGTGCCGACGCCCGTGAGGTGCGGCGCGCCCGACGCGCCGGGTTTCGCGAAGCCCATGTCCGTCCACGGGTCGTACGCGGCCGGGAGCACCGAGTTCCACGTGCTCCCGACGCGGATCTCGTCGGTCGTGACGCCCGTGCCGTTGTCGATGGACAGCGCCGTCGGCAGCGAGGGCACCCCGGAACCGAACGTGGCGGCCGCGAACGCGGGCTCAGGCGTACCGATCACCGGATCGAGGTACATCCGATAGCTGGCGCCGCTGCCCGCGGTGTTGCGGTCGATGCGCACGACGACGAGCGTCGTCTGGCCCTGCACGAGCGGCTTGCCGCTGAAGTCGCCCAAGCCCTGGCTCGTGAGCAGCCCGAACTCGTAGTAACCGCTCGGCGAACCGACCGTCATCGCGTTCGGCCACTGTCCGAACGTCAATCCGCCCCAGCTCGCGTTGGCCGTGTCGGGGCGCAGCAGGAACGACACGTACAACGAGTCGACGGTCGTCGGCGCGGGCGTGAAGCCGCGCTGGTAGCGCGAGTTCGGCCAGATGCCGTTCGCGTCCGGCGTGACCGCCCCACCGGGGGTCGCCGCGAGTCCGGGGTGAGCGAGTCCGGGACCGCTGATCCCCGTGACGTCGACGCCCGCGTCGAACCACACACTGGTCCAGCCGCTGCCGCCGTCGGTTCCGGCGAGGTTCGGGGTCGGGGTGCCGCCGAAACCGTCGTAGGCGAGCGTTTGCGCGGCGGCGGCGGGTGCGAACGCGGCAGCGACGAGGGTGAGTGCGACGGCGACGCGCGAGCGCAGGCCGAGGCGTTCAGCGCGAGCGCGCGCGACTTTCGAGAACGTGTAGAGCATTTCCACGATGACAACTCCTTGCTTCGAGGCCGAGGGGCAGTGGGCGCGCCGCAGCGGCCCTTGCTGGTCGTCCGCGCGGCGCGACCGGGGTGCGCGTCGCGCGGCGACACACATCGAAGGCAAGGCGTGTGCCGCTCGATCGATGGCGACCGCTACCATCCGCCCGCGATGACGACGCGGAAGCCGGCCTACCTGGCCACGGAGAGCGGCCTGTTCCTCGAGGGTCTCAGCGTCGGCGCGCCGGGCGAGCGCGGCGGCGACCTCGTGTTCAACACCGCGATGAGCGGGTACCACGAAGTACTGACGGACCCGTCGTACGCGGGGCAGGTCGTCGTGATGACGTACCCGCTCATCGGCAACTACGGCGTCGCCGAAGAGGACGCGGAGAGTCCGCGCGCGTGGCCCGAGGCCTTCATCGTGCGCGAGATGGCGCGCCGCCACAGCAACCATCGCGCGGACAGCGATCTGCCGAGCTGGCTGGCGAAGAACGGCGTCGTCGCGATCGAAGGCGTCGACACGCGCCGCATCACGAAACACGTGCGCGAACACGGCAGCGTGCGCTGCATCGTCTCGACGCTGGAGAGCGACGAGACGCGTCTCGTCGCGAAGGCGCGCGCCGTCGCGGCCACGGACGGGCGCGATCTCGCGAGCACCGTCTGCACGCAGGAACTCCACCACTGGAGCGCCGACTACGAGGCCAGTTATCCGGCGCTCGTCCCCACCGCACGCGGTGCGAAGCGTCGCCTCGTCGCGTACGACTACGGCATCAAACGCAACATCCTGAAGAGCCTCGTGCACAGCGGCTTCGACGTCACCGTCGTGCCCGCGTGGACGAGCGCCGCGGACGTCCTCGCTCTCGAACCGCACGGTGTGTTCCTGTCGAACGGCCCGGGCGATCCGGCGGCCGTGACGTGCGCGATCGACGCCGTGTCGGACCTGGTCGGCAAGACGCCGATCTTCGGCATCTGCCTCGGCCACCAGATCCTCTCGATCGTGCTCGGCGCGAAGACCGCGAAGATGCCCTTCGGCCACCACGGCTCGAACCACCCGGTGCGCGACATCGACACCGGCCGCGTCGAGATCACCGCGCAGAACCACTCGTTCGCGGTCGACGCGAAGACGCTGCCGAGCGGCGTCGAACTGACGCACGTCAACCTGAACGACGGCACGGTCGAAGGCATGCGCCACGCGCGCCACGGCATCACGAGCGTGCAGTACCACCCGGAGGCGTCGCCGGGCCCGCTCGACTCGGCGCACCTGTTCCGCCGCTTCGCGGAGCGCATCGGCGCGCGCTGATCGGAACGGTGTCGGCGGGCGTCCGAGGCGGGGCTGCGGGCGGTGCCTGGAAGCGGGCTCGTGGACTCAAATGGTCCACTTCTTATGATCAAACGCCCACCAAGGTAGGTGAAGGCGCAGGCGCCGTCGCGACTCCTCGCGAACGCTCACGAGCCAGTCGCGGGACGCCGGCACGCGGCGCGCCACTCGCACCCCACTGCCCTCTTGCTCAGCGCGGCTCCGATGTCGGATGGTCTGCTTCCGGGGGAAGAACGGGGCAGAACCTGCGCGTGACTGCGGGGGTCTTCGGCTTCGAGACTCGAAGGATGGTGGGGACCGTCCGCGGTGTGGTTGGGAACACCATGGGGAACGCCGCGGGTCCCGCTGTCGTCGCTGTCATCGAGTGCTTGGGAGTCGCGGTCGCGAACAGACTCCCCGTCCTTTCCACCGGAAAGCCCGCTGGTTGCTCCGGCTCCGCCAAGGCGGGGTCGGAGCGCAGCGATCGAGTGGAGACCGGCGCGGGCGAGCGTGGTACAGGAGGTGTTCCACTCCCGACCGCTGCCCCCTCGCGATGAGCCTCTCGAATTTCAGGATCCTGTTCGTCTCGGCCGCTGTGTTGGTATCGGCGAGCGTCGCTCACGCCGCCGGTCCCGCGGGCCCGCAGCGCGAAGACCCGGACGAGGTGGACGAGGACCAGTTCCACGAGGACGAGGTCGGCATGCCGCCGCCGGAGTACTTCGTCGACGAGGTGGTGCGCGAAGGGACTCCGCAAGAGCGCCTCGCGGCGGCGTACGAGGCCCTGTACGCGGCGCTCGGCGGGCGCGACTTCGTGGTGGTGCCGAAGAAGGGCGTCGACACGGTGGCGGCGCTCGAAGCGCAGCACGGCGTCGGCATCGACGCGTTGCTCGAAGCGCGCGTGAAAGAACTCGACGCGCGACTCGCCGAGCTGGGCGCCCAGGTGTGTGCGTGGCTGCCGATCGCGACGGACCCGGCGGTGCGCGAGCGGGTGCTCGGTGAGGAGGCGGAGATCGACGCGTTGCGAGCCGAGGCGCTCGGACTGATCGAGGTCTACGAGAAGCGGCAGCAGAACCTCGTGGACGCGAACCGCAAACGCGTCGAAGCGGCGTACGCGAAGTACGCGGAACTGGTGGAGTCGGTGTTCGCGAGCATCGGTGAACTTCCGGGCGAAGAGGCCGCGAAACTGCTCGAGCGCGTGCGGCTCGGTGAGCGCGCGGTCGCGCTCGTCGACGGCGTGTTGATCGAACGCGGCGGCATCGGCATCGAGCGCATCGACGCCGCCGAACACACGGCCGTCTTCACGCCGCCGGGCTCGTTCTTCGACGCGGTGAGTCCGCACCTGCCCGACGTCGCCTACCTGCTGCTCCTGTGGAAGAGCGAAGCGGACGTCGAGCTGCTGCAGCGCATCGATCCGATGCAGATCCGGATCGACATCACGCCGACGCCGATCGAAGACTGGCTGCTGCGCGAACTGCGCGCGCGCGGCGTCGAACGCTTCAACGGCCGTGTCGTGCACACCGGCCTGCCGGAAGACGCGGCCTTCACGCCGATCATCAACGCGTACCGTCGCGGCCTCGGACTCGATCTGTTGACGGTCGACGAGCGGCTCGTGCTCGCCGCACGGCAACACAGCCAGGAACAGGCCGACCTCGAGTACTTCGCCCACGAATCTCCGACGGCCCGCAAGGCATTGCCGTGGGATCGTGCCCGCCTCGAGGACTACCTCGGCGGTGTCGCGGAGAACCTCGCCCTGATCGGCGGCAATGCAAAGGGCGCCTTCGAGGGCTGGTACCGCTCGCCCGGCCACCACCGCAACATGGTCGGGCCGCACCACCAGCTCGGCGCGGCGACCGATGCGGGCCGCAGGATCTGGACGCTGCTGCTCGGCAAGGGCGACACGCTGTGGCGCGACTGGCATCCGGACCTGGCGCCGCAGCGACGCCACCAACTCGCGAAGGACGGCGAGCGCCTCGCGAAGTTGTTCATGGCCGGCAAGCTGAAGAAGAGCGCGTTCGAGAAGGAGTTCGTGCCCGTGCTGAAGGAGATCGCGCCGCTGGTCGTGGGGCTCGCCCTGACGGACGGCGCGAGCACCGACGACGGTTCACGACGGCGTGCGATCGATGCACACGCGAAACTCGTGGAGGTCGACCGACTGGACCTGGCCGTCGAGTGCGCGCTGCTGATGCAGGTGCTCGACATCGCCGTCACCAGTGAAGACCGCAGCGTGCGCGTGTCCGCGGAGGAGGCCTTGCGTGCCTTGGTGCCCGGCCTCGCGCCGGAACTCGATGCACTGAAGGACGGCGGGCTCTGGGAAACGGTGCGGATCGCCTTCGAAGACCGCGAACGCCTGCGTTTCAAAGCCGGACGTCCGTGACGCGTACGGTGCCAGGCACCCTGTCGCCGGATCCGGCGACAGGGTGCCTGGCACCGTACGCGTCACGCGAGCACGACCCGGCGTAGACTCGAACAGGCACACGCGCCCATGAACGAGTCGTCGCTCCGCTTCCCTCTCGGTCTCGCCGCACTCGCGGCGCTCGCACTCGTCAGCGCTGTCACGGCGAACACGGAAGCGAATGCGACTTCCTACGCGGCGCCGCGCACACGCGACGACCTGTCCGCCGCCGACGTCGAGTTCTTCGAGTCGAAGGTGCGGCCGGTGCTCGTGCGCGAATGCCTCGGTTGCCACGTCGATCGTCCTGGTCGCGGACCTGCGGGCGGGTTGTTGCTCGACACCGCGGCAGGTTGGCGCGCGGGCGGCGACAACGGCGTCGCGATCGTTCCCGGTGACGTCGAAGCGAGCCGGTTGATCCACGCGGTGCGGCGCACGGAAGAGAAGCTCGCGATGCCGCCCGACGAGGCGATCGACGCTCGCGATCTCGCCGTGCTCGAGGAGTGGGTGCGGCGCGGCGCGCCCGATCCGCGCGACGGTGCGCCGGTCGTCGGCATCGATCTCGAACGCGGTCGTTCACACTGGTCCTTCCGGCCGGTCGCGAACGTCGAGCCTCCGCTGCTCGGCGACGACGCGCCGGCGCTGTGGCGCGCACATCCGATCGACGCGTTCGTGTTCGACGCCCTCGCGGGGAACGGACTCGCGCCGGCCGCTCCCGCTGATCGCCGCACGCTCGCGCGCCGCTTGCACCTCGATCTCATCGGGCTGCCGCCGACGCCGGAGCGCGTCGAAGCGTTCGTGAACGACGCTCGGCCCGACGCGTACGAGATTCTGGTCGAGGAGCTGCTCGCGTCGCCGCACCACGGCGAGCGCTGGGCGCGCCATTGGTTGGACGTCGCGCGTTACGCCGATTCGAACGGCCTCGACGAGAACACCGCGATGGCGAACGCGTGGCGCTTCCGCGACTACGTCGTGGCCGCGTTCAACGACGACAAGCCGTACGACCGCTTCGTGCACGAGCAGATCGCCGGCGATCTTCTGCCCGCGAGCGACGATGCGCGCCTCGAGCGCGACCGATTGCTCGGCACCGGCTTCCTCGTTCTCGGCGCGAAGATGCTCGCCGAACAGGACGAGGAGAAGCTCGCACTGGACATCGTCGACGAACAGCTCGACGTGCTCGGTCGCACGTTCATGGGCCTGACGATCGGCTGCGCGCGCTGCCACGATCACAAGTTCGATCCGATCGGCGCCGACGACTACTACGCACTCGCGGGCATCTTCCGCTCGACGCGCACGATGGAGTCGCTGGCGACGGTCGCGCGCTGGTACGAACACGAGGTCGGCTCGCAGGCCGAGATCGAGGCGCGACGCGCGTGGGCGGAGCGGCGAGACGAACTGGCCGAACAACTCGCGATCGAGAAGGACGAGGCGATCGGCGACGAGATGGCCGCGTGGCGGCGCGAGATCGGTGAGCTGCTCGGTGCGGCAGCGGAAGCGCGCGCGAGCGGCGTCGTGCTCGAAGCCGAGGACTTCGAGAACGGCAACGTCGGTGCGGACGACGAGACGTACGGTTCGCCGCTGGCGACGATCGTTCGCGAAGTGCGCACCGTGTCGCCGCTGTTCGCGGAGTACACGATCGAGGTGCCGGCGAGCGGCACCTATCTCCTCGAGCTGCGCTACGCCGCGGTCGAGCCGCGCCCGCTCGCACTGTTCGTCGACGGCGCGCCGATCGAAGGCGAGGTGGCACCGTACGTGACGGGTTCGTGGGAACTCGACGGACAGGCCTGGGAGGAGGGCCCGACGCTCGAACTCGCGGCCGGTCGCCACGTGCTGCGGCTCGAACGCAAAGGCGCTTGGCCGCACGTCGACGCGCTCGCTCTGTGGCCCGTCGTCGATGGCGGCGCAGGGCCGCACTCGCGCTTCGATCGCCGCCTCGTGCGCACTCTCGCGCTCGCACTCGGACGCGACGGGCACATGGAGTGGCTGGGGCCGTGGCTGCACTTCCGCGAACACGGCGAGTTGCCCGAACTCGACGAGGACGCGCTGCTGCCGCAGGTGCTCGACGTGCTCGCGAACGTCGCCCCGCCGCGCGACGCGGCCGAACTCGACGCGCGGTATGCGGTCATGTTGGAGAGCCTCGCGCGCCGCGTCGGAGAAGCGGAGGACGAGGACCGCTACGACGATCTCTCCGAAGCCGATCGCGAACTGTGGGAGCTGCTCTTCGGCGACGACGGCGCGTTCGGCTTCACGGACGCCGAAGGCGGCGCGCCGATCGACCCGGCGCGCAACAGCCGCGCGGGTGAACTGGAACGCGAACTCGCCGCTCTCGCGCCGTCCGAGCCCGCCGAGCTTCCCTTCACACTCGCCGTCACCGACGACGAGATCGTCGACCTGCCGGTGCACCTGCGCGGCAGCCACCTGACTCTCGGCCCCACGCCGATTCCGCGCGGCTTCCCGAAAGTCCTCGCGCATCTCGTCGACGGTCATGTCGTACCCGAGGACGCGAGCGGCCGCCTCGAACTCGCACGCTGGCTCACCGACCCGCGCCATCCGCTCACCGCACGTGTGATGGTGAACCGCGTGTGGCAGGGCCACTTCGGCCGCGGCCTGGTCGGCACCTCGTCGAACTTCGGTCTGCGCGGCGACCTTCCGAGTCATCCGGAGCTGCTCGACTTCCTCTCGCGTTCGTTCGTGGAGAGTGGTTGGAGCGTGAAGGCGCTCCACCGCCTGATCGTCACGTCGCAGACCTACCGCCAGGCTTCCACCGTGCCGCAGGGCGTGGCCGAACGCGCCGCGCTCGTCGATCCCGAGGATCTGCTTCTGTGGCGCTACCCGACGCGTCGACTCGAAGCCGAGTCGATTCGCGACGCGCTGCTGTTCGTGAGCGGCCGCCTCGACACGACGATCGGCGGCAGCCTGATGACGACGCCGAACCACGCGTACGTGACGAACGACCAGAGCCAGGCGAACGAGAGCTACGCGGCGCCGCGCCGCACGCTCTACCTGCCGATCGTGCGCAACGCGATGTACGAGTTCCTGTCGACGTTCGACTACGCCGATCCGTCGATGTCGATCGACCGGCGCCCGAACACGACGATCGCCAGTCAGGCGCTGTGGCTCATGCACAGCCCGTTCGTCACCGAGAATGCGGCCGAACTCGCAGCGCGCGTCACACACGACGCGGGTGACGACCTCGACCTCGCGATCGAGCGGCTCTACGCAGCGGTCCTCTCTCGCACACCGAACTCTCGCGAGCTGAGCACCGCCCGCGCCTTCCTCGAGAACACCTCCGACTTCGCCGCGCTCGCACACGTGCTCGTCGCCAGTTCCGAATTCCTCTTCGTGCCGTGATCGATCCCGTCACTCCGCGCCGATCCCTCCCCTCGCGTCGCAACGTGCTGCGCGCGGCCGCCGGCGGCGTCGCCGCGCTCGCCGGACTCTCGGCACATCCGCTCTTCGGCCTGACAGGTGCGGGCGCGCGCCTCGACCCGACGTCGAACCATCCGCTCGCGCCGCGCCGCCCGCACTTCGCGCCGCGAGCGAAGCGCGTGATCTTCCTCTTCATGCACGGCGGCCCGAGCCAGATCGACACGTTCGACTACAAGCCGCTGCTCGAGCGCGACAACGGCAAGCCGCTCCCGTTCGCCAAGCCGCGCGTGCAGTTCGCCGAGACCGGCAACCTCTTGGCGAGCCCGTGGAAGTTCGCGCAGCACGGCCAGTCGGGCATGTGGGCGAGTGAACTCTTCCCGCACGTCGCCAAACAAATCGACCGCCTCTGCTTCCTCAAAGGTCTGCACGGCACGAACCCCGCGCACGGCGGCGCGCTGCTCGCTCTGCACACCGGTTCGGACACGTTCGTGCGTCCGTCGATGGGCTCGTGGATCCTCTACGGCCTCGGCACGGAGAACCCCGACCTGCCCGGCTTCGTGACGGTCTGTCCGAGCCTCGGCCACGGCGGCGTGAACAACTGGTCGAGCGCGTTCCTGCCCGGCACCTACCAAGGCACGCCGATCGGCAACGCAGGTGTGCCGGCCGCGCAGGCCGTGATCGAGCACCTCACCGCGCTGCCCGAGCGCGCGCACCTCGAACGTGTGCAACTCGACCTGCTCGCGCAGCTCGAACGCGCAGCGCCCGCAGATGCCGCGCTCGCCTCCGCACGCACCGACGCTCTCGAAGCGCGCCTCGCCTCCTTCGAACTCGCCTACCGCATGCAGGACGTCGCGCCCCGTGTGCTCGACATCGAGAGCGAGGACGACGCGACCAAGTCGCTCTACGGCCTCGACGACATGCGCACGGCGAACTTCGGTCGCCAGTGCCTCATGGCGCGCCGCCTCTCCGAAGCCGGCGTGCGCTTCGTGCAGTGCTCCCACAGCTACAAGTGGGACCAACACGGAAACCTCGAAGCCGACCACGCCAAGAACGCGAGCGAGGTCGACCTTCCGATCGCCGGTTTGTTGACGGACTTGGCGCGCCGCGGCCTGCTCGACGAAACCCTCGTGCTGTGGGGCGGCGAGTTCGGTCGCACACCGACCGCGCAGGACGGCAACGGCCGCGACCACAACCCCGACGGCTTCACCATGTGGATGGCCGGCGGCGGCACGCGCGGCGGCTCCGAACACGGCAGCACCGACGACTACGGCTACTACGCCGTCGACAAGATCCACGTGCACGACCTGCACGCGACGCTGCTCGCGCTGCTCGGTCTGGATCACGAGCGCTTGACCTATCGGCACGCCGGCCGCGACTTCCGCCTGACAGACGTCGCGGGCGTGGTGCGGCGATCGGCGTTCGCGTGAGCGCGGCGTGAGGCGGAGCGGGTGCGCGCGGTAGCCTCGCGCGCCATGCTCGTACCCGACCACTGGGCCGAAGCCAAAGCGACGCGACGCGACGACGACGACGGTCAGGTGACCGTACGACGTTTCGGGTGGTCGATGGTGAGCGAGGCGGACGCGCTCGCGATGGCAGAGGCGCGCGTCGCCGAGGCGCTCGCACGCATCAGCGGCGGCGAGGAGCTCGACAGGCGCGAACCCAAGGTGCCGTACAACGGCGCAGAGGGCGTGCCGATCCGCGAAGAGGTCGTCGAGCGGCGCGGCGCGGACGTCGTGACGCGGAACAGCTACGGCGCGCGGTGTCTCAACACGCCGGACGTGTGGATCGCGGACGTCGACTTCACGGAGCGCGTGCCGACGGGGGTCGCGGCGGTGATCGTGCTGGTGCTCGCGGCGGCAGCGTTCGTCGCGGTGAACGTGGCGTCGGGGTTGGCGCTGCTCGGAGGGCTCGCGTTCATCGTGGTGCTGCTCGCGGGCGGCTTGGTGAGCGCGGGTGTCGCTCGTCTGCGCACGTTGCTCGTCGGCACCGCGGAAGTGCGCGCACGGCGGCGGCTCGCGGGCTTCGTGAAGCGACATCGCGACTGGCGCGTGCGTGTGTACCGAACGCCGAACGGGCTGCGACTGATCGCGCTGCAAGGAACGATCGCGCCGGACGACGAACGCTGCGTGACCGCGTTCCGCGAACTCGGCGTCGATCCGCTCTACGCGAAGATGTGCACGCGCCAGCGCTGCTACCGCGCGCGCCTCGACGCGAAGCCGTGGCGCATCGGCATCGCGTCGCACATGAAGCCGCGGCCGGGCGTGTGGCCGGTGACTCCGGAGCGTCGCGCCGATCGCGACGCGTGGCTCGCGACGTACACGGCCGCGGCGAAGCGTTACGCCGCGTGTTCGTTCGAGGAGGAGATCGGCGATGGAGCGACGCACGAGCGTTGCCTCGCCGTCACGCGCCTCCACGACGAACTCGCGGGCGCGAGTTCGCGGCGGCCGATCGCCTGAGCTTCACGGTCAGCGCGGCCCCGCGACGTCGATCACCAGATCCGTGGCCGGGATCGCCGAGTCGCTCGGCGCCGTGTCGCGTGCGAACGTCACGAGGCGGCGCGTCTCCTCGACGGCGTCGGCGGGCGCGAAGCCGCGCTCGAGCACGAGGTCGAGGTAGGTGAAGTCGACGAGCGCGCTCCCGCCCCAATCGACGGCCACGGTGAAACCGGAGATCGGGAAGTCGGCGTGCGGGCCGGCGGCGGCGCGCACGTCGCGCACGAGGTCGCCGGCGAGGGCCTCACATGCGCCGAGGTGCAGGAGCTGCACGTTCGGCACGTGCGCGAGCGCGGCGCCGATCGTCGCGCCGTCGATGGTGCCGCCGGGTGAACCGATGCCTTCTGGCGAGCCGTGCGACGAGACGTACAGCACCACCGGCTCGGCCAGCGCTTCGCACTCGCGCACGAGGCGCACGAAGTCGTCGGGGCCGTGGAAGAAGCGCTGGCGGAACGCGACGTTGGGGAGCCGCTCGAAGAAGGCGCCGAGCATCTCGCCGTACGAGTAGTCGGGCTCGTGCAGGCCCGACTGCCAGTAGGCCTCGAGCACGACGAGCCACACGCGCCCTTCGACGGGCACGACGCGGGTGCCGGTCCAACGCTCGAGGCTCGTGTCGTCGAGCGCGAGCTCTGCGTTCGCGCCCGCCTGCCAGACGCCGTCGAAGCTGGCACCGTCGTCCGCGAGTTCGAACGTCGCGCGCCCTTCGACGCCGTTCGGCTCGAAGTAGCGCGCCCGCAGGATGCGCCCGTCGACTTCGCCGTCGATCCGACCGCCGGTGCCGTAGGCGTATCTGCCGGTCGCGTGCGTGCCGTCGACGTCGAGCACGAGCGCGCCGAACGTCGTCGTCCACAGGCCGGCGAACGAGGTCTCCTCGCCCTCGGCTCTTGCGAGCCCCGAACCGCGAGCCTCGGTTCCGAGAGCGACGCCCCGCGTCGCGACGACATTCTGCGCTCGCGGCTCCACGAGCCGCGCGGCCTGTGGCGACGCACAGGCAGACAGAAGGGCGACGGCGAGAGCGGCGACGAACTGGCTGCGGCGGATCACGAGAACTCCTTGGATTCGGTGGGACGCGCCGATTCTAGGCGGGGCGCGAGCCTCTATCGTGCGCACCGCGATGCGCGCCCCCGCCCCGCCCGACCTGCTCGCCCCCGATCGCCTCATGGTCGTGCGCCTCGGCGCGATCGGCGACGTGGTGAACGCGCTCGTGTTCGCGGGCCTCGTCAAACGTGCGCAGCCGCACGTCGAGATCGGTTGGGTCGTGCACGACCTCGTGCGCCCGCTCGTCGAAGGGCACCCACACGTCGACCGTGTGCACGTGTGGAAGCGCGGCTCGGGCCTCGGCGGCTTTCGCGTGTTGGTGCGCGAGCTGCGCGCGTGCCGCTACGAACTCGCCGTCGACCTGCAACGCATCCTGAAGTCGGCGCTCGTCGCGCGTGCGAGTGGCGCGCCGCGTGTGCTCGGCTACGACCGCGCGCGCGCGAAGGAGTGTTCGTGGCTGCTCGCGACCGAACGCATCGCGAGCGGGCCGCCGCACGAACACATGGTCGATCAGTACCGCGCGTTCGCGCGGGTGCTGGGTTGCGACGGGCCGGTCGAGCACGTGCTGCCGAGCGACGCGAGCGCCGCGGCCTGGGCCGACGAGCAGGTGGCCGCTTTCGGCGGCGCACCGATCGTCGTGAACGCGGGCGCGAGCAAACCGCAGAACCGCTGGCCGAGCGAGCGCTTCGCGGCGGTGATCGCCGCGCTCGCGCGCGACGCACATGCGCCGCTCGTCGTGATCGGCGGACCCGGCGATCGTGAACTCGCCGCGCCGCTCGTCGCCGCCGCGAGCGGTGTGCACGATCTCGTCGGGCGCACGTCGCTGCGGCAGCTCGCGGCGCTGCTCGCGCGTTCGCGCCTGCTCGTCACCGGCGACACGGGCCCGATGCACCTCGCGGTCGCGGTCGGGACGCCGACGCTCGCGCTGTTCGGGCCCGCCGATCCGCGCCGCACCGGCCCGTACGGCTGGACGGAGTCGCCCGCGAGTCGCCACACGGTCGTGGTCCAGCCGAGCGGCGCGATGGAGCAGCTCGCGGCTGAGCGTGTGATCGAACTCGTGCGCGCCAAACTCGCCGCGTTCGCCTGACCGAGCGCGCCCCTTCGACTCCGCGGCCGCGCCGCATGCGAAGCTCGGCGCGTGGCGGAAACGGTCGCAATCATCGGAGCCGGACTGGCGGGCCTCGCGGCGGCGCGCGAGCTCGTGACCCGCGGCCGCTCGGTGGTCGTGTTCGACAAGGGCCGCAGCAGCGGCGGCCGCGTGGCGACGCGGCGCGGCGCGGGCTTCGCGGCCGATCACGGCGCGCAGTTCTTCACGGTGCGCGACGAGGGTTTCGCGGCGGCGCTCGAGCCGTTGATCGCGAACGAAACCGTCGCGCGCTGGCCGGGACCGTTCCGCACGCTCAGCCATGGTCGCTTCGATCCGGATCCGCGGCCCGGCACCGAGCGCTTCGTCGGCGTGCCGGGCATGTCGGCGCTGCCACGCGCGCTCGCGGTCGGGCTCGACGTGCGGACGGGCGCGCGCGTCGAACGCGTCGTGCTTGCCGACGGGCGGTGGAGCCTCGTCGCGACGGACCTCGTGAGCGGCGCGTCGCTCACGCACGGTTCCTTCGACGAGCTCGTCCTCGCGCTGCCATCGACGCAGGCGCACCAGCTCCTCGTCGCGAGTGCAATCACGTCGCCGCTCGTCGCGCGGTGTGCCGAGCTGGCCGACGCGCTCGCGCCGTGTGTCTGTGCGCTCGCGACGTTCGCCGAACAGGTGCCCAGCGCCGCGGGCGGTCTGTTCATCGAGGACGCGATGCTCGGCTGGGCCGCACACGACGGCGGCAAACCCGGCCGCGGCGGCGCAGCGACCCACGTGCTGCACGCGAACGCCGCGTGGTCGCGCGCGAACGTCGAACGCGATCCGCTGGCCGCCGCGCACGAACTCGTGGTCGCGCTCGAACGCGTGCTCGACACGCGCCTGCCGCCGCTCGTGCACCTCGACGGTCACCGTTGGCGCTACGCGCTCGCTGAGAAAGATGCGCAACGCGAGCCGTGTGCCGTCGATCGCGCGCTGCACCTCGCCGTGTGCGGCGACGCTTTCACGGGCGGCCGCGTCGAAGGTGCGTTCGTGAGCGGTCGTGCGGCCGCGGCGGCGCTGCTCGGGTGACGCGCGGCGTGAACGGCGCTCAGCTCAGCTCGCCCTCGCCCATCGACGCTCGCCGCATGTCCGCTGCGACGTCAGTTCCGAGGTAGCGCACGATCACGTTGTGCGCCAGATAGATGAGCGGCGTCAGCGCGATCGCCATTGCGAACTTGTACGCGTAGTTCACGAGCGCGATCGACGTGATGAGCGCCGCCGACCAATTCGTCTCGGGGTTTAGGCCGAACGCGATCCACAGCACGATGAAGCTGTCGATCAACTGCGAGACGAGGGTCGAGCCCGTCGCACGCAACCAGATCAAGCGCCCGCCGGTGCGCCGCTTGAACCACTGGAACAGCACCGCGTCGAGGAACTGCGACACGACGAAGGCCGCCAGCGAGCCGCCGATGATCCACAGCCCCTGCCCGAAGATCGCTTCGTAGGCGACCTGCATGTCGATGCTGCGTCCGTCGCCGAGGTCGCGCGCGATCCAGAAGTCCGCGGGCGCGAGTGCGATCGCTGCGAAGACCATCGCGAACGCGTACAGAATCGTGCCGACGGCGATGAACGAGAGCCGCCGCACGCCGCGCTTGCCGAAGTACTCGTTGACGACGTCCGTCAGCACGAACACGACCGGCCACAGGAGCACGCCCGCCGTCAGGTTGAACGAGAGCGGCTCGTCGACGAACGTCTTCAACTGCGCCGGCTCGAACCCGAGTGTGCGCTCGAGCGAGAAGATCTTCACGCCGACGAACTCCGCGAGCAGCGCGTTCGTGACGAAGAACGCGCCGAGCACCTGGAACAGCCGCGCGGGCCGAGCATCGACGGTGGCGTGCATGCTGCGGATTGTGTCCGCGTGACGCGTACGGTGTCAGACACGGATCCGCCACGGCGGTTTGGAGGTGCGGAATCGGCGCGGGCCGACCCCGGGCGCGCTCCGCGCGCCCGCGTCGGCTCC
>JBIKNC010000090.1:0-16363 GCA_044358925.1 Planctomycetota bacterium | reverse complement strand
GCGCGACCCGCGGCGAGGTCGACGCGCACGTCGCTGACCGACGGCAACGCAGCGAGGGCCTTGGTGACGTGGCGCACACAACCGTCGCACGACATGCCGTCGACGGCGAGGACGAGAGAACGTGTCGTCGACATGGGTTGAGGTGCGAAGCGCGTGTGTCGCGGGCAGCATGACACGAACCGACACGTGGAGGAGACGCCCGCCCCGAGGTCGGCGGTGAATCCGCACGCGGAACAGATCCGAAGGTGGACGAGCGACGGGCGGTGCTCTCGTCGGCCCTCGGCATGGACCAGCTCTCGAACGTCACCCAGGTCGTCATCGCCCTCTCGATCGCGTTCGTGTGGGTCGCGCGCTTCGACAACATCGTGCGCGAGTTCCACGAGTACGGGTATTCGGACATGTTCCGGAGCGCGATCGGCGCCGCGAAGATCGCGCTCGCGACGCTGCTCGTGGTCGGCATCTGGTTCCCGGCACCGGTGGTTGGCGCCGCGCTCGGCATGGCGGCGCTGATGGCGGGCGCGCAGTGGTCGCACGTGCGCGCGCGGCACGGCTGGCAGAAGTTCGTGCCGTCGCTCGTGCTGCTCGTGCTGTCGCTGTTCGTGGCAGCGGTGCATGCCGGAGTCCTGACGTGATCGTCGGGAGCACGAGCGCGGCGCATGGCGAGCACGGCGGCTCGTTCCGCGGGTGAAGACCGCCCTTCTCGTCGCCCTCTCGAGCATCGCCTTCGTCAGCTACGGCGTGCACTGCCTCGTCTCGCCGTCGATGCGCGCCGAGTTCGCACGCTTCGACCTCGCGCACCTGCGGGTGCTGACGGGTGTGCTCGAAATCGCGGCCGGGGTCGGCCTCGCCGTCGGGCTGTGGTGGCCGCCGGCTCTGCGTGTGTCGTCGGGCGGACTCGTACTCCTGATGGCCGCCGCCCTGGTCGCGCGTTGGCGCGTCGGCGACTCGTTCGCGCTGAGTGTGCCGGCCATCGCGCTGCTGCTCCTGAACGCGGTGATCCTCCACCGCTCCCTGCGCTGATCGGACTCGCGCCGCACCGGCCGGCGGTCCATCATGCGTGGACGCCATGGCGACGCCGAACGCAACGAAGGGAGCAAGCGACGGGAGCACGGCGCTCGAACTCGACGTCGCGGACATGACGTGCGCGGCGTGTGTGCGGCGCGTCGAGAAGGCCCTGCGCGGAGCGGAAGGTGTGCGCGACGCGCACGTGAACTTGGCGACGCAGCGAGCGACGGTGCTCGTCGACGGCGATCTCGGTACCCGAGCGACGCAACTCGCGGCGGCGGTCGAGCGCGCGGGATATCGCGTGCTTGGATCGAGCGCGGACCGGGCCATCAGCGCAGCGGATGGCGTCGCAGGGGCTTCGGAAACGCGGTCGTCGCCGGCCGCGCAGCGCCTCGCCGCTCGTGAGGCACTCGAGGAGCACGAACGGCGCTCGCTGAATCGCGACCTGGTGCTCGCAGCTTCGTTGACGGTGCCGCTCGTCGCACTCGCCATGTCGCACGGCGCCTGGGAGTTCGCGGCGAGCGAGGCCGGCCGCTGGTTGCAGTTCGCACTCGCGACGCCGGTCGTGTTCGGACCGGGCGCGCGCTTCCTGCGCCTCGCGTGGAAGGCGACGCGGGCGAAGAGCGCCGACATGAACACGCTCGTGGCGCTGGGTGTGCTCGCGGCGTGGTTGCAGTCGAGCTTCGGCCTGATCGCGCCGCACGTGTTCCGCGTCGTCGCGGCGCACGGCAACGTGCACACGAGTCCGCACCTCTACTTCGAAGCGGCCGCGACGATCGTCACGTTCGTGCTGCTCGGCAAGAAACTCGAGACGCGCGCGCGGCACCACCTCGGCGACGCGGTGCGCGGACTGCACGCACTCGTTCCGGCGCGCGCGCGCCGACGCGCGGGTGCGATCGAGATCGAGGTCGACGTGCAGCGGCTCGTCGTCGGCGACGAAGTCGTCGTGCGCCCGGGTGAGCGCGTCCCCGCCGACGGCGTCGTGATCGAAGGCGCGTCGGCCGTCGACGAGGCGTTGCTGTCGGGCGAGAGCCTGCCCGTCGACAAGGCCGCGGGCGCGAGTGTGGTTGGCGGCGCGATCGTCACGAGCGGCGCCCTCGTCGTCCGCGTGACGCGCACCGGCGCGGACACGGCTCTCGCGCGCATCGTCTCCGCCGTCGAAGCGGCGCAGGGGTCGCGCGCGCCGATCGCGCGCCTCGCGGATCGTGTGAGCGCGGTCTTCGTGCCGGTCGTACTCGCACTCGCGCTCGCGACGTTCGGTGTGTGGCTCGCGAGCGGCGCCGGCTTCGGCGCGGCGATGGAACACGCGGTCGCCGTGCTCGTCATCGCGTGCCCGTGTGCCCTCGGCCTCGCGACGCCGGCCGCGATCGCGGTCGGCACGGGACGCGCGGCGGAGTTGGGCGTGTTGTTCCGCGGCGGCGCGGCGATCGAGCGGGCGGCGCACGTCGACACGGTGGTGCTGGACAAGACCGGCACGTTGACGAATGGCGCGCCGGTGTTGACGGAAGTTGTCGCAACGAGCGAATTCGAGGGCATGGACGTGTTGCTTGCGGCCGCGGCGCTCGAGAGTGCGAGTGAACATCCGCTCGCGCGCGCCTTGGTCGCCGGAGCGCGCGAACGCGGTCTCGCCGTGGATGCACGCGTCGTCGAGGGCTTTCGCACGCAGGCCGGCGCGGGTGTGAGCGGCACGTTCGAGGGTCGACGGGTCGTCGCCGGATCCGCGGCGTGGCTCGTGTCGAACGGCGTGGACGTCGCGGCTCTCGCGACGCGCGCCGACGCGTTGGCAGCGGGCGGCGCGAGTGTCGTGTTCGTGGCGGTCGACGCGCGGCTCGCGGGGCTCGTTGCACTCGCCGACGAACCGGCCGAAGGCGCGCGCGCGACAGTCGAGACGCTGCGCGCGCGCGGCTTGCGCGTCGTGATGGCGAGCGGCGACCGCAGCGGCACCGCGCGAGCGATCGCGGCGCGTGTCGGCGTGCTCGCGGACGACGTGCACGGCGAACTCGTGCCGGAAGCGAAGGCGCAACTCGTCGAACGACTGCGTTCGAGCGGCGCGCGCGTCGCGATGGTCGGCGACGGCGTGAACGACGCCCCCGCACTCGCCGCGGCCGACGTCGGCATCGCGATGGGCCACGGCACCGATGTCGCAGCGGCCGCGGCGGACGTGACCTTGTTGCGCGGCGGGATCGCTGCGCTGCCGCGCGCGTTGGCGCTGGCGCGTGCGACGCTCGCGACGATCCGCCGCAATCTCGTGTGGGCGTTCGTCTACAACGTGGTCGGGATCCCGCTCGCGGCGGGTGTGTTCGTGCCGCTCACGGGCTGGTCGTTGTCGCCGATGTTCGCGAGCGCCGCGATGTCGCTGTCGAGTGTGTCGGTGCTCGCGAGTTCGCTGTGGCTGCGGCGTTTCGAACGAGAATCCGCGCCGAAGTGAAACCTTTGCGCGCGAGTGACATCATTGCGGTGTCGAGCAGCGCGCGCGGCGCGGCTCGCACGCCATGACCAGTTTGCGCATCGTTCTGTCGAGTGACACCCACGGCCGCCACGGCGATCTCGTCGTGCCGGACGGCGATCTGTTCGTGCACGCGGGCGACTTCACGAAACGCGGGCGCCTCGAGGAGGTGCAGAGTTTCGCGGCGTGGCTCGAGGCGCTGCCACACCGCCACAAGATCATCGTCGCGGGCAACCACGACTTCCTGTTCGAGCGCGATCCCGAGCGGGCGCGGGCGCTGCTCGCGGGTGCGACCTATCTCGAACACGAAGGCGCGGTCGTGGACGGCCTCACGGTCTTCGGTTCGCCGTGGCAGCCGTGGTTCCACGACTGGGCCTTCAATCTGCGGCGCGGGGCGGCGCTGGCGGAGAAATGGGCGGGTGTGCCGAGCGGGGTCCAGATGCTCGTGACGCACTCGCCGCCGCGCGGGGTGCTCGACAGGACGTGGGGAGGCGAGGAGGTGGGCTGCGACGACATGCTCGCCGCGCTGCCGAGGATCTCGCCGCGGCTGCACGTGTTCGGGCACATCCACGAGGCCTACGGTACGAGCGGCGCGGGCGGGCGCCTGTCGGTCAACGCCTGCAACTGCGACCTCTCCTATCGGGCGGTCCATCCGCTCGTGGTCGTCGATTGGGACGGCGCCTCGATGCGCGCCGTGCCGCCGCGCTGACGGCGCGCGTCATACTGCGCACATGTCGACGATCGAAGCACGGACGGGCGCGGCGGCGCGGACGCGCGCCGTGTTCTTTGGCAACACGAACGCTCGCTGGAAGGAGCACGGGGCACGGCGCGTTCTCGCGGCGGCGCTGCTCGCGCTGGCGGCCGGCTGCAAGACGGCGGCACCCGCGCCGCCGCCGAGCGCCGACGAGTTGTTGGGTGTGCGGACGACGCTCGACGAGCTCTACCAAGCCTTCTGCTTCGAGCCCGCCGGCGAGGCCGACTGGGACGGCATGCGCGCGCTCTTCTGCGACGGCGCGGCGTTCGTCGGTCCGATCGCTCCGGGCGCGACGCCGGTCGCCGTCGGCAGCGAGGAGTTCCTGGCGGACTTCCAGGACTGGGTGCGCGGCTCGCGCATCGGCCGCACCGGTTTCCACGAGCGCATCACGCACGCGCGCATCGAGCTGTTCGGCACCGTCGCGCACGCTTGGGTCACGTTCGACGGTTTCGTGCCGCCGTCGGGCTACGAAGCCGCGGGCGGAGCGGAAGCCGCGCTGCGCATGAACACGCGCGGCCTCGACAGCCTGCAGCTCGTGCTCGACGGCGATCGGTGGCTCGTCGCCAGCTTCACGTCGCACTACGCGAGTGCGGCCGAGCCGCTGCCGGCGCGCTTCGAACAACCGCGCGACACCTTCTTCGCGCCGCCGCGCAGTACGCCGTGAAGTTCCAGGACTACTACGAAATCTTGGGTGTCGCTCGGAACGCGGATGCGGAGGCCATCAAGAAGGCGTACCGCAAGCTCGCGCTGAAGTGGCACCCGGACAAACACCCCGAGGCGGAGCGCGCCGAAGCGGAGAAGCGCTTCAAGCAGGTGTCGGAGGCGTACGAGGTGCTATCGGACGCCGACAAGCGGCAGCGCTACGACAAGTTCGGCGCGAACTGGGAGCACGGCCAGGACTTCACGCCGCCGCCGGGTGAGCGGCGCATGAGCCGCGAGGATTTCGAACAGGCGTTCGGCGGCGGAGGCGGGTTCTCGGACTTCTTCTCCGAGCTTTTCGGCGAACAGATGCGGCGTGAAGCGGGCGGCGAGCGGCGACACGCGCGCTATCGGCACCGCGGCGCGGACGTGCGCGCGCGCATCGCACTCACGCTCGATCAAGCGATCGCGGGCGGTGTGAGTGTGCTCGAGGTGCCGGCGACGGCCGACTGTCCGCGCTGCGGCGGCGTCGGTTTCGTCGGGCAGCACGTGTGTCCGACGTGCGGCGGTGTCGGCCACGTCGAACAGCAGCGCACGGTCGAACTGCGCATCCCGAGCGACGTGCGCGATGGGATGGTGCTGCGGCTCGCGGGGCTCGGTGAATCCGGATCCGGCGGCTCGGCCGCGAGCTCGGCGGGCGACCTGCTCCTGACGCTCGGGCTCGTCGCCGGAGCGCGCTACCGCTTCCACGGCGACGCGAGCGAACGGAGCATCGAAACGGACGTCGAGGTGGCGCCGTGGGACGTGCTCGGCGGCGCGACGGTCGACGTGCGGACGGCGCGCGGCACGGTCGCGCTGAAGGTGCCGGCCGGCACACGCGCGGGCGCGCGACTGCGCTTGCGTGGTCAGGGCCTCGCCGACGGGCGCGGCGGGCACGGCGACCTGTATGCGGTCGTGCGGCTCGCGCTGCCCGACGATCTGTCGGACGAGCAGCGCGAACTCCTGCGCAAGGCCGGTGAGCTGGCATCCGTACGCAAAGGTGCACGATGAACGGAGCGAATCTGTTGACGCTCGAAGTCGTCGCGGAGTGTTTCGACGTGCGGGTCGACTGGCTCGCGCTCGTGTGCGAGCTGCGGCTCGTGCGCGCCGTGCACGAGCGGGGCGCGTGGCGCGTCGAGGTCACCGAACTCGATCGGGTGGCCCGCATCGTGCGACTGTGTGTGCACCAGGGCGTCGAGCTCGAGTTCGTGTCGGTGCTGATCGACTGATCGGCTGATCGGCTCACCGGCTGGTCGCGGGCTACGCGAGCGGCGTGGGTGGCGAACCGCGGACGCGAGTTCGCGAGCGCGCGCCGCTACGCTGCCGCCGTGGACGTCTCAGCCTGGCTCTCGATCGCGGCCGTGCTCGCGAGCGGCGCGGTCTCACCCGGACCGAGCCTCGCCGTCGTCGTGAAGAACACCGTCGCGCGCGGACGGCGCGAGGGTGTGCTCACAGGACTCGGGCACGGGCTGGGCGTCGGCTTGTACGCGTTCGCGGTCGTGGCGGGCCTGCACGTGCTGCTGCACGGCTGGGAGCACGTCATCACGACGGTCGGCGCGCTCTATCTCGTGTGGATGGGCGCGAACATTCTCGTCGCGACGTGGCGTGCGAAGCCGAGTGGGTCGGGCTCCGCGGGCGCCGATGTGGCCCACAGCGCTCCAAGCAAGACACGCAGCGGCTTCGTCGAGGGCTTCTTCGTCGCGTTCCTCAATCCGAAGATCGCGGTGTTCTTCCTCGCGCTGCTGTCGCAGTTCGTGCCGGCCGAAGCGAGCGTCGCGGAGCGCGCGGGCGTCGCCGTCCTCGCCATGTCGATCGACGGCGGTTGGTACGTGTTCGCGGCCGCGGTGCTCGGCGCGGAGGGTGTGTCGAAGCAGCTCGCGCGCTGCGGTGTGTGGCTCGATCGCCTGTTCGGCGCGCTGATCGCGGGACTGGGCGTGTGGATGCTCGTTCACGAGTTCGTCGGCGGCGCGGCCGGCGGCGTGGTCGGAGCCGGCTGACCGACGGCCGTGCGCAGTGCGCGGCGCGCGACGAGGGAGATGACGACGAGCGCGACGAGCGTCGCGACCGCGCCGATGATCGCGAGGCGCATGTCGCCGCTGCGTGAGAGGTCGAGTTCGGCCAATCCGGCTCCCGCTGCGGCGACGACGACGACACGCGGCGCGATGCCGCACAACGTGCCGACGAGGAACGCCGGCACACGCTGGCCGATCGACGCCATGAGGAGGTTCGTGCCGGCGAACGGCATGACCGGCGAGAGGCGCACGAGTGCGAGCAGGAACGCCGAACGCGGCTGCGATTCGTGCACGAGCGCGCGGTGGACGGCGGCGGCGCGCGGGCGAGCGGCGAGCTTCAGGGTGACCGTGTCGCCGATGATGCGCGAGAGCACCGCGTGACCGAGAAGGGCGGCGACGGCGATGCTCGCGAGCGCGGCGGCGCTCCCCCACCACGCGCCCCACAACATGCCCGCGATCAACGACGCGGCGTGTGTGGGCACGAGCGACAGACCGCACGCGAGCGTTGCGATCGCGAAGAAGAGCGCGAGCTGCGGCGCGGTCGCGAGCGCGGCGAGGCGCTCGAACCACCAGTCATTCGTCGCGACGAGCGCCGTGGCGCCGGCGAGCGGACCGACGACGATGAAAACGGCGAGCGGACCGATCGCTCCGAGTTCGCGCACGTTGGCCGCGAGGCGACGCGGAGCGAGGAAGGCGAGGCGGCTCATGTGGACGGTCGTGGGCGGGCGCGGCAAGCTAACAATCGGGCGCCACGCGCCGACGACATGCTCGAAATGCGGCCGAACTGCGAGTGCTGCGACCGCGACCTCGAGCCGCGCGCGCGCGACGTCTTCATCTGCTCGTTCGAGTGCACGTTCTGCGCTGCGTGTGCTGACGGTCGGTTGGGTCGTGTGTGTCCGAACTGCGGCGGGTTGCTCGTGCTGCGCGCGCCGCGCGAAGGCGCCGCGCTCGCGCGCCATCCGGCATCGACGCGCCGCATCTTCGAGCCGGACGGGTGTGCGGATGCGGCCGCGATGCGCGGTTCGGAGCGAGCCCCCTCGTGACCGCGGGCGACGCGCAGCGTGTGCACCTTCGGCGCGCAGACGGCGGCGACCTTGCGGCGCTCGAGGTGCTGCTCGCGGAATTGGAGCATCCGACGTCGCGTGCGACGCTCGCGGCGAACCTCGCGCGGTTCGAGGAGCTGTGGCCGCAGCATGCGGCGTTCGTCGCCGAGATCGAGGGCGCCGTGGTCGCGCTCGTGACCGTGTCGGCAGTGCCGATGCTGCACCGCACGTCGTTGCTGGGCCGGATCAGCTCGTTCGTCGTGTCGGCGAAGTTGACGGGTCGTGGAATCGGAACGCGGCTGCTCGAGCAAGCCGAGGCGCATCTCGTGAGCGTCGGCTGCGGACACATCGAAGTGACGAGTGCAATGAGGCGCGAGCGCGCGCACCGCTTCTACGAGGAGCGCGGTTATGCGCGGCAGGGGCTGCGCTTCGTGCGAGCGTTCACCGAACACGAGTGACCGGCGCGCTGGCGGTACGGTGTCTGACACGCAGCCGCCAGCCCCTCGTGCCTCGCCCTGTGGCTAGAGTCACGACATGACGAGCATCGCCCGTGTCGCCATCGGTCTCGCAGCTCTCACCATCGCATTCGGCGTCGTTCGTGCAAGCGACGTCACCGCTGCACCGCTCACAACGGCCTCTCAGGACGCAACCGAAACCCGCGGCCTCCCACGCGCGTTCGACGTCGGCATCGAGCCGCTCGTCACGGTGCGCGTCGAGCCCGGCGACGACCTCGGCGCCGCACTGCGCACCGCCGAGCCCGGCACACAGATCGTGCTCGCAGCCGGCCGCCACGTCGGCACGACCTACTCCGAGAACCTGCACGGCACGGCCGCGGCGCCGATCCGCGTGAGCGGCGAGCCGGGCGCCGTGCTCGATGCGGCGGGCGACGGGAACGTGCTCCACGTCGCGCGCTGTTCGTACGTCGTGATCGAGTCGCTCGAACTCACCGGCGCGCGCGGCAACGGACTCAACATCGACGACGGCGGCGCACGCGACACACCCTCGCACCATCTCGTGCTGCGCGACCTGTTCGTGCACACGATCGGCGCGGGCGGCAACAGCGACGGCATCAAACTCTCCGGCGTCGACGACTTCTTCGTGCTCGGCTGCCGCATCTCGAAGATCGATGCGGGTGACGCCGTCGACCAGGTCGGCTGCCATCGCGGCGTGCTGCACGGCAATCGCATCACCGACACGAAGGGCGGCGGCTTCCAGTTGAAGGGCGGTTCGGCCGACACGCTCGTGCACGGCAACTGGTTCGAGGGCGTCGCGGGCCGCGCGATCAATGCGGGCGGATCGACGGGCCTCGAGTTCTTCCGGCCGAACGACGCCGTCTTCGAAGCCGCGCGCCTCGCCATCGAGTCGAACGTGTTCGTGCGCTGCGGCGCGAATCACGGATGCGCGATCGCGTTCGCGAGCTGTGACGCCGTGCGCTTCGTGCACAACACGGTGGTCGAGCCGCAGACCTGGATCCTGCGCATTCTCCAAGACCAGTCCGCGGAGCGCTTCCTCCCCTGCCGAGGCGGCCTCGTCGCGAACAACATCTTCTACTTCGATCGCGCGAGCCTGCGCACGCCGATCAACGTGGGCGGCGGCACCGATCCGACCTCGTTCACGTTCACGTCGAACCTGTGGTTCGCGCGCGACGACGCCAGCTTTGCCGGCCAACCTCGGAACGACAACCTGCCCGCCGACACGCACCCGATCGCACCCGCCGATCCGCTCTTCGCTGGCGGCGACATTCCCTACATGCTGTCGAAGAAGAGCCCTGCCCGAGCCGCTGCCGCGCAAACCGTCACGAACGAATCGCTCGGAATCGATTTCACCGGCGCGCCGCGCTCGAAACGTCCAAGTGTCGGCGCGTTCGAGTGCCCCTGACGGCTGCCATTGCAACGAACTTCAGAGCTGGACCCGATCGAGTCGACCGTCCCCGTCGTCGTCGACGGCCGCGAAGATGGTCGGCATGCACTCGATGATCGGACCGTCGTCCAAGGGTCGTGCGAAGTAGAGCATTGTCGCACGCTCGCCATCGCTCACCCCAGGAGTGAGCGGCGCGTACTCCGACGGCAAGTAGTCGGGTGTCGTGTCGACGCGCCGGAACGCGCCGTCCTCGAACGAGTCGAACGCGAACGTCCAACCAGTCGACTCGGATGCATCGGGCGTGCGTCTCCAGGTCTGGAATCGCACGCTCCCGTCACGACGCAGCGGCGGTGAGATGCACTCGATCGGCCCATCCGAATCGCTGGCGGCGAAGTGGACGCGCTCTCGTCCCACCACACTCGACGTGGACGACGGGCGGCGTCCGAGTTCGATGCTCTCGAGTTCGTCCCGAGTCGGGGGAACGATCGTCCAGATCTCGACGATCGACCAACCGCGGTCGTCGACACCCGCCACACCGATCTCGAGCTCGTCGGAAGCGGCCAGGACGCACACCGCGGTCGGCACGAAGTCGGTCGGGATCTGGATCCCAACCGTGTCGATCAGAGCGTGGGCGGCTGAGCCGTCGGACCAGAGAAGCTGCACGTGATCGCCCGGACCGTCTTCGTTCGGGCGGCCTCGAATGCGCTCCAGCCGAACACCACCTGGAAAGTCGCAGGTGCACTCACGCGCACGACAGGCCGGCACGGACCACGTGCGTGCAACGCTCTCCGACTCGGATGGCGCTACCGGCAAGTGCTCGCGCGAGCCGGCGCACGCGGTGCCGACGGCGACGATCAACGCGACGAGGTGGCGACGGTCAGGCAATGTCGACGGCTCAGCGCGCACTGGCGCCGCGGTCGGACTCGAGGCTTTCGACTTTGGCGCGCAGCTCGGCCAGCTCCGCGTGCTGCGATTGCCGTCGGTGTGCCGCGGCGCGGGAACGGCGGCGGATGCGGGCGCGGATGCTCTTCAGGGATGGAGCGCGGTTCGCTTCGAATGCGAGCGCGATCGGGGGGAAGAGCAGGATGCCGAGGAACCAGTTCCACTCACGGGCGTTGGCTGACGCAATGAGTGCCGCCACCCAGAGGATGACGCAGAGGACGACGACAGCCTCTGGACTCAGGACGTAGACGTAAAACATGGCAAGGAGGCGCGCGGACCGCAGCACCGAGCGAACGCGGTCCACTTGCCGCGCCGGTACTCCCGGCGCGGCGATGCATTCGAATCAGGTCACGGCGCGAACACGAACGAGCGGTGGAACACCACGTCGTCGAGTTGGTCGCGGTCGACCTTCGCGGCGCTCACGCGGTAGGTCGGCGGCGGCGGGTTCTGCGGGAAGGCGCCGGGGAAGAAGGTCAGCGAGGTCGCGGCGATGAACGGGTCGACGTCGTTGAAGGGGCCGCCGAAGCCCATCGGGTTGCTGTACTCGGCGTCGACGCGCTCGATCGCGTTGATGCCGAACGAGCCGAGCTGCATCGAGTTGCCGCCCATCCACACGACGAAGGTGTTCGTGAAGTCGAAGAGCGTCGGGTCGTAGGGGCCGGTCAGCACGGCGTCCCACACGGCTTTCATCTCGGCGTCGCTCGTGATGACGAGGTTGCCGGTGAGGACCTCGATGTAGCTCGGGCCGAACGTGCCGCCGATGAGCGTCGCGGGTGCGGGGCGGCTGCCGGCGATCTTCACGGGCGGCAGGTCGACCGTGCGGAACGGCAGGCCGACGCCGGCGGGTGCTTGCAGGAAGGACGTGATCGCGAACGGCGCGGCGGCGGTGAGACCGAGGGCGAGAACGGCGGCGAGGGCGAGACGCTTCTTCATGGTGCGGGGCGCGCGAGGCGCGGACGTGGGGCCGATCGAAGCGTAGCGCCGACGCCACGGGTGTGTTTCAGCGGGCCGTTGCGGCGGCGAGCGGGGTCCCGTCGACCGCGATCCAGGCGCGCTCCGCGAGGTCGAGGACGTCGTGACCGTGCATGCGGTCCGCGCCGAGGCCGCCCAACACGTGGAGGTGTGGACCGTGCACGAACGCAGCCGCCATGCAGCGGAACCCGTCCCACGGCGGCGGCGGGAGCGGCTCCCAGACGTCCGAGGCCGCGACGTACACGGCGTTGCCGTTCATGCCGATCAGGACGAAGCGCTCACCGTGCACGACACCGACGCCGAACTTCGCGGCGTCGTCGAACGGGATCGGCGCGGCGTGCGACCAGCGCTCGCCGTCGAAGACGACGTGGCGCGTGCGCGGTTGGAAGTCGGCGCCGGCGAAGCCGCCGAGCAGATGGAGGCGGCCGCCGAGTTCGGCGACGTACGAGAAGTGGTCTTGCGCGTGGTGATCGGGCGGATCGGGCAGTGAGGTGACGGCGAGCGTCGCGAGATCGACGGCGACCGACTCGAAACCAACCGCGAACAACACACCGTCCACGACCGCGGCGCCCGCGTGGGCCGACGGGAGGCGCTCGTCGTGCAGGACGACGTGCCAGGTCTCCGTCGCGGCATCGAAGCGCTGCAGTCGATCCTCCCCCACGGCGTACACGACGCCGTCGTGCACGGCCGAAGCGTGGAAGGCGAGCGGCACGGCGAGGTCGCCGGTTCGGCGCCATGCGCCGCGTTCGTGCCCGTGCCCGTCCCCGTGCCCGTGCCCGTCCCCGTGCTCAGGCCCGTGCACAGGCTCGAAGAGCCAACTCGCGTGCGCGCCGCGGCTGTTGCTCGTGTTGCCGCGCTCGAAGCCGCCGAACACGAGCACGCGCCCGTCGCCCAACACCTCGGCGCGGTGACCGTGGCGCGAGTCGGGCAACGGCGCGAGTGCGAGCGGCGAGCCCGCGCCCGATTGCTCCGATTCGGCGGCCGCCGCCGAGGCCGGCGCCGTTGCGCTGTCAGCAGGCCCGCCGCGGCACGCAGCGAGTGCGGCGAACAAAGCCGCGGCCGCACCGCCGCTCGCGAGCCGCGCGCCGCGCGCGTTCACGCACCGCCCTCGACCACCGGCGGCACCGGCACGACGCGGATGCTGCGCACGCGGCGCGGCGAGGCGTCGGCGATCTCGAGCACCGTTCCGTCTTCGGCGGTGAAGCGTTCGCCGCGGCTCGGGATGTGGTCGTTCGCGAGCTGCATGCACAGGCCCGCGATCGTGCCGACCTCTTCGGGCTCTTGGATCTCGAGATCGAGTTCGCGATTCACGTCGCGAATCTGCGTGGTCGCGACGACGAGCGCGCTGCCGTCGGGTTGGCGTTTGATCGACGCGTGGCCGGCGGGTGCGTGCTCGCTGGTGATCTCGCCGACGAGTTCTTCGAGCAGGTCCTCGAGCGTCACGATGCCGGCCGTGCCGCCGTGTTCGTCGACCGCGATCGCGAGGTGGATGCGCTTGCTGCGCATGTCCTCCAGCAACTCCGGCGCGGGCCGCGACTCGGGCACGAAGTGCGCCGGGCGCACCATCTCTTCGAGGATCAGCGCTGCGCCGCTCCACGTGCGCTGCACGATGTCGCGCCACGAGACGTAGCCGACGATGTTGTCGAGCGAGCCTTCGTACACCGGCAGGCGTTGGTGGCCGCTCGCGACCATGCGTTCGCGGACGTCGGCCTCGGTTGCCGACTTCGGCAGACCGACGACGTTGCGGCGGTGCACCATGACGTCGCCGGCGGTCAGGTCGCTGAACTCGAGGGCGCGGGTCGCGAGTTCGCCGACGCCGGGCTCGACCGAGCCGCGCTCGCCGGCCTCTTCGACGATCGATCGCAGCTCGTCGAGCGAGATGCGGCTCTCCATGAACGTCGTGCGGTCGCCGAACAGGCGCAGGACGAAGTTCGCCGAGGTGGTCAGGACCCAGACGGCCGGCGTGAAGAGCCACGACAGTCCGAGGAGCGGGCGAGCGACGAACTTGGCGTAGGGTTCGGAGGCGCGCAGGGCGAGCGACTTCGGGACCAGCTCGCCGAAGAGGAGCGACAAGAACGACACGATCGCGACCACGAGGCCGATCGCGAGCTGGGAGGCGTAGGGTGCGAGGATCTCGACGCCCTCGAACATCGGGATGAGGTCGTCCGCGAACGCGGCACCGCCGAACGCCGCCGCGGTCGCGCCGATGACCGTGATGACGACCTGAACGGTCGAGAGGAAGCGCTCGGGGTTCTTGCGCAGCTCCTCCAGGGCCACGGCGGCGCGGTCGCCCGACTCGGCGAGTTCACGCACGCGGCTGGCGCGGAGGGCAACGACCGCGATCTCGGCCCCGGCGAAAACGCCGTTGACGAGGATCAGCGCCAGGATCATCCAGAACTCGGTCCACATGGGCGGGCCGCAGAGGATAGGTGGAGCGGGGCCCGGGACGAAACCAAGCCTGTGATGTGTCGCTCGCCAACCCGTTCGCGCGGGTCCGCGTAGCATCGCTGCATGGTCGTCGGTTCGCTGTTCGCCTTGGCCGTTGCGGTCGCCGCGCCGATCGGCGACGCGGTCGCGGACACGAACGCCGCGACGATCGAGTCGACGGAGCCGGCCGACCCGGAAGCGCGCGTCGTCCTCGCGATTGAGAGCGGGCGACCGGGGCCGACGGTGCTCGTCGTCGCGCACGAACGCGGCGCGGGCGCGGCGGGTGCGCTCGCGGCCGATGCGATCCGCGGCTGGACGATCGCTCGCGGACGGCTGCTGGTGGTCGCGGACGTGAGCGGCGAGGAGTCGGAGGCGGAGTTGCTGGAGCTGACACGCGAACTCGCGCCCGACTACCTGGTCGAACTGTGCGACGCGAGCGCGTCGGTCGACCGCGCCCATGCGCGGAGTTCGATCGTGACGGACGCGACGCCGGGTTCACTGGCTCGGGCGGCGGCGCTCGTCGCTTCGCTCGACGCCTCGCTCGCGAACGAGCGGCTGCACTACGTCGTGAAGGAATCGGCGCTCGCGGACGGACTCGCGCGCCTGGCGTTCGAAGGCCTCGGCGTCCCGAGTCTCGCGTTCGTCGCACGAACGCGCGACCAGTCGGAGACGTTGCGCGCGCGCGAGCAACGCATCGTCGTCGCCGCGTTCCTGACCGGACTCGGCATGCTCGCACACGGGCCCGACGTTCTGGTCGGCACGGCGGCGGGCGCGGACGACGTGAAGGTCGCGCTGTACGTCGCGGCAGGTGTGGCGGGTGCGGGGCCGGAGCGGCTCGAAGCGTTGCTCGAAGCGGAAGGCGGCTTCGTCGTGCGCCGTGTGTGTGCGAGCGACGTGCGCGCCGGTGTGCTCGAAGAGTTCGACGTGGTCGTGTTCCCCGGCGGCAGTGCGACGTCGCAGGCGAACGCACTCGGCACAGAGGGTCGCGCGGCCGTGCGCGACTTCGTCACGGGCGGCGGCGGGTATCTCGGGATCTGCGCAGGTGCGTATCTCGCGTCCAACGAATACGAGTGGGCGCTGGGTGTGCTCGACGCACTCGTCGTCGATCGCGAACACTGGGCGCGCGGCAGCGGCGCGGTGCGGCTCGAACTCTCGTCGCTGGGCGAGGCGCTGTGTGCGCCGATCGCCAAGTTGTTCGACGTGCACTACGAGAACGGGCCCGTGTTCGAACGCGGGCGCGACGACGCGCTGCCGAACTTCCGCGTGCTCGCGTGGTACCGCGGCGAGGTCGCGAAGGACGGTGTGCCGAGCGGCGTGATGGCGGACACGCCGGCGCTCGTGCTCGGGCGCTTCGGCGCCGGCCGCGTCGTGTGTTCGAGTCCGCATCCGGAGCAGACGCCGGGCCTCGAGCCGCTGGTCGTCGCCCTCGTGCGCTCGGCCGCGGGCAAGTGAGCGCGTGTGTGCCCGACTTGTGCCGGCGCGGCGCTCGAGTGGCTGCGCTCGCTACGCTGCGCCGCATGCCGAACCTCGCGCGCCGTTCGTCGCCGCTCACCGTCGCTGTTGCGTTGTCACTGGTCGTGGCGAGCTGCGCGGGCCCGTCGGGCTTCTCGACGGCCGACCAGGCCGGCATCGAGGCGCAAGCGCGCATGTGGGCCGACGCGGTCGTCGCCGGCGACTTCGACACGGTCGTCGCGTTGTACGAGCCGGACGCGGTGCTCCTGCCCGACGGCGCGCCGCCCGTCGTCGGCACGGAAGCGCTGCGCGCCTTCTTCACGGCCTTCCCCGACGTGCAGAAGGTCGCGCTGCACCAAGTCGAGGTGAACGGGCACGGCGCACTCGCCTACGTGATGGGCACGTTCCGCATGAAGCTGCTGCCGCCCGGCGCGACCGAGCCGATCGAGCAGTTCGGCCGCTACTGCGAGATCTGGCGCCGCCACGACGGTGTGTGGCTGATCGCGCGCGACCTGTTCCACGCGACCGACGGGCTGCCGATCGAGAGCGTTCCGGCGCAGCCGACAGCCGACGAAGTGCCGGTCGATGGCCCCGTTGAACCGCCCGTTGAACCGCCTGTTGGAACGCCCGTCGGAACGGCGCCGACGAGTCCGCAGTCCTGATCGACGCGGCTCACGTCGAGCGGCGCTTCTTCGCACCGCTCGGCAGGCTCTCGATGAACCACTCCGCCGCGTCGGTGAGGCGCCCGCGATTCTGCAGCGCGCGCGCACTC
>JBIKNC010000089.1:0-16463 GCA_044358925.1 Planctomycetota bacterium | reverse complement strand
CGGTGGTCGCCGTATCATTCTGCGCTGGGGCCAGAGCGCCTTCGCGAACTTCAAAGCCGTGCCGCCGGAGACGGGCATCGTGCACCAGGTCAACCTCGAGTACCTGGCGCGCGTCGTCATGACGGACGAGGCGGGCAAGAGCGACTGGCTCTACCCGGACACACTCGTCGGCACCGACTCGCACACCACGATGGTCAACGGCCTCGGTGTGCTGGGCTGGGGCGTCGGCGGCATCGAAGCCGAGGCCGCGATGCTCGGACAGCCCGTGACGATGCTGATCCCCGACGTCGTCGGTGTGCGTCTGTCGGGCAAGCTCCCCGAAGGTGCGACTGCGACCGACCTCGTGTTGCGTGTCACGGAGCGCCTGCGCCAACACGGCGTCGTCGGCAAGTTCGTCGAGTTCTTCGGGCCGGGTGTGGCCGCGCTGCCGCTCGCGGACCGCGCGACGATCGCGAACATGGCGCCCGAGTACGGCGCGACGTGCGGCCTCTTCCCGATCGACGAGGAGAGCCTCTCGTACCTGGCCTTCACCGGTCGGCGCGAAGCGGCGCAGCGTTCGCGCGTGTACCTCGAGGCACAAGGCCTCCTGCACGGGCCCAAGTCGCCCGAGGCCGTCTACAGCGCGACCGTCGAGCTCGACCTCGCGACCGTCGAGCCGTCGCTCGCCGGACCGAAGCGTCCGCAGGACCGCGTGCCGCTCGGGAAGATGAAGCAGAACTTCGCCGCGGCCCTCGCGACGGACGTGAAGGAAGGCGATCGACAGACGTCGGTGTCCACGAACATCGGCGGGCAGACGGTGGAACTCGGCCACGGCATGCTCGCGATCGCCGCGATCACGTCGTGCACGAACACGTCGAACCCGTCGGTGATGCTGGCCGCAGGCCTCGTCGCCAAGAAGGCGCACGCACGCGGCCTCACGAGCAAGCCGTGGGTGAAGACGTCGCTCGCGCCGGGCTCGCAGGTCGTCACGCGCTACCTCGAGAAGTCGGGCCTCTTGAAGGACCTCGAAGCGTTGCGCTTCCACGTGGTCGGCTACGGCTGCACGACCTGCATCGGCAACTCGGGCCCGCTGCCCGAGCCGGTCTCGCAGGCCATCACGAAGGGCAACCTCGTGGCGGCCGCCGTGCTCTCCGGCAACCGCAACTTCGAGGGCCGCGTGCACGCCGAAGTACGCGCCAACTACCTCGCGTCGCCGCCGCTCGTCGTCGCGTACGCACTGGCCGGCCGCGTCGACTTCGATCCGGTGAAGGAGCCGCTCTGTCAGGATGCGAAGGGCAACGACGTCTATCTGCGCGACGTGTGGCCCACGCAGAAGGAGATCGACGACGCGGTGCGCACGTCGATGACGGAGGAGATGTACGCGACGTCGTACGGCAACGTGTACGAGGGTTCGGCGGCCTGGCGTTCGATGCCGGTGCCGAAGGGCAAGACGTACGCGTGGGACGCGAACTCGACCTACGTGCAGCACCCGCCGTACTTCGAGGGCATGACGAAGACGCCGCCGCCGGTCGTCGACATCCGTTCCGCGCACGTGCTGGCCTGGTTCGGCGACAGCATCACGACCGACCACATCTCGCCCGCGGGCTCGATCAAGAAGGACAGCCCGGCCGGCAAGTACCTGCGTGCGCACGGCGTCGAGCCCGACGACTTCAACAGCTACGGCGCGCGCCGCGGCAACCACGAGGTGATGATGCGCGGCACGTTCGCGAACACGCGCATCAAGAACAAACTCGTGCCGGGCATCGAAGGCGGCGTCACGAAACACCTGCCGACGGGCGAGGTCATGTCGATCTACGACGCGGCCGTGCGCTACATGGCGGAGGACGTGCCGACCGTGATTCTCGCGGGCGCGGAGTACGGCACCGGCTCGTCGCGCGACTGGGCGGCGAAGGGTCCGATGCTGCAGGGCGTGCGCGCCGTGATCGCGAAGAGCTTCGAGCGCATCCACCGCTCGAACCTGATCGGCATGGGTGTGCTGCCGCTCGAGTTCCCCGTCGGTCAGGACGCGGCGTCGCTCGGGCTCGACGGCACGGAGGTGTTCGACATCAACGGACTCGCGGGCTTGTTGAGCAAGAACTTCAAGGGCGGCGGCACGCTGAAGGTCGTCGCGCGCCGCGACGGGAAGTCGATCGAGTTCGAGGCGCGCGTGCGCATCGACACGCCGCAGGAAGGGCGCTACTACGAACACGGCGGCATCCTGCAGTTCGTACTGCGCTCGCTGCTCCCGACGTGATGGCGACCGCCTGGCAGACGCTCGACTGGTACGACGCGCCGAAGTACTACGACGCTGTCTTCGACGAAGGCACCGAACAGGAAGCGGCCTTCATCGCAGGTGTGTTCGAGCGTCATGCGGCGCCGGCGAACGTGCGTCGGGGAGCGGCTGCGCGTTCACGGCGTGCGCCGCGTGTGCTCGAGCCGGCCTGCGGCTCGGGCCGCCTCGTCGAGGCACTCGCGCAGCGCGGCTTCGCCGTGAGCGGCTTCGACCTGTCCGAGCCGATGCTCGAACACGCGCGTGAACGCACGCGTGCGCTGCGGCCGCGGCCGAAGCTCTTCGTCGCGGCCATGCAGGACTTCGCCAGCGACGAGCGCTTCGATCTCGCGCACTGCCTCGTCAGCACCTTCAAGTACCTCGCGAGTGAACGCGACGCCAAGCGCCACCTCGAACTCGTCGCAGAGCACTTGGTGCCGGGCGGCGTGTACGTCCTCGGTTTCCACCTGACCGAATACGCCGACGAACGCATGAATCGCGAGCGCTGGAAGGCGAAGCGCGACGGCTTCGAGGTCGTGTGCACGATCGAAGGTTGGCCGGCCGACAAGCGCAAGCGCACCGAAGCCGTGCGCTCGCGCCTCGTCGTGCAGGAAGGCGGCGAGACGAAGCGGCTGGAGACGAATTGGACGTTCCGCACCTACGACGCGCGGCAGGTGCGTGCGCTCTTGCGCTCGGTGCCGACGCTCGAACACGTCGCGACCTACGACTTCACCCACGACCTCGAGTCGCCGCGCGAACTGTCCGACGAGCAGCTCGACATCGTTCTCGTCCTGCGCAAGCGCTGACGCCGGAGCACACGCGATGAAGGACGCTCCGCGCTCGATCTCCCACACGGCCACGACGCGGCGCGTGCTCGAGTTGCTGGGCGACGTGCTGGCGCGGGCAGCGACGGATGCTCCGACGATCGCCGACGTGGGCTGCGGACGCGGGCACTTCAGCGCGCAGGCGCTCGACGAGCTGCGCCGGCGCGGCGCGCCGCATCCGACCGAGCGCGTCGTGCCCGTCGATCTGTTCCCGCAGTACTTCGAGGTGAGCGAACTCACCTGTCGGCCCATCGGTCCCGGCGGTCGGCTCCCCATTGCCGATGCCGCAGTCGACGCTGCCGTCAGCATCGAAGTCATCGAACACGTCGAGGACCAGTTCGCGTTCCTGCGCGAACTCGCGCGCATCACGAAGCCCGGTGGAACGGTGATCGTGACGACGCCCAACGTGCACAACGTCGCGTCGCGCTTGCGCGCGCTGTGGACGGGCTTCCCGCAGCTCTACGACCCGCTGCCGCTCGCGCGCACCGACCCGCGTTTCCTCGGGGGCCACATCCACCCGATCCACCCGTACTTCCTGTGCTACGGCGCGCACCGAGCCGGGCTGGAGGTGCTCGGGCTCGTGGTCGACCGCCGCAAGACCACCGCGGCCCTGGGCGCGGCGCTGCTCGCGCCGGTGGGGGCGCTCGTGCGCTTCCTCCATCGGTCGCGCCTCCTGCGCAAACACCCGGACGTCTTCCGCGAGAACGAGCGCTGGCTCGCCGACGTCTCGTCGTGGGATCTCGCCACCGGTCGCAGTGCGATCCTCGTCGCGCGTGTCCCCGCCGTGAACAGCCGCGCTTGATTCGCCGCGCGGCGAGCCGAATGTCGGCGCTCGTCTGCGAGTATCACGCGCGCCATGGCCAAGAAGAACAACGACATCCCGGACGTCTACCCGCCCGACGATCCCAACGACGGTTCGCGCGCGACACCGCTGCGCCGCGTCGGCGGTCGGGGGAAAGTGAAGCTCTCGCCGCTCACGGCGCTCGCGCTCGCGTGCATCGCGGTCGTGGTCGCGATGGGGCTGACGGGCCGCCTCGGAGTGGTCGACCTGAGTCCCGAAGAGGTCGCCGTCAAGGTCAACTACGTCTCCGGCAACACCGAGACGATCGTCGCCCCCGGCTACAAGTTCTACCTGCCGTTCGTGGAGGACGTCTTCGTCCTCGACAAGCGCGTGCAGAACTTCGAGATGTCGGGCGACGTCTTCCGCGACGACAACCGCGTGCCCGAATTGACGGTGCGCGCGAACGACGGCTCGAACTTCCGCTTCAACAGCATCGAAGTCCAGTACCAGGTCGAGCCGAGCCAAGCCGCGCGCGTGCTGGCCGACAGCGGTCCGGGCGACAGCTACAAGTACGAGTGGATCAAGGTGCACGCGCGTTCGATCCTGCGCGACGAGTTCGGGCGTTACACGGCCGAGGAGATCGCGGATCCGGGCAAGTTGCAGCTCGCCTTCGCCGCGTGTGAGGAACGCCTCAACAACGCACTCGCGCCGTACGGCCTGCGCATCGTCGACATCCCGCAGCAGAAGCCGATCTTCGACCAGGCCTACGAGAGTTCGATCGAGGACCGCAAGGTCGCCGACCAGGACGTCGAGCGTCTGATCGCGATGGAGGAGCAGCTCCGTCAGGAGCGCGACCAACGCTTCGCGATGGTCGAACGCGAGAAGAGCATCGAGATGGCGTCGTTGCGCGGTGAACTCGACCGCGACCGGCTCACCGCGGAGCGCGATTCGACGCGCATGCGCAGCGCCGCTGACGCTTTCAAGATCGAGCGCAACGCCGACGGCCAGTCGCAACTGGCCGAACTCGTGGCGCGCTCGCGCGGTCTCGTCGACAAGTACACGAAGGAGGCCGAGGGCGTGCGCGCTCAGGCCTTGGCACTGGCCAGCCGCGGCGAAGTCGTCGTGCGTGAAGCGCTCATCGAACGCCTCGCGGGTGTGCGCTTCACGTTCGTGCCCTACAGCAAGGACCCCGCGCCCGATCGCCTCGAGCACGTCGACGCCCGCGTCGGTTCGTCGGGTGCCGTCAGCGGAGGACAGGATCAATGAAACGCACCATCGCTCTCGTCGTCGTCCTCGGATCGCTCGCGGTGGTGATCGCGCTCGTGCTGTCGGGCGTCTTCCTGACGCGCATCCCGCCCGCCGTCATCGGTGTGAAGCAGAACCTGCTCGCCGGCGGCATCGTCGACCGCGACCACCCGGCCGGATTCCACCTCGGCATCGCATTCGTGCACAAGTGGTACCAGCTCGACGGGCGCGTCCACTTCATCAACTTCAGCCGCGAGGCCGACTACGGTGACCTCGCCGAGGCCAACGTCAGCAACTCGGGCAGCCTCGACATCCGCACGAGCGACAACAACACCGCCAGCCTCGACGTGACGGTCAGCTACCGCATCGTCAAGGGCGGCGCGCACCGCATCGTTCAGGACGGCATCCAGATCGACTACCGCGACCGCGTGCTGCGCAGCGTGCGCGGTCTGTTGATGAAGGAGTTGCCCAAGCTCAGCCCCGAGGACCTCGTCAACACCGACGTGCGTCTGAAGCGCGTCGAGGAGACGGTCGCGTTGATGCGCGAGGAGCTGGCGCAGTACCACGTCGAGCCGATCGGCGTGCTCATCCGCGCCGTGCGTTTCCCACCCGACTACGAGCAGAAGCTGCAAGCGAAACAACTCACGCGTCAGGACGCGTTGCTCGCACTCGCGCGTCAGCGCCAGGAGAAGCAGCAGCAGGTCACCGAGTCCTACGAGAAGGAGACGGAGGCGCTCGAGAAGCGTCTGCGCGGCGAGTGGGACGTGAAGTTGCAGAAGGCGCGCTCGGAGAACCAGATCGTCGTCGCGCAGATCGCTGCGGACGCGCGCATCTACGACCAGCAGACGCGCGCGGATGCGGAGGCGGCGTTCGTCTCGGCGCTCGCGGCGGGCGAACTCGAACTCGCCAAGGCCGAGGCCTTGCGCAACGAGTTGCGCAACGTGGCGCTCGACAGCGAGGGCGGTCGCATCCTGCTCGCGCAGCAGGCGGCGCAGAACCTGACGATCTCCGAGGTCACCCTCAACAGCAACGATCCGAGTGTGCCGAAGGTGCTCGACCTGTCGGCGATGGTCGATCTGTTGATCGGCCGCAAGGAGTGACTCAGAGACTGAGCTGACGGTGCACCCAACGCGGGCGGCTGTAATCCCAGTTCTGTTCGGCGGCCGCGGCCACGAACACGGGATAGGCCGCTCGCACGGCGTCGGTGTAGGCGCGCGGCAGGGCGAGGAGTTCTTCGTAGCGGTCGAGCACGGCTTCGAGCGCGGGCGGCAAGCGCCGCTCGCGCGCCGCGCGCCACGCGTCGCCCAGTGTCGTGTGGGCGTGGTCCTTGTGGTCGTGCAACACGAGGTTCAGCAGGTCGACGAAGGGCAGGTCGCTCGTGCGTGCACAGCCCAGGTCGAGCAGCGCGAGCGCGTTCCCGCGTTCGTCGACGGCCACGTGTTTGGCGCGCAGATCGTTGTGACCGAACACACGCGGGAAGGTGAGCGGGGCGAGTGCCGCGGCGCAACGCTCGCCCAACTCGATCAGCGCCCGCGCGGTCGCGTCGCGGCCCGCGCGTGCGGCGGCGGCGCGCGCGCGCTCCAGCACGAGTTCCTCGAGTTCGGCGGCGCTCGGTGAGCGAGCCTCGGACACGACGGCGCGCGCGAGCAGCTCCGCACACTGCGGCAGCATCACGCGTTCGCGCTGCGCTTCGTGTACGAGTTGTGCGCCGTTGATCGCGCCGACTCTCGACTCGACCTGCACGAACACGCCGTCCACGTCGCCGGCCCACACGGGGCGCGGCACGGCGAGACCGGGGACGTGCGTCTGCACGTGGGCGAGCAGCTCGTGGTGGCGCCGCATCTGGCGCTCCTGATCGGGTCCCAGCGGCACGTGCAGCGCGAGTCCGGCGCTCGTGAGCAGGAGCACGTTGTTGCCGCGCGTCGCGACGAGGTGCTCGACGCGTCCCGGTTCGGCGCCGTCCGGCTCGGCGCCGCTGCGTTCGCGGAACGCGGCGAGCCACTCGTCGAGAAGTGCGCGCTTCGCCCGCGGACCACCGACCGCGAACGACGGCGCGAGCCATGTGAACAACCCCGCGCGCAACGCGAACATCTTCGCGCGGTTGGTGCGCTCGCCGGGCCCGATGAAGAGCTGCGGCCCGCGCCGATCGTCGACGTCGACGACGTGGCTGAAGTCCCAGCGGTGCGGATAGAGCGCGAGTGCCTGCGCGTCGCCGAAACGCCCGAGGGCGCGCCGCGTGCCGCCGAGCGAACGCTCGGGTCCGGTCAATGCGCGGCGTGCGAAGGCCAGCGGCGACTGCACACGCAGGTCGGCGCGCACGCCGGTCGAGCGCTTGTACGAGAAGCGGTTGTCGACGACGGCGAACACTCGCGGCACGCGCAGCGCGGCGAAGCGCGCGAACAACTCTTCGTCGCCGCCCAGCGTCTGCGGCACGGGCCCCTCGACGACACACAGATCGGGCGCTTCGCGAGCTGCGTCGAACGTCGTGCGCGTCCAACGCTCGAACACGAGCGTGCCGCGTGCGTGACTGCGGTCGCGAACCTGCGCGAGCGCGCCGCGCTGCTCGCTCGGATCGAAGACCGTCACGTGTGCGCCGAGGCGCGCCAGCACGAGCACCGCGCCCGACAGCGCGTTGCCGACGAACCACACGCGCCGCGTCCTGTGTTCGAGCACGAGCGCGAGCCACGCGCCGCGCCCTTCCTTCAGCACCTGCATGAGGCGCTCGGCGCGCACGAGGTCGAGTCGCAGCAGGTGCGCTTCGAGCGCCTCGCGCCACGCGAACCCGCGTTCGAGGTCGGCGAGCCAGACGCGCCCCTCGTCGCCGTCGCACAGGTCGAGATTCACGCGCGGCTCCGGTCGAGGAGGCGCGCGAACGCCGCTGCGAGGACGACGACCGCGGCGAAGAGCAGTTGCGCGACGCGAGCCTCGGCCGCAGCGCTCGTCAGCGCGAGCGCCAGGAGCGCGACCAGTGCAGCGGCGACCGGCACGAGCGCCAGCCGCGGTCGCGGCGTGCCCACGACCAACGCGAGTACCGCGAGGACTCCGACCGCCGGACTCGTGGCGGCGGCGAGCGCCGCGGCGCTCGTGCACGAGAGCGCGAGGTCGCGTCGATCCGCTCGACGGATCCAACCCGCCGCGTGCGCGGCGCAGCCGATCGCGAGGGCCGGAGCGGGGCCGTGCAGCACGTGCGCCGTTCCCAGCAGCACGAGCAGCGCCGCGAGCGCCCATGCGCGGCGGAAGCGCGGCGCGAACGCGAGCCGTTCCAGCCCGCCCTCCACGAGCAGTGCGCCGAGGACGGCCCATGCGAAGTCCGCGCGCGCGACGGCGGCGTACACCAGGACACCCAGGGCGAAGTACGCGGGGCGCGGCGGCGGCAGCTCGACGCGCGGATGGCGCGGCACGAGTGCGGCGGGTCCCAGCGCGCGCGCGGCGAATGCGACGGTCGCTGCGGCGACGAGCAGCCACGTCGTCATCGGCGCGAACGGTGCGAGGCCGTCGGCTCCGCTCAGCGCGCCGACGAAGACGGCGACCGCGACGCTCGCGAGCGCCGCCGGGGCCAGTGTGTCGACCGCTCCGAACAGGCTGCGGTTGCCCGCGTCGCCGACCGGCAGAAGCGCGAGCAACGCACGCCCGCCGCCGACGAGGGCGAACGCCCACAGGAGACTCTCGAAACTCGCTCCGCCGTCGGTCGCGTTCGGCACGCGCCCACGATAGCGGTGCGCGTCGGCGCACAGCCTGCGAGTGTGACGGTGGAGCGCCATCCCGTAGCATCGCGGCATGGCGGAGGAACGGCGGTCGGAGCGCAGTCTGCGGGTGGCGGCGCTCCCGCTCGACACTCGGCGCGACGCGCCGCACCGCGTGCTCGCGCAGGTCCTGCGCGGTCTCGAGGAGGCGGCGGAGCAGCGCGTGCGGCTCGTGCTCTTGCCCGAGATGTGGCCGACGTCGTTCCCGGATCCCGGTGCGACCGCGCTCGACATCGCGCGCCGCATCGAGGACGACGCGGCGGCGTGGCTGGTGGTGGAGGAGCGTGCGACCGCGCTCGACCTGTGGGTCGGCGGTTCGGCGTTCGCGTCGAACGGCACACAGAAGCCGTTCAATCGCTTCCGCCTGGTCGGGCCCGGCGGCGAGTTGATGCACTACGACAAGGCGCATCTGTTCACGCCGAACGCTGAGCCGCTCTCGTTCACGGCCGGCGACCTGCGCCCGAACGTGGCGATCGGGCCGCTCGCCAGCGACGGCAATCCGGTGCGCATCGCCGCAGCCATCTGCTACGACCTGCGCTTCGGCTACCACTTCCAACACCTCGGTGCGCAAGGCGTCGAGCTGTTGATGGTGCCCGCGCAGTGGGCCGCGGTGCGAGCGTCGCAGTGGCGCGCGCTCGTGATCGGTCGCGCGGTCGAGTTGCAGTGCTTCGTCGTCGCGTGCAATCGCACGGGCAGCGAGACGATCGGCCGCCGCGAACTCGTGCTCGACTATCCGGGCAACGCACTCGTCGTCGCTCCGAGCGGCGAGGTGCTCGCGGAGGGCGACGGTTCGGGGCGCCTGCTCGTCGCCGAACTCGACCTCGAACAGGTCGACGAGGCGCGCCGCCTCGTGCCCGTCGTGCGCGACGCGCGCCGCGCCGCAGGCGAGGCCTCGTGACGGGAGCACAGCGATGAACACGAACGACGACCGCCTCGAGATCGCCGCCTTCCTCGACAGCGCCGCGGCGCGCCGGGTCGCCCTGCCGCGCGACGATCAGCGCCGACTCGCGGAGGCGTTCCTGCACGCGGCGCGCCGCGGCGTGGGCAAACAGCCGTGGGAACTCGACGGCGAGGATCTCGTGGCGCTGCTCACCGAACACCTGCCCGCGCGGCTCGGAACGCGTGAACGGGCAGGTCTCGAAGCTCTCGACGTGCTCGAAGCGCTGCTCGATCACTTCGAGGAGCGACACGTCGTGTCGCACTCGTTCGAGTTGCGGAACGCACTCGCGAACCACGGCGCGAAGTTCCTGGAGACGGTCGCGAGCGGTCGACTCGCGGGGCGTGTGACGCTCGCCGCGCAGCCCTTCGAACACGGCGCGCCGAAGCTCGGGCGCAACGATCCGTGTTCGTGCGGCAGCGGCAAGAAGTTCAAGAAGTGCCACGGCAAGGACGCGTGAGCGCACGCGGCTCGCTCGACTTCGTGTACCCGCCGTGTGTGCCGCCGCTCTGGGCGCGCGGCGGCCACGTGCAGACGATCGCGAGCCACCTCGCGCCGAGTCGCGCGCCGCGCCTCGCACCTGGTGATGCACGGAGCGCGAACACGCGCCAGGTGTTCGTCGAACTGGGCGACGGCGACGTGCTGTCGGTGCTCGAACGCAGCGGTGCGAGCGACGTGCGTGTGCTCGTCCTGCACGGCCTGTCCGGCGACACGAACGCCGACTACGTCACGCGACTCGCGGCGGCGCTCGCTGCACGCGGCCACGGGCTGTGGGCCGTCGACCACCGCGGCTGCGGCTTCGGCGCGGGTCTCGCGCGGCATCCGTACCACTCGGGCCGCACGGAGGACCTCGCCGCACTCGTCGCGGCGAGCCGGCGCGCCGCTCCGCACCTGGTGCACGTCGTCGTCGGCTTCTCGATGAGCGGCAACATCGCGCTGCTGCACGCCGGACGGCGCGAACCGCACCTGCCCGACGCGCTCGTCGCGGTGAATCCGCCCGTCGATCTGGCCGGAGCCTCGCGCGCCGTCTCGCGCGGACTCTCGCGGCTGTACGACCTGCGCTTCGTCACACGACTGCGCCGCGAACTGGCACGTCGGCGACGCGCCGGGACGCTCGCGTTCGACGCCCACGTGCCGCGCTTGGCGACGCTGTGCGACTTCGACGACCTGTTCACCGCGCCGGCGAGCGGCTTCGCGAGCGGCGCCGACTACCACGCGCGCTGTTCGGCGCTGCCGCACCTGCGCTGCATCGAGGTGCCGACGGTGATCGTGACGGCGCGCGACGATCCGTTCGTCGACGCGAGCGTGTACGACCGCGCCGCGCCGTCGCAGCACGTGCACCTGCGCATCGAGGAACACGGCGGTCACGTCGGTTATCTCGATCGTGAGTGGCGGCGCGGCTCGCGCTGGATCGACGGGGCGCTCGTGGCGTTCGTCGAGACACTCGCAGAGCGCGTTCGAGAGCGAGCGCACGTCGGGCCCCGTTGAAAGCGGCCCTGCGGGCACCGCGAGGCGCTCGCGTGGAAGCAAGTTCCAGCCGCGCCCGGTTTCCACGAGGTCGGCTCACACGCCGCCCGTGCAAGGGTCGATGCAGCAGGCGAAAGACACCGTGTGGGGCGGTGTCGCTCGTGGTGACCCAACTTGCCGAGGGCCGCTGACCGGTCGTCGACTTCGAACATGTCTCAGTCCGGGGCGGGGGCGAGTGATGCGCGAGGGCGAGTGCAGCGCCCATGGCGTCTCGCACTCGGTGAACTCGTGCGCGCGGCGCTCGGGCGCGCGAGCGACGCGGAGCCGGAGCTGCCGAGCGAAGCGCAGCCACACGCGCCGATCGAAGTCGAGAACGGGCGCGTGCGGCCCGGTCCCGAGGAGATCGCCGAACTCGTCGAAGGTCTGCTCGGCGACGCGCAGGCGTCGGAGCGACTCGCACGCGAACGCGCCGTCGAACTCGAACGGCGCCTCGTCGAACGCGGCGTCGAACTCGTCGCACTGGCGGAGGAGTTGCGGCGCTCGCACCACGAGACCAAGCTCCAACGACGCGCGTTCGAACGCATGCTCGAGCGCGTCGGGCACGGACTCGCGGCGCCGCTCGGCAACCTCGTCGGATTGGTCGAAGCGGCCGGCGACAGCAGGCCGCTCGAAGCGGGGCGCGCCTGGTTGCTCGCCGCGGCGCGCATCGGCCGCGGACTGCTCACCGACCTCGCGAGTTGGCACGCCGAGGCGAATCGCGATCACGAACCGCCGGGCTCGATCGAGTTCGGACCCGCCGCCGTCGTCGAACGCGTCGTCGAACGCGCGCGCACGTTGGCCGATGCACGGGGACTGTTGCTCGAGGTCTACGACCGCATCGGTCCGCGTTTCGCCGTGCTCGGCGATCCGATCCTCTTCGAGCGCGTGGTCGAGGCCTTCGTGCAACACGGCCTCGAGTGTGCGTGTGAGGGCTTCGTCGCACTCGAGCTGTGGTCGTCGACGCTCGAAGACGGCGTCGCGGTGGTGCAGGTGCACGTCGAGGACACGGGCGAGGGCGAGCCGAGTGAACGCGCGCAACAACTCGAACGCGCCGGGCGCGCGTTGGTCGAACGCCTCGGCGGTTGGATCGAGCGCCATCGCGACGCCGCGGGTCGCCGCGGTTGGCGTGTGACGCTCGAGTTCCCGCTCCCGCACGAAGGGCGGCGCGCGGATCACGCCGCCTGAAACAGGAGGAGCCGTCCCCGCGCGGGGGACGGCTCCCGATTCCCTCTCTTCTCGTGCGGCGCCGCGCATCGAGGGGCATCCACTCCCACTCGATTCACCGCCGGAGCGGCCGGCGCCACACGCGCTTTCGGCGGGTCCGCGGAGCGCGCTGGAGAGCCCCGTGCGCGACCGTCCCGCACACGGTTCAGAGGCGCGAAAGGGGCCCCGGTCGCGTGGTATCGTGCGCGGCTCGCAGGGCCGTTGCGAACTCGAAACGAGCGGCCCCGACCGACCACCACCAGCCCCCTCCGAGCCCGTGCACGACGCCGTCATCGTCTCCGCCTGTCGCACCCCGATCGGTCGCTTCCAGGGCGGCCTCTCGAGCTTCTCGGCACCGAAGCTCGGCGCACTCGCCATCGCCGAAGCGCTCCGGCGCGCCAACCTCAGCGGCGACCAAGTCGACGAGGTCGTGATGGGCAACGTGCTGCAGGCCGGCCTCGGCCAGAACCCGGCGCGCCAAGCGGCGATCGGCGCCGGTGTGCCCAGCCACGTGGGCGCCTTCACGGTCAACAAGGTGTGCGGCTCGGGCCTCAAGGCCGTGATGCTCGCCGCGCAAGCCGTGCGCCTCGGCGACGCACAGGTCGTCGTCGCGGGCGGCATGGAGAGCATGACCAACGCGCCGTACCTGCTGCCGCAAGCGCGCGCCGGTCAGCGCCTCGGTCACGGTGAACTCGTCGACTCGATGATTCGCGACGGTCTGTGGGACGTCTACAACGACTTCCACATGGGCATGACGGGCGAGAAGGTGGCCGAGAAGTACGAGATCGGTCGCAGTGCGCAGGACGAATACGCCGCGACGAGCCACAAGAAGGCGGCGGAAGCCACCGCGGCCGGCCGCTTCGAGGCCGAGAAGTTCACCGTCGAGATCGCGCAGAAGAAGGGCGAGCCGCTCGCCTTCCGCACCGACGAGACGGTCCGCGGCGACACGACCGCGCAGTCGATCGGCGGCATGAAGCCGGCCTTCAAGAAGGACGGCACCGTCACGGCGGCGAACGCCTCGTCGATCAACGACGGCGCGGCGGCGGTCGTGGTCATGAGCGCCGCGAAGGCCAAGGAACTCGGGCTGACGCCGCTCGCGCGCATCACCGGCTACGCGACCGGCGGTGTCGATCCGGCGTGGGTGATGATGGCGCCCGAGGTCTCGATCAAGAAGCTGTCGGCGAAGCTCGGCAAGAACCCGCGCGACTTCGACCTGCACGAGATCAACGAGGCCTTCTCGGTCGCCGCGTGTGCGTTGACGCGCGTGCTCGAACTCGACGCGAGCCGCGTGAACGTGAACGGTGGGGCGGTGGCACTGGGCCACCCGATCGGTGCGTCCGGCTGCCGCGTGCTCGTCACGCTGCTGCACGCGATGGCGCAGCGCAACGCGAAGAACGGCATGGCTTCGTTGTGCCTGGGCGGCGGCAACGCCGTCTCGCTCGCCGTGGAGGCCGTCCGATGAGCACGAGCACCTTCACCAACGTGGCCGTGATCGGCGCCGGCACGATGGGCGCCGGCATCGCGCAGACCTTCGCGACGTTCGGTGCGAAGGTCGCGCTCGTCGACCTCGCTCCGGCCGCACTCGACAAGGGTGTGGCGGGCATCGCGAAGAGCCTCGGACGCTTCGTGACCAAGGGCACGCTGCCGCAGGCCGACGCCGACGCGATCGTCGCGCGCATCGGCAAGCAGACGTCGCTGGCGGCCGCCAAGGACTGCGACCTCGTCGTCGAGGCCGTCGCGGAAGACATCGGCGTCAAGCGCAAGGTCTTCGGCGAACTCGACACGCTCTGCAAACCGAGCACGATCCTCGCCACGAACACGTCGTCGATCTCGATCACGACCATCGCCGCGTCGACGAAGCGCGCCGACCGCGTGGTCGGCATGCACTTCATGAACCCGGTGCCGCTCATGAAGCTGGTCGAGATCATCCGCGGCCAGGAGACGAGCGACGCCACGATGGCCGCCGTCGTCGCGAACGCGCGCTCGCTCGACAAGGAACCGGTCGAAGCCAACGACTACCCGGGCTTCGTGTCGAACCGCGTCCTCATGCCCATGATCAACGAGGCGGTCTACTGCCTCATGGAGGGCGTGGCGACGAAGGAAGCGATCGACACGGTCATGAAGCTCGGCATGAACCACCCGATGGGGCCGCTGACGCTGGCCGATCTGATCGGACTCGACGTGTGCCTCTCCGTGATGGAGGTGCTGCACCGCGACCTCGGCGACACGAAGTACCGCCCGTGCCCCTTGCTGCGCAGGATGGTCGCGGCCGGTCGCCTCGGTCGAAAGACGGGCAAAGGCTTCTACGACTACTGATGCGCTCGCGCGGCCGCGCGACGCGAGACTCTCGAACGACTCCACGCAGCTCTTCGAACACCGGCCCGAACTTCCACTCTTCGACGGAACCCACGATGGACTTCGATCTCCCGCAGGAGCACCAGATGGTGCGCACGATGGCCCGCGACTTCGCCGAGAAGGAGCTCATGCCGCTCGCCTCGGGCCACGACAGCCGGGGCGACATCGATCGCGCCGTGTTCACGAAGATGGGGGAGTTGGGCCTGTGGGGCCTCACGATCCCGGAGGAGTTCGGCGGGGCCGGCCTCGACAACCGCGCGTTGACGGCGGTGCTGATCGAGATCAACCGCGCCTGTGCGGCGACCGGGGTGACGCTCTCGGTGCACAACAGCCTCTTGGGCGCGCCGATCACGCGCCACGGCACGCCCGAGCAGAAGAAGCAGTGGCTGCCGAAGCTCGCGACCGGTGAGGTGCTCGGTTCGTACTGCCTCACGGAGGCGAACGCGGGTTCGGACGCGGCGGCGCTGCAGACGGTCGCCGTCAAGCAGGGCGACAGTTGGGTGCTGAACGGCACGAAGCTGTGGGTCACGAGCGGCGCGTGGGCCGGAGTCTTCATCGTCTACGCGCGCACCGATCCGTCGGCGCCGAAGGCGAAGGGCATCACGGCCTTCCTCGTGCCGCGCAACACACCCGGCCTGTCGGTCGGCAAACACGAGAAGAAGACCGGCATCCGCGGCTCGTGCAGCGTCGAGATCGTCCTGAAGGACGTGAAGGTGCCCGCGTCGGCGATCCTCGGCACGCTGAACCGCGGCTTCCCGTTGGCGCTCGAGACGCTCGACGGCGGGCGCATCGGCATCGCGGCGCAGGCCATCGGCATCGGCCGCGCGTGCCTCGAGGCGTCGATCAAGTACGCCGGTGAACGCGAGCAGTTCGGCCAAGCAATCGGTGAGTTCCAGGCGGTCCAGTGGAAGCTGGCCGACATGTCGTGCCGCATCGATGCGGCCGAGCTGCTCACCTACAAGGCCGCCTGGTTGCGCGACCGCGGCCTGCCCTGCACGCGCGAGGCCGCCTCGGCCAAGCTCATGGCGTCGACCGCCGCCAACTTCGCCGCGGACGAGTGCCTGCAGATCCACGGCGGCGCCGGCTACACCGACCACTTCCACGTCGAGCGGCTCTTCCGCGACGCCCGCATCACCGAGATCTACGAGGGCGCGAGCGACATCCAGCGCGTCGTCATCGCTCGCAGCCTGCGCAGCTGATCGGCCTCGGACGCGGGGGGGCGGCGGCCGCCTTCACAATCCTCCGTCGGACCGGGGGCACAAGAGTTCAGCGGGCGTCCATCCGCCCGCCATCGACGCCCCTGCGCGTTTGCGCTACCTTGGGAACCGATCGCGGCCGTCGGTTCGCTGCCAAGCGACCCGAGTGCGGCGAGCGTCCCTTCCCCGCCCCCCCCCTGACGACTCGACGCGCTGCGTCGCCCCCCTCCGCTCCCGAGCGCTCGGAGGATCGGCGGCTGTGCGCGCCGGCTGCCGTCCGTCGCACGCGCGGAGAAGAGCGCCCGCCCACTGTCGGCGATCGCCATCATCCCGGAGGAAGTCTTGCCCGACGCCGCGCCCACGAGACCGAAGTACGCCGCACCTGCCACTGGCACGTGCGCCGCTACGTTCGCCGGTACGTTCGC
>JBIKNC010000088.1:0-16493 GCA_044358925.1 Planctomycetota bacterium | reverse complement strand
TGACCGCGCGGCAGTGGTGCGCATCGCGCACCGCCTCCGCGCGGTCACCGACGGCGAAGGGGCGGCAGTTTTTGGTACGGCACCGTACTGCGTGGCGGATCCGTGTCTGACACCGTACGCGTCAACGCGCTACTTCTCGAACTCCGCGCGCATGTCGTCCGCGAGTTCGTCGTCGCGCGCGAACTTCGCCGGCGCGGCGAGCGCCTCCTCGAGCACGACCCGCGCCGCGTGGTCGTCCTTCGCGGCGCGCAGACACTTCGCCAGCACGAGGCGATTCTCGCGGCTCGGCTCCGCGGCCACGGCGCGCCGCGCGTAGGCGACGGCGTCGTCGAGGCTCGACTCCGGCAGGCCCGAGGCCATGACTTGCGCGATCCACGGCAGCGTTTCGAGGCGCAGGTTCACGATCGCGATCGTGGCGAGCGCGGTCGGCTGCTCGGGTTCGTCGGCGAACACGCTCTGCGCGACGGCGAGCGTGCGGTGCGCGTGGGCGGCGCGCTCCCCCATCGGTCGCAGGTGCGTCGACGCGCCGAGCGCCCAGGCGAGTTGCGCGCGATCGGCGGCGGAGGTCGCGCCGAGTTGCTCGGCGCGCTCCGCGAAGTCGGCCGCGCTCGCAGCCGCCGCGTTGCGCACGTCCTTCTCGCGTTCCGCGAACATCACGAGTGCGTCCGACTCCGCGCGCGACGCCGCGCTGAGCACGCTCGCGTCAGCCGGCTGCTCGGCGGCGAGCGCGAGTGCCAGCGAGCGCGCATCGGCGAGCCGTCGTTCGGCACGCAACGCATCGACGCGCGCGAGGTCGGCCGCGAGGGTGCCGCGCTCGGCACTCGGCCGCGCGACCATTTCGCTCGCCCGCCACGCATCGAGATCCACGTGGGTGCTGCTGCACGCACTGACGAGCATGAACAGGAGCGCAGCGACGATCGGCGAGAGAGAGCGATTCATGGCCACATGCTAGTGCGCTTCGAGCCGCGAACGCCGTGACGAGCTCTTCACCGCCGCTGCGGTCCGACGATGGCGCGGCTTCGTCGCCGCGCTATCGTGAAGGCATGCGCCACGCTCGGTTCGCCCTCCCGCTCGCCCTGTTCGCGTCCGCCTGTTCGTCGACGCAGGCCCCGCGCAAGCCCGAAACGCTGTTCATGACCGGACGCGTGATCGTCGAGTCGTACACGACGCGCGACGAGCAGGGCGCGCGCCTGCGCATGATCGGCGCGCGCGTCGTCGAAGGCGCCACGTCGGCGCTGCGCGAGCTGCGCGTCGTCGTCTTCGAAGACCTCAACGGCAACGACGTGGTCGATGCGGATGAGCAGCGCGGTTCCTGGCACGTGAAATCGAACGTCGGCACGGCGCACCTCGTGGCCACCGGCGATCAGTACCTGGGCACGGGCATCGTCTCGAGCACCACCAACCTGCGCCTCGCGGTGCGCGTGGTCTTCGCAGCGAACGACGAAGACTTCGCGATCGTGCCGATGGACGTCTGAGCGCCGCTGCGTCGTGGCCGCGTCGCTGCATCAGCGCCGCTGCGCGAACAGCCACGCCCACAACGCGGGGTCGGCGTAGGTCGCGCTCCACGAGTCGTGGCCGACGCCGGGATACACGGTCAGCTCGACATCCGCGCCGACGCTGGCGAGGTGCGCGACGACGCGCTCGGACATGTCGGGCGGAACGAGCGTGTCGGCCGCGCCGTGGAACACGCGCATCGGAATGCCTTTGGCGGCGACGATCGCGGCTTCGCGCTCGGCCTGCATGCCGCCGCAGATCGGTACTGCCGCCGCGAAGAGTTCGGGGTGCGTGGCGACGAGTTCGAACGTCCCGAAGCCGCCCATGCTGAGGCCGGTGACATAGGTGCGGCGCACGTCGATCGGCAGGTCGCGGCGGACGTCGTCGAGCAGCGCGACGAGCGGCTCGGACGTCCACCACACACCCGCCGGACACTGCGGCGCGACGATCACGCTGCCCCACAACTGCGGCATCGTCGCGGCGAGCTTCGGCGGCCCGTGCACGTCGACGCGCGCCAGGTCGTCGCCGCGCTCACCCGCGCCGTGCAGGAACAGCACGAGCGGCCAACCGTCGCGCGGCGCCTCGCCGACGGGCGTCCACAGCGCGTACGCGAGTTGGCGACCGTCGACCTCGGTGGACATGCGCTGCTCCGAGCGCACCGGCGGCTCCGTGGCAGCGGCGTGCAGCACGCCGGCTTGCGTGTTCGGATCCGCGGACGTCGAGTGCGGTGCGCCACAGCTCGTGACACTCGCGAAGAACAGGCTCACGATCACGGCCCAAGCTCGCGCTCGCCCCGTCTCGCGCAGGTTGCTTCGGCTCATGGTTTCGTTTCCTCCAGCTCGCGCGCCGTCAGCCACAGGCGCAGGTCGAACTCGAGCTGGTGGTAGTCGGGTTCCATCGACTCGCACAACCGATAGAACGCCTTGTTGTGCTCGAACTCGCGCAGGTGCGCCAACTCGTGCACGACGATCATGCGCAAGAACTCCGGCGCAGCCCGGCGGAACACGCCGGCGATGCGGATCTCGCTCAGCGCGCGCAGCTTCGCGCCGTGCGAGCGCGACTTGAACGTGTGCAGCCCGAGCGCGCGTTCGTCCGCGACGAGCCGCTCGTCGTACAGCACCCGCGCCGGCTTCGGCGCCGTCTTCAGGTGGCGCTGGCGCAGATCGTGCACGTACGTGTGCAGCAGTTCGTTCGTCGTGACCGCGTGCACGTCCGGGTAGCGCGCCGCCATGTGCGCGCCGAGGCCGCCGCGCGCGAGGAGTTCGCGCACGGGCGCGAGCGTCGTCTCCGAGTAGCCGCGCAACAAGGGCAGGTCCGTCACGCGCGCAGCGTAGCGCCGCGCGCGTGACGAACCGCGCGGCGCCGCCCCGCTCTCACGGCTGCGCGTGCACGCCGAACACTTGGTCCCAGCAGAAGAAGCCGTTCAGCGCCATGTCGATGTCGATCTGCGGCGCGAAGGCGAGGCCGCCCGGCACGAGGCCGCTGTCGAAGCGCTGGCGCTTGCCGCTGCCCTCCGCGATGTCGCACACGAGTTGGTGCTGCACACCGACGGCGTCGATGCCGTAGATGCCGAGGCCTTTGAAGCCGCGCGACGGCGTCGACTGCGTGCGCCAGCCGATGTCGACCAGTGCGTAGTGCATGAAGGCCGGATCGCTCGCGAGGCCGAGATCGACGAGACCGAACCCGCCCTTCAGCCCCGTCTGCCAGATCGGGCACAGGCACGGGTCCTGGCAGCCCTCGGTGAACGTCGCGCCGGCGTTCAGTTTGTACGGCACGATCTCGACCGCGGGCACCGGCTCCGCCGAGATCGTGAACGCGCGATCGAAGCAGAAGAAGTTGTTCATCGCGACGGCGACGTCGATCGCGTTCGGCGCACCGCCGCCCGCCACGAGACCGCTGTCGAACACGACCGGCGCCGCGCCGTCGATCGACAGCGACAGCGTCATCTGCTGCATGAGCGCGACCGGCCCGCCGACGCGGTACGTGCCGCGCCCGGTGACGCGCTTCGCGTTCGCGCCGTAGCCGAGCACCCAGTTCACGTCCGCGACCTGGTAGTAGTCGAACCAGTTGGGCGCCGAGTAGTCGAAACGCAGCACCATCGTCCCGACGAGGTCGTCGTTGAGCCAGATGGGGCACTTGCACGGATCGAAGCAGCCTTGCACTTCGTTCGAGTCCGCGTCGAGTCGGTACAGGACCGGCGCAGGCGCCGGATTCGCTGCAGCGCTCGCCGACGACTCCGTCGGCAGCAGCGCCGACGTCGAGGCGAGAGCGAAGAGACAGACAAACGCCGCACGCATTCGTTTCGCGATCATGATTCGACCTCCGTCGAGCGAGTGACGACGCGCCGCGCCGCCGGGTCGAGCGTAGCGCGCTCGATCCGGCGCGGGTCATGACACACAGCTCCTCCCCCGGGCGGCACGGCGGTCTCAGACGCCGTCGCGGGGAGAGGTCCGAGCAAGCCCGCCAGCTCGGCCTCAGGGCTTCTGGCGCTTCAGATAGCTGCCGGCGAGTTCCTCACCCAGCGCGATCACGCCGGCGGTCGACAGCACGAGCTTCAACTCCTGCCCGGGCAGATCGAAGGCCCGGATGTGGACGAGATGCGGGTCCGCGGCGGCGAGCTGCGCGAGTTCCGCGGTGACGTCGATGGCCTTGACGTCATCGTCGTCGGCCGGCGGTTGCTGGCTGACGTACCAGTCGAGCGCGGGCAAGCCGAGATCCGCGCGGCTCTGCGCGACGAACGCCGCCAGGTTCTCGACCGCCTGCTGGCGGAAGGGCCCATAGGCCATGTCGTTCTCGCCGAGGTGGTAGAAGATCCCGGCCAGCTCGACCGTGTGGCCGCGGTCCGTGAGTTCCTTCATGGCCTCGCGCACGAACGCGAGGAAACTCGGATAGAGGTTGCGCGACTTCGCCTCGCTGCCCGCCGGCGTCCAGTCGACGATCTGCGAGCCGCTGTGCGTGAACTTCGCGATGGCGATGTCGCCCGACTGCTTGCGCGCGAGCGCGGCGCCGAAGCTGAGTTCAGGTCCGAACGTGTCGTAGAAGCCGGCCGGTCCGAGCGGCTCCCAACCGTTCGAGATCTTGTAACCGCCGCCCAAGCTGTACTTGAACGCGATGTCCGCATCGTCCTTGCGCAGCGCCGCGTTCTTCGCGGCCTTCAGCTCCTGCACGAAAGCGCGCTCGCCTTCCATGTTGCGGTGCCCGGCCAGGACGAAGAGCTTGACCGTGCTGCCCGGCTCGTAGGGCCAGGTCGTGAGCGGCCGCGCGACATCCGGCAGCTTGCCGATGTTCCGCAGGTACGCGTCGGCGTAGTTGACGCCGTGTTCGAGCTGCCCGAGCGTGCCGTAGTGGTAGTGCAGTCCGGCGCCGCCGCCGATCTCGACGCCGACGTGCGACGTCGGCACGTACTCCGCCAGCGGATCGGCCTCGGTGACTTCGCGCTGGCCCAGGCTGATCGCGTACATCTGCGAGCGCAGGTCCATGCCCCAGATCGTCTTCGTGCACAGCTCGCCGATGTAGAAGCGCAGGTCCGGCGTCATGAGATCGCGCCGCCAGCACGCGATGAAGTTCGCGAGGTTCTTGCCGTAGTCGGCCATGTACCCATCGTCGAACATGTCGTTCTCGCCCTGGTGCCAGCAGAAGCCTTCGATCCGGTAGGCGATCTTGCGCCGCTCCAGATCGGCGAGCGCCGTACGAATCCGGCTCAGCGTCAACGGGTACAACTCGAAGCCGCTGGGCTGGTCGGGGTTCCAGTCGCCGCCGAGATGCGTCCCGCCGGCCGCGCATTTGATGATCGCGATCGGCGCGCGGATGTTCTCGCCGACGCGGCGCGCGAAGCTCAGCTCGGGCCCGACCACGCCGTCCACCGGCTCGAGCGCGACCCAGCCGTCGGACTCGCGCTTCTCTTCGCGCCCGAGGCAGTAGAAGAACTTCACGTCCTTCTGCGGCTGCTCGAGCCCGACGAAGGGCGGAAAGAGCGCGATGTCCTGCGCCCGCGAGTCCGAGCCGACCATGTTCGACTGCCCGGCGAAGATGAACACGCGCAGCGTCTTGTCGTCGCCTTGCGCATTCACCAGCGCAGGGCAGACTGCGACCACGAGGAGCGCAGCGAGGAGGCGAACAGCGAGTCGACGGACGGTGTGCACGAAAGGCGGCATCGCCGCAGGCTACCTGGTCGCGCGCTCCTGCCGCGTGACGATCGGCACGTAGCCGACCTCGAGGCCCTTGGGCGGAGTCACGATCAGCGCCGGATCGAGAACGACCAACGCGCCACTCGTCGGCGGCGCCATGTAGTCGCGATCGATCGGCCACGCGCGGTGGATGCGCTCGACGAAGGCCTGTAGTGCGGCCTTCTTCGCGTCGCTCCACGCGTACTGCTGGAACGAAGGTTGATCGACGAAGCGGTACCACGCGTAGGTGACGAGCGAACCGTCGCACAGTTCGACCTGGAACGGCCCCGCGACGCGGCCCGGTTTCGTCCACGCGCCGGCGGCCGGTGACGTGAACGGCTCACCCGGTTCGGCCAACTCGAACTCGGCCGCGAGCAGCCCGGTCTCCGCCGGAACGTCGCCCGGCGCCACGGCGACGCGTTTGCCGTCCACGTGCCGGAAGTACTGCGGGAACTGACCGACGGGAGCGTGCGCGCTGCTCTTCCACACGAGGCCCCACGTGTTGTCGGCGAAGACTTGCGTGTCGAAAGTCTGCGCCACACCTTCGATCGGAAGATCGTCCTGATCGAAGCCGGGTGTGTTCGTCGTGAGCGTCGCGACGAAACTCCCCTCCTCGGCGAAGCGCCCGCTCGGCGCCGGGCCGCCGTCGCGCCACACGAGGAACGCGTCGTACAGCGCAGCCTTGCTGTAGTACGTCACGTCCTGCACGAGCACCGCTCGCCCGTCCGCATCGACCGGGAACGACAGCGCGGGGATCTTCGACCAACGCGAGCCGTCCTTCGCCGTCGCGACGAGCTGCGGCACCGTGTTGATCTCCATCGCGCCGCCGCCGAGCAATCCGCGCCGCGCATCGAGACCGCGCCCGTGCAGGAACGGCTGATCGAAGAGGTCGCCAATCTTGCTCCACGTCTCGGGGATGTAGTACGCGATCGGCCCTTTGAAGTTGGCCGTGCTGACGAAGCACGTCCACGCCTGATCACCGATCGGCGCCTTGCCGTCGACGCTCGGCACGGGCGCCGTGAACGGCAGCGCCATGTACGTGTAGCCGAAGAACTGCCCGTTCGGCTCGCCCGCGAACGGCAGCGCGTCCGGCGGGATCAGCAAGCGATTGCTGAGCTGCGCGATGCCGAGTCGATCGTCGGGCAACGCCTCCGTGTCGTAGAAGAACGACCAGCCCGGCGAGCCGACCTCGTAGTCGTAGCACTGCGGCGTCGCGTTCATGCTGAACTTGGGCGGCCCGTACCTGAAGCGATTGCCGCGCCAGTAACCGAGTCCGCCCTCCACCGTTTGAAAGACGCTGTCCCACGTCGGGCCGCGCTCCTTCCACCTGCGCGCCAGCGTCCCTTCCGGCGCGAGCGGCGTGTCCCGGTTGTCGCGGTTGTCCGGCAGGATCCACCCGCTCGCGAGTCCGATCTGGAAGTGCGCGAGCGGCCGATCGACGAGCGCCCACGCCGCCGCGTAGAAGCCCATGCCCATGCCGAACGCGTCCGTGTCAGCGGGCTCGCTCGCGTCGTACCCGATGTAACCGTGCAGGCCGCTGCCCTGCTGTTGCGGGCCGCCGTCTTGAAGGGCGAGGAAGAGCGCGAGTGCGGTGGCGATCGACATGAATGGAGCTGCGCAGCGCACCAGCGCCTCGCATCCATCGCACTGTAGCCGCCGACCGCGACGCGTTGCGGTCGCGCGCACGCGGCCCGTCGTCAGCGCTTGATCGGTGTGTGTCGTTCGCCTGTCAGCGCGCAGCGGCCGGAGCCATCGAACGCATCGACTCGACGAGCGCCACTCGCAACTCGAAGTGCTCGTACCAACGCTCCTTGCCGAGCTGCTGCGCCGCGCGATGCTCCGTGACGTCGCGCCACGCCGCGATCGCCTCGCGCGACGACCAGTACGAGACCGTGATGCCGAAACCGTCGGCGCCGCGCGCGCTCTCGATGCCGAGGAAGCCCGGTTGGCGCGCAGCCATCTCGACCATGGCGTCGGCCATGCGCCCATAGCCCTGGTCGCCGGGCGTGCGCGTCGCGCTGAAGATCACCGCGTAGCACGGACCGGGCGGAAGTGACGCGAACGGGGTGTGGCTCATGGCGTAGCCTAACGACACGGACCATGGCGGCGCACCGCACTCGCACGTCCGCGAACCGCACCGTGGCCGCGAGCGGCACACCATGGAGAACGGGCTCCTCGCCGCGCTCCTGCTGCCCGCGCCCGCCGGCGTCCTCCCCGCTTGCCGCGGGTTCCAAACCGAGAGACCCATGACGGCCGATGAGTTCGCACTGGCCGCGCAGTGGAACAAGAACGGTCAGGAGGGCGACGCCCTGACCTACTCGATCGAGCTCTTCGAAGTCCGCGACAAGACGGCGTGCGCGAAAGTGACGGCGGTGTGGGGCCAGGACTACGTGCCGCTCACCCAAGAAGGCGACTCGTGGCGCATCCACGACGTGCTGTGGCAGAGCGCGTCGACCGCGAACACGAACCGCTGAAGCGTTGACACGGCGCGCATTGCGCCGCGACGTCGCAGAGTCGCCGAGCACTACTCGCCTTCGAGTTCCGCGACGCTCGCTTGGAGCGCCTCGTCTCCCGGGTCGAGCTCGAGCGCCTTCTTGTAGTTCGCGAGTGCGGCTTCGCGGTCGCCGGAGGCGCGGTGGAACTGAGCGAGTGCGTCCCAGACTTCGGGCGCGTCGGGGAAGGCCAGCGTGAGGAACTCGCCGAGCGCGATCGCGTCGTCGAAGCGCTGCTGTTCGAGCATCTGGTGGCCGAGGCTGGCGATGTCGCGCTTCATGTAGTCGTCGCGCACGTTCTGCGGCCACTTCGCGAAGTTGGCGAGCGCGACCTCGCTGCCCTGCGTCAGCAGCATGCGCGCGATCTCGAAGTCGCCACGCGCGCGCACGGGCTGCGGCTCGCGGCCGTCGAGGATGTCCGACACACCTTGCCGAAGCGCGAACGCCGCGGTCTGGAAGGTGTTGCCGAGGACGATGATGCAGCGCCCGATGGTCGGCTCGCGCCAGATGAGCGTCGACACACCGGGCATCCTGCCGCTGTGGTAGTGGACGACGGGCGCGGGTTCGGCGGCGACTCCATCGACGACGCTCGCGTCGCCGCCCGCGCTCGCATCCGGCGCCGCAGGCACCTTTGCGACTTCCCAGCCGAACGCGTAGTCGCCGAGCCCCGGTGTCGTCATGGCGCGCTCGAGTTCACCGTCGAGCAGCGTCTTCGCGCTCAGCGCGCGATCCCATTTCCACAGGTCGCCGACCGTCGAATACACGGCGCCAGCCGAGAACCGTGTCGACATGTCGAGCCACAGCGCCACGCGCCGCCCGCCGAGGACGTCGTCGTAGCCCGTGGCGCGGCCGGGGATCACGCGGTACTGATCGTCGACGCCGCTGTCCGTCATACCGAGCGGCTCGAAGATGCGCTCCGCGAGGACCTGCGAGTACGTCCGGCCCGTGACGCGCTCGACGATCGCGCCGAGCAGGAAGTAGCCCGAGTTGTTGTAGCTGTACTGGCTGCCCGGCTCGAACTCGAGCGGCTCCGAACAGTACTCCGCCACGAATTCGCGCACGCCGAAGCGCAGCTTGGAGGCCTTCTCGAAGTAGCCGGGCCGGTTCGTGTAGCTCGGAATGCCCGACGTGTGGTTGAGCAGATGGCGGACCGTCACGCGATCGCCGCTCTCGGCCGGATAGTCAGTGAGATACCGCGTGATCGGAGCATCCAGCTCCAACTTCCCATCGCGAACGAGCTGCAGCACCACCATCGCCGTGAACTGCTTCGTCACCGATGCGAGCCGAAACTTGGTCGCCGGCGTGTTCGCGATGCCCCAGTCCGAATCCGCCATGCCGCGCGCGCTCTGATGGACGATCCGTCCGCCATCCGCGACGAGGATGGCGCCCGAGAACTGATCGAGCGCGTGGTGCTGATCGAGCAGCGCCTCGATCCGTGCCTCGAGCAGCGCGCTGCGCTCGTCCGCGCTCGCCGCCGGAGCCACCGGCACCGCCACATCCTGCACGTTCGCCGGCGCGAACCACGTCGCAACGACGACGACGAACGGCACGAGAGCCGCGAGGCTCGAAACACGGTGAACGAACTGCATGGAGCCTCGAACGGAAACTGGTTGGGGAACGTCAGGCGCGTGAGCGCGCGCCTACGCGCGACTCCGGCGAGAGTGAGGACGAACTTCGCAGTTTCTGCGACGCGCGAGAGAGCAAGGAGGCGCCTTGCGAGAGACGACGCGCCGCACATGGAAGCGCTCTTCGAGCGGCTCGCGGTCGGCCGCCGATGTTCACGGCGCGCCCATGCGCCGCAAGATCAGCTTCCACACGTCGAACTCAGGGAGCGGCTTCGTCGCGGCGTGGCGCGACACGTCCGAGTGGAGGAACTGCCGCAACATCGCGAGGAACGACGGCTCGTCCGCGTACTCGCGGCGGTCGGGGTTCTCGCCGTGGTCGACGCGGACGAAGCGGTCGCGCTGCCAGGTGATGGTCGTGCCGCCTTCCTTGTGCGAGGTCGAGAAGCGGGCTCCGCGGCGCAGGCCGTCGACGATGGCGCGCTGGAGCGCCGCGACGGTGTCGAGGTGTGCTTCGGCGAGGAGGGCGGCGTCGGCGAGTTCGCGGTAGCGCTCCGGCGAGTTGGTGGGTGCGGCGGGCGGCTCGGCGGGTGCGAACTCGCGCGTCCACAGTTGGAGCCAACTCGCGAACGTGCCGTGGAAGTAGGCGTGGGTCGCCGACGGTTGATGCGCCCACGACGACTCGGTGCGCAGCGAGTAGCAGTTGGTGGCGGCGAGCGCCGCGACGAAGCGCAACTCGAAAGCGTAGGTGGCGCCGTTCACGAGGGCGCGCGCGCGGAACTGCAGGATGTCGTCGACGCGCGCGACGGTGAACAGCGCGATCAACTCGCGCTCCAGCGCGAACTGGACCTCGTGCGGCGGGCGGCGGTCGCGAAAGTGCAGCTCGTGGGTCGCGCTCGTCGGTGCGCCGAGCGGTGCGTCGCTGGGCGAGCTCACGGCTTCTCCTTCGCCGCGGACTCCGCGAGCGACTCCACGATCCCCTGCGCATCGAACGCGATGTCGCGCATGGCCGAACTGTCCGAGCGCGCGCGCGCGACGTCGAGAATCTCCTGCAGCAGCGGTGCGCCGTCGAGCGGCAGGCGCAGACACAGCCCCCACCACGCGTCGCGCCAATCTCGGAAACACGAGGAGAGGTCGCTCAGGAGCGCGTCGAAGCGCGCATCGCCCGCCGCCAGAGTGTTGGCCTCGCGCAGGCCGTCCGCGATCGCGCGGCCTTCGGCGCGCACGGCTTCGATCAGCTCGGGCGCTGGTTCCTTCGGGTAGATGGTTGCGCGCAACGCGTACGCGCGCATGCGCGGCTCAGGCGAGCGGATCAACTCGGCCAACTCGCCTTGGCATTCGTCGATGCGTCGGAGCACGACGGCGGTGCGCTCCGGGGTCGGCGACTCGAACAGATACGGCAACCAGGCCGAGAGCGGCGCGTCGGGCGCGAGCGCTGCGAAGGCCTGCTCGCGCACGAGTTCGGGGTCGGGTGCGGGCGGCGCGGGCTCGACGACACACACGCGGTAGCGCGCCTCGTACGGCGCGCCGCGGCGTGCCAAGTCGGGTGCGACGCCGTCGGCACGGACCGCGGCGACCCACGCGCTCCACTCGCGGTCGCTCGCCTGCGGCACTGCGCCCAGCGGCAGCGGGAAGAACACGTCGACGGTTGGAGGGAAGCGCACCCACAACTGCTTGTCGGCGGCGCTCGTGTCGAGCGGCACCGACACGCGCACGACGCGTCGCTCGCCGTCGACGACGCTCTCGAGGGCGCGCACCACGCCGAACGGCTGCGAACGGCCGCCCGCGATGTGCACGCTCGCGGTGGCGGGGCTCACGGCGGGGTCGGGCAGTGTGAGCGCGGCGGGCAGGCGCAGCTCGACTTCGAGCTCGAGTTCTCTGCCGTCGATCGTCGGTGCGAGGTCAGCGAGCAATCGGCACAGCGCGAGCACGGTGAGCGCGGCCACGAGCACGGCTCCGAGCGCCGCGCCGAGCACCTTCAGGAACGACGGCGCCTCCGCGGCCATGAAGCGCGAGACGACGACGCCGATCACGAACGCGGCCGCCGCACCCGCGAGCGCGGAGGCGACGACGAAGTAGCCCGAGCGGCCCTCGAAACTCGTGACGCGGTACCAGCCGACGCAGGCTTGTGCGATCAGGCCGGCGCACACGAGGCCGAGCGCGGCGCTCAGGGCACCGACACCGATGGAGGACGGCCAGCTCATGGGTTCGAGTGGGAGGTCGCGTTCAATTCCCTCACGACGATGCGCACGCAGTCGGTCAAGAAGTCGTCGTGGCGCGCGAGCGTGCGCATCAGCGCGCGCAGAACCGCGAGCATGTTCGGCGTCGCGAGGTGCAGCTCGGCGATCAGAAGGAGCAACATCTCACCGCGCCCGCGGCCCGCGACGAACATCGGGCTGTGGGGCAAAGGCTCGAGTGAGAGTCCTTCGAGCAACTCGACCAGCAACGCTTCGATGCGCGGATCGACCGGGCGCCAGTCGCGCGCAATCGCGAAGCCGGCGCCGCGCCGCGTCGCATCGTCGCTGCGCAGCGCGGCCGCGACGATGTCGAACACGTCCGGGCGCGCGCGCACCAGCTCGGCCGCGACGTCGCTGCCGGGACTGCGCAGTTGCGCGTGGTGGAGCAGCACTTCGACGTCGCTCTGCGGCGTGAGCTGAAGCGCGTGCCAGAGCAATTCGTAACCGCGCAACTGCTCCGGCACACCCGCGGGCGGCGGAGCGGCGACCCGCTGCGTCGCTCGCAATCGTTCACCCCACGACCGGCCGGCCTGTTCGCGCGCGAGTTCCGCTTCGATCTCCGCGAGACGCGCGAGATCGTCGCAACGCAGATCCGCCGGGTAGTGGAGCGTCCTGTAGCGCACGAGATCGGCGCTCATCGGCCAGCGCACGTGCGTCGTGTGGTCGACCTTCACGCGCGGCCAGCCTCCGATCCACGCGTGCACGGCGTCGGGCAACGCGACCGCGATGTTCTTCTGCCACCCGTCGCCGGTGAAGCGGCCGTCGTCGCCCACCGTGCGCGAGCACGTCACCGCTGCGCAGCTCAGACACGCCGCGACGGTGAGGTCGCCGCGCGCCGACAGGAGATCGCGGTGGAAGGCCGCGTCGCAGTCGCACGCCACGCGCCGCTCGCCGAGGTCGGTGTCGTGCGGTGCCTGGGCGACGCGACGCGCGTCGTGTGTTCGACGGACGGACTGCACAGGGGCGGCACGTTCGCGTTCCGGTTGTGCGAGCGATGCGGCGGGCACGGGCACGGCAACAACCGGCTCGTCGACACTCGCCTCCACCACCTCGAAGTACGCCTTCATGTGGCCGTTCCGCGGCCCATCGGTCGCGCGCAGAGCGAAGCGCAACCGCTCGCGCACCGCGCCGCGCTCGAGTTCGATCCAGATCTCCATCTGCGCGTGATCGAGGCCGAGTCCGCGCACGACCGCCGCCTCGCCGGCGCGCACGACGACACCTGCGAGGTCCGTGAAGTCGCGCAGGACGACCACGCGTTGGTCGACTCGCAGGTGGTCGATCGTGCAGGCCATGGGTGAGTCACGCGCCCGGCACTTGGAACGTCGCGGTGATGTCGCCCGCCAGGTCCATGGCGCGCGCGCAGTGCTCCGCGGTCGCGCTCACCTTCACGACCAGATACAGGCCGTCACTCCCGGCGGCGCGCCCGATGTCGCGCACGAGAAAGAACTGGTCGAGCGTCTCGTCGCCGATGCGCACGCCGCGCACCGCCGAGACCGCGATGCCGGCGAGCACGTGGCGGATCGTCGGCAGCTCGGGTTGTTGTTCGAGGTATTGGACGAGGAGCTGCTCCGCGTACTCCGTGGTCGACGCGCCTGCGTGCCGGCGCAGGTTCAGGTTCACCTGAATGTGCCCGGCGGGATCGAACACGAGCGCGCGTTTGCCGTCGTCGATCACGTGCCAGCCGAACGGCACGCGGAAGAAGCCTTCGACGGCGCCCGCGCCGACGATGACCGATTTGCTGGCCGCGTCCGTGCGCGCGATGCGCGCCGTGAAGCCGACGCCGCGGTTGCGCAGGTTGGCGTTGAACTCGAGTTCGGGGTCGAGCGACGACGTGTCGTCGGCGAGCGCGAGCGCGACGAGTTCGTCGGGCGTCAGGAGCGGTGTGGGCTCGGCCGCTGGAGCCGAACCTGCGGCGCTCGACGGCGTCGACGCGGCGGCAGCGGCCGCATGTCCGGCAGCAGGCGCAGCTCCGCTCGCCGCGAGACTCCCATCACTCGCGAAGCGCGAACCGCGCGGCGATTCGAGCGTGAACGACTGCAGCATCGCGAACCACGCCGCGCGCACGGAGTCGGCGAACAGCTCCGGCGCCGTGAGCGTCACGTTGACGAGCCGCCCGCCGTCCTCGAAGAACGCGAAGCGCACCACCAGCGGTCCGACTTCGGACTCCTGCGTCGCTTCGCCGACGACCGCGGGCACGCCGGCGACCGTCTCGCTCCCGATCGCGCGCGGCTGCAGTTGGTTGTGCTCCAGCAGGAAGCGCGCCCAGTCGTGCAGCGTCCCGTCGTCGAACGCCGGCCGCGCGACGAACGCGAACACGATCGCCGCGTGCGGCGCGGTCACGACCGCGAGCGGCACGAACGACGTCGGGTCGCCGAAGTTCGGCTCCTCGTTCGGCAGCTCGTGGCTGATCCAGTCGACGGGCAGCGTCGCCGTGAATCCGAGCGCTGCGATGCGGTCCGGGAAGCTGCGCGGGGCGAGTTCGAGGGCTCCGTTCATGGGGCGAGTGGATGTTGGTTCAAACCGCAGAGCTGCCGTACCCGCCCCACAGGGCGTGCAGGCCGAGAACACACACGACGAGCAGCGCCAGCGCAGTCACGCGGAAGAGGCCGCGCAGCGACAGCGTGAGCACCGCCGCCGGCACGAGCGCGAGCACGATCAAGACACCGGCGGCGAGCGGTGCCCAAGCCGCGTGTTCGGCGAGGCCCGCACCAGTCGACCAACACGCGCCCGCCAGAACGAGCCCGAATACGCCGACGATCGCGAGGCCGCGCACGAGAAGCTTGGCGAGCGCTCCGCCGACGCGCCCGAGCGCGCCCGCCGCCTTCGTCATGCCTTGCAGCATCAGAAGGATGGCGTCGGGGTTCGGACCGAACTCGGTGCCCGTGCGCACGTTGCTCTGCGCAGCGCCGCGCCCGCGCAGCACCACGCTCGCGCTGATGACCACCGCCGCGAGCGACGGCACACCGACGACGACACTCGCCACCTGGAGCACTGTCGCCAGCGTCTCGATGTCGATCGGGTTCACAGCCGTGCGCTGCGCGCCGCCGCGCTCACGCCGGCCACGCGAACTTGACCGACTTGGCCGCGTCCGCCGACCCGTCCGCCTTGCGCAACTGCACGAGCATCTCGATCTCCTTCGGCGCGCCGTCCTTCACGTGCACGCGGAACTGGATGTTGCGCGGGTCGCTCGCACTCGGATCGAAGCTGTACCCCCACTGGAACCACGGCTTCCCCTGCGCGCCGGTCGACCGCGCGTTGCTGCGCATCGCGTCCGGCTCGAACACCGCGCCCGCCGTCTGCGACGACTTGATGCGCACGCGCCACCCGTAACTGTCGGTTTCCTTGTACGCGACGAACGCGTAGTCGATGTTCAGCAGAGCGTCGTACGCGTCGACGTACGCGAGGTGCTGGTACTGGGCGCCGCCAACGACGTTGGCCGGCATCTCCAAAAGGGCAGGTCGTGTACTCATGGGATCGATGGGGGTCGGTCGCGCGAGAGTCTCACGTGCGAGCGTCATGAGCGCCAGACCCACGCGTCCCGATCACGACGACACCGCTCACTTTCGCCGGACTCCGACGATCAGCGCGACGAACACGCCGAGTCCGCCGTACACCGCGTAGAGCGCGAACTCGAGCGGGAACAAGTTGTGTCCGCCGTTGCGCACCATGTCGACCAGCGCCGCGACAGGGAACCCGGCCATCGCTGCGAGCCCGACGAACAGCGGCCGCCCGACGCGCATGGAACTCGCGCCGCCGGCGAACACGCAGCCGACGCCGATCATGGCGAGCGGCTCGTCGCCGAGCTGTCGGTCTTGAGCCGCCGCGATCGCAAACGCGGCGAGTGTGCTGAGCGCGGCGACGACGACGATGTTCAGGGCACGCCGTGCAGCCGGCGCAGTTGCTCGAGGCTCGTCGTGCGGGGTGTGTGTCATCGCGTGTTCGGTCGGTGGCCTTGTGTGAGTGGTACCGGCGGACTCGAACGCGCACGCCACCGTACTCGTTCGACCGTCAGCGCCCCGCCGCCATCTGCGCCTTCAGGTGCTCGCTCCAGTCGAACACCGGATCGAAGCGCCGCACCTCGCCGGCACTGTCCTCCTTCGCGCCGACCAAGAAGGTGCCTTCCGACAGGACGTCCCAGAACTCGACGTGCAGCTCCTCGAAGTTCGCGACCTCGACCGGCTCCGAGAATGACAGCTCCGGCTCCATGGTCACGCCGACTTTCTGAAGGCGGTTGAGAGCGTCTCACACGACGAACGCGCGCTTCGCTGTCGGGCACTCGTACAGCACGCACCCGAAGGCCCAGATGTCGACGCGCTTGTCGAGCACCTTCACCGTTCAACCGCTCCTCGTGCGACCCGCCCGGTACGAGTTCGAGCACGAGGAGGTACACACCTTCCGCTTGATCGACGCCGAAGATCCGCGCGCCGCTCGGATGGTCGCGCGCCGCCGATGCGCCCGACGATCTCGTCGTTGAGGAGATTGCTGCCTGATCCGAGCGACATGGGCGGGCGAGGATGGCGCGCATGCAGTCTCCGCGCGAGT
>JBIKNC010000297.1:0-4645 GCA_044358925.1 Planctomycetota bacterium | reverse complement strand
GCGCCCCTCGTCGCGGTCCTTCCTTTCCGCACTTCGCCTCTGCCGTGACGGATCCGGTGTCTGACACCGTACGCGTCAACGGCCCGCGGGCAACGGCATCAGGCCCCACGTCAGGTAGCTCTTGATGTCGACCTTGCACAGCTCGATCTGCTCCCAACGACCCTTCGCGGCGTCGTAGGTGAAGGCCGAGTACTTCTGCTCGATGTCGCTGCCCGCGACGATGTCGAGGATGCCGTCGCCGGTCACGTCCACGACGTTCGTGGCGTGCTCGAAGCCGCTCGAACGGAAGCCACCCGCGACTTTGCGCCGCTGCCAGGCGCCACTCTTCATCTGGAAGCTGAGGATGCCGTCCTTCGAGGTCGACGCGACGATCTCCGCCACGCCGTCGCCATCGGTGTCGCCGAACGACAGGAAGCGGCACATCGCACCGATCAGGTCGCCGACGACCGTGCGCGTCACCTTGCCGTCCGCGGCGATCGCGTACATGTTCAGGTAACCGGGGTAGTTCGACGTCATGTCGGGGCGCAGCTCCTTCGCTTCGAGCGCCGCGAAGATCTCCACGCGCCCGTCGCCGTCGATGTCACACGCGAGGATCTCCTTCGCGTGCGAGGCCGGATCGTCCTCGATCACACTCGCGACGTACTTCCCGTCCACGAAGTCGTAGCGATCGATGCGGCCGCGTTGCTCCTTGCCGTCGAAGCGGTTCGGCTCGGACGGCGTCGTGAAGAACTCGAGCGCCGCGTCGCCGTCGGCCTGACCGATCTCGACCTCGTGGATCCAGATCGCCTCGTCGGTGCTCGCGATGCGTTCGGCGACCATCCCCTCGGGCGTCTGCTCGAGCACGTACACACCGCCGCGATCGTGCGTCACGACGACGAGTTCGTCCTGACCGTCGCCGTCGACGTCGCCCACTTCGACGTCGCGCAGGCGTTGTTCGACGTCACCGACGACGGCGGTCCAGAGCGTCTCCTTCGTCCAACCTGCGCCGCCCTTGCGCCAGATGGCGAGCTTCGGAACGTTCGCCGAGATCGTCAGGATGCCCGGCTCGCCGTGCACGGGCTCGAACCACATGGCCTTGTGGAACACGTTGCCCGTCGCGAGTTGGTAGGACTTCGTCGCCGGCACCTCGGCGCCGTCCTTGGTGCGCATCGGCCAGGTGCAATCGGCGAGCGCGAGCCCCTCGATCGGCTCCAGGCGCCAGACCTCGTCGTGCGGCACGAGGCGCAGCGCCGTGTCGAGCGGACCGTGCGCTACGTCGAGCGTGCGGAACACCGACGAGCCGTCCGAGTTGCGCTTGCCGACCCACAGATCGGCGGGGCCCTTCGGACCCTGCACGCGCTCCGACGACCACGGCTCGCCGGGCTTGCCGGGGCGCAGGATCACGAACGCGGCCGAGTCGGAGACGTCTTCGTTGCGTGCGGCGATCAGACCGCCGATCGCGCCGCCGCCGGAGCCGGCCTTGGAAGTCGCCGACTTCGAGTCGGTGCCCGCTCCATCGCCACAGGCGATCAGGCCCAACGAGACGGCTGCGGCGAAGGAGGTGGTCAGCGTTCGATTCATGGTGGTTCGGTTCGGGCGGTTGCGCCGCACGGGTCGGTCGGGCGGCGGCGCCGTATGAGGGCGGCGAGACTACGCAGCCTTTTCGGAGGTCGCGAGCGCGAACTTTCGGACGACGCGCCCCGATCGCGATCGCCGGTTCGAGTCGTGCGCCGCCCGGCGCCCGCGTGTCAGCGCGTGCTCGGCTCAGTGCGGCGGCGCCACTTGCGCCAGCCAGTCGCGCGGCACGAGGAAGTGCTCGAGCAGCCGCTCCTCGGGTGAGCCCGGTTCCGCGCGGTACTCGTACTCCCAGCGCACGAGCGGCGGCAGCGAGGCGAGCACCGACTCGGTGCGCGTGCCCGCCTGCAGGCCGAACTTCGTGCCGCGGTCGTGTACGAGGTTGAACTCGACGTAACGGCCGCGGCGCAGCAACTGGAAGCTGCGCTCCCGATCGCCATAGGGCGTCGTGACGCGCCGCTCGAGGATCGGCACGATCGCCGCCAGGTAACCGTCGCCGACGGCGCGGTGCAGCGCGAAACAGCGCTCGAAGCCGAGCTCGTCGAAGTCGTCGTAGAACAGCCCGCCGATGCCGCGCGGCTCGCGGCGGTGCGGCAGGAAGAAGTACGTGTCGCAGTCGCGTTTGAACCGCGGGTACAGCTCGGCGCCGAACGGCGCGCACAGGTCGCGCGCGACGCGGTGCCAGTGCACGCAGTCCTCGTCGAAGCCGTAGATCGGCGTCAGGTCGAAGCCGCCGCCGAACCACCACGCGTCGGGCTCGCCGGCGTCGCCGCGCGCGACGAACAGCCGCGTGTTGGCGTGTGAGGTCGGAGCGTAGGGGTTGCGCGGGTGGACGATGAGCGAGACCGAGACGGCCTCGAACGAGCGCCCGGCGAGCTGCGGACGGCGCTCGGTGGCCGCGGGCGGCAACTTCGCCCCCACCGTGTGGGAGAAGTTGACCGCCGCCTTCTCGACGTGCCGCCCGCCTTCGAGCACACGCGGCCGGGACGAGCCGCCCCGCTCGCGGCCGATTTCGTCGCGGCGGAACTGGGCCTCGCCGTCGAGGGCCTCGATGGCCGCGCAGATGCGGTCCTGAAGGTCGAGGAGGCGCTCCTGGACGGCGGCGACGTCGATGCGCGAGGACGCGGAGGGTGCCATCGGGGCGCGAGAGGATACGAGGCCGCGGCGATCGGGCTCGCCGCTCCACTGGTCGAATCGGCCCGATCGTGCTCCCATGAGCAGCCCGATGTCCGTCGCCACGTCGATCCGCGCCCTGGTTCTGCTCGCTGCGATCGCAGCGCGAGCCGAGGCCCAGAACGTCGCGCCGCGCTCGCCGCAGGAGCTCGGCCCGGCGCTCGGCGGCGTGGCGGCTCCGCCTTCGATCGCGACGGCGTTCGACACGACGGTCGCGGCCTTCTCCGAGATCGACAACGGAGTCTCGCGCGTCTGGGCGGTGCGCTCGAACGGTCGCGGCGTCGTGTGGGGCCCGCCCGTGCGCGTCGACCGCGATCCGCAGTTCGCGCTGAAGGTCACGCAGTCCGACTCGGTGCAACGCGCGGGAGCGAACACGTACGTGTTCTGGATCGACGACCGCAGCGCTCCGGCGTCGAACAGCGTGTACTTCAACGTCTCGACGGATGGCGGGGCCACGTTCGGCGCGACCGACGTCGCCGTGCCGCATCCCTACGGTGGCAACGGTGAGCTGAACGCGATGCGCATCGCGAGCGGCCCGACACCTTTCGGCGACGGACTCCACGTCGCGATGCGCGTCGCGCCGTCCGTGACGGCCGACGAGGAACTGTGGATCACGAGTTCGCTCGACGGCGGCGCGACGTGGAACACGCCGCAGCAACTGGCGGGCGACTCGGCGAACGGCATCGACGTCGATCAGTTCGCCATGGCGATCGCGAACGGTCGCCTGCACGTGGTCTGGGAGGACGACGCCGCGAACGGCGCCGGCCGTTACAGCGTCCGCCACTCGCGCAGCCTCGACCACGGGCTCACTTTCGGAACGGGTCTGGCCCTGGACACGACCGACACCGCCGACCTGGGCAACGCCGATGCCCCCGGTGAGTTCGGGCTGCAGGTGCGCGCCCACAACGATCAGGTCGTCGTCGGTTGGGTCGAAGAGCGCACGCATCCGGACAACGAAGAAGTGCGCCTCGCGATCTCACTCGACGGCGGCGCGAGTTTCTCGGCGGATGAGCGCATCGGCGGCGGCGATCCGTCGACGGTCGACGTCGACTACATCGACGTGTGGGTGCGACAGGCCGTGGTCCTCGTGGCGCTGACGGACAACCGCGCGGCCCTCGGGAACAGCGACCAGCTCTACGTCTGGCGCCGTCCGATCGCGGGCGGCTCGGCGACCGAGACCGCGCTCACGGCCGGCGACGCGGCCTTTCCGCGTTTCGCGGGCGCAGGAGCTCAGGTCGCGGTGGCATGGCTGTCGGACAGCCCGGTGCGTCAGTCGCTGAGCTCGCGGACGACCGAAGACCTCGCCCTCACGTGGCAGCCGGTCGCACGCATCCACGACTCACAGAACAGTCGCGACGTCGACAACGCGTCGATCGCGTTCGATCCGGCCTACGACAACGTGCTGGCGGCGTTCCTGGTCGACAGCGGCGCGGGCGGCACCAATCGCGCGTACTCGGGCGGCGTGCGGCCGCCGACCCTCGTTCCGCAAGGTTTCGCGCCCAAGGGGCCGTTCATCAGCTTCCGCGGCGAGAACCTGGTCGAAGGCGACGCGACGCTCCTCCTCATCGGCGTCGGATTCACGGCGGCGGAGGGCTCGCTGGTGCTGCCCGACCTACGCGACGTCGGCCTCGCGTACGACGCGCTGACGGCGGCCGGCATCAATCTCATTCCGTCGCTCGTCGCACCGATCCAACCGAACGGGGTGGCGAACACGCCGGCGCTCGTCAACGGTCTGCCGCCCGGCCTCACGTTCCGCGCCGTCGGTCTGACGATGAGCCCGACGGTCGGCACCATCCGTCTGACGGACGTGGTGACGATCGTGACGCAGTGACGTTAACGCGTCCGGTGTCCGACGCGTGGCAGTACGGTGTCGTACCAAAAACTGCCAGCCTGCCCGCATCACGGTGCGCGCCTTGGC
>JBIKNC010000353.1:0-2947 GCA_044358925.1 Planctomycetota bacterium | reverse complement strand
TCGCGTCCCCGCGCCCCCGCCGCCCACGCGCCGTGGGCGGCCCCCCCCGCCGCGTGAGGTTTTTTGCTACGGCACCGTATTCTCAGCCGAGCACAGCCGCGCGCTACTCTCCCGTCCATGGCGTTCCCCTCGCTCGGCCGAGTCTTCGTGCGCGGGCTCGTCGCGATCCTGCCGATCGCGCTCACGCTGTACGTCCTGTGGTGGCTCGCCACCACGGCGGAGGCGTCGCTCGGCGCACTCGCGCGGCGCGTGCTCGGCGAAGGGCTGTACGTGCCGGGCACCGGCGTCGTGCTCGGCTTCGCACTCGTGTTCGCGGCGGGCGTCGTCATGCAGTCGTTCGCGGTGCGGCGGCTATACGCGTTCGGAACGAGCCTTCTGGAGAAGCTGCCGCTCGTCAAGACGATCTACGGGCCGCTCAAGGACCTCATGCGGCTGCTCGCGACGTCGGCGAAGGACCGCCGCCCGCACTCGGCCGTGCGCGTCTCGGTGCCGGGCTTCGACGCGTCGCTGATCGGTTTCCAGACGCGCGACGATGCGCATGAACTCACAGGCGACGAGCGCGACGAGGGGCGCGTCGCGGTGTATCTGCCGATGAGCTACCAGATCGGCGGCTACATGCTGCTGATTCCGAAGTCGTGGGTCACGCCGATGGACTGGAGCGCCGAGGACGTGCTGCGCGTGACGCTGACCGCGGGCATGTCGCACGCGAGCACCGAGCCGGGCGCCAAGGAGGACGAGGATCTGCCGTGAGCGCGCGGTTTGGTGCGCGGTGGCTGCGCGTCGTTCTCGCAGCGGTGGCGGCGGTGGTCGCGGTGTTGGTGCTCGTCGCGCTCGTCGGTGATGACGGAGCGGCGGAGCGCCGTCCCGGAGCGCACGACGTTGCACACGAAGCGCCCCGCGCAGCGGCGGATGTCGTGCTCGCGAGTTCCGACCGGCCGCGGGCTGCGGCGCTCGCCGAGGCCGCGCCGAGCGACGAACCGCGCCGCGCCGCCGCCGTCGGCGAGGCGGGCGCGCTGCGCTGGAGCGACGTGCTGCGGCCGGTCGACGCGTTGAGCGGCGTGGCGCTCACTGACGTGCGCGTCGCGCATGCGCCGGTCGCGCTCGCCGACATGGACATCGCGCCGAACTGGCGCACGCTCGACGAGCCGCTCGAATCGAATGATCTCGCCGCGCCCGGTTTCGTGGTCGTCGACGCGCCCGCTCACGTCCCGGCGCTGGTCGAGCTCGCTGCCGCGCTCGCCGGCGACCAGCCCGTGCTCGTGCCGCTTTCGCCGAGTGCCGCGGTGCGCTTCGAAATCGTCGCCGAAGGCGCGGGGACGAGTGTCGATCAGGTCGTCGAATTGTCGCTGGAGAGTTCCTGGGATGAATTCGATGGGCTGTCACCGCTCCAGCGATTGGGGACGCTCGGTCGCATCGACATCGAGGTGATGACGCGACGCGACGAACCGGACGGACGCGTGAACTTCGATGCGCGCGACCTCTGGAGTTTCGCGCAGTGGTACGCGAACGATCTCGAACGCATCCACCAAGCCCCCAAGCTCCGCGAACAGTGGCGCAAGCTGACGACGCGCGTCGACGATCGAACGGCGATCTGGAGTCCGCTCCTGTGTGTCGGCTTCCACGAAGATGTTCGCGCGAGCGAGTTGATCACCGGGTTGCCGGCCGGTTGCGAGTTGACGTTGCACCACCGCGCGCCCAGTCACGTCGTGTTCGAGCCAGCCGACCCCGATTCGGCGTTCGGCGAGAGTCCGGCACCGATCGTGCTCGAACCCGGCGAGCTGCGCGTCATCACCCTGCGCCTCCTCGGCAGCGCGGACGTCATCGGCGCGCTGCCCGGCGGTGCGACGGACGGGGTCGTCGAACTCGCGTGGCGTTCCGACGACGGCACGTGGGTCGCCTGCGAGAGCCTGCGCGAGCTGAGCGGCGGCGAGTTTCGCTTCGACGACGTGAGACCGGGTGCGTGGCAGGCCGCCATCACCTGGCGCGATGCGAGCGGCGCGCACGTGCGCGTCGCGCGCGCCTTCGAGGTCCACTCCGGCGAAACACACGACCTGGGTGTGCTCGCTCCGAACGACGGCGTGGACGTGACGATCGTGCCGCGCGTCGAGATCGATGGCGTGATCGACGAGACGCTGCTCGGCGGAGCGCTGCGCGAGACGTCGTGGCGTTTCGATCACTCGGGCTTCGAAGCGACCGCGAGCGAACTCGATTCCGCCACAGCCAAGGTCCTCGAGCCACTCGTCTTGCGCGGCATCCTGGGCGACGAGTTCTTCATCGCGTTCGATCGACCGCAACTGCCCGAAGCCGCCGCCGCGAGCCTGCGTTTCGTCGAGTGGCGCTGTGCGACGCGCCATGCGCTCGCGGGCCCGCTCACGATCGAAGCGACGTTGTGTCTCGCGACGTCGCTGCGTGTGCCCGTGGAGTTCGTCGCGCCAGGCGTCTCGCGATCATCGTTCCTTCGAGTGCGCGCGCTCGCGCGCCGCGTCGACAGCGACATCGACGTCAACGGAGACGACGTGCGCACGATCGACCTGCCGACCGCATTTACGCTCGATGCGAACCGCGACCTCCGCGGCGCGAGCGCGAGCCTCGACCCGGGCACCTGGGAGATCTTCGCGTCGCTCGGAACGCAGACGCCATTCGAGGACGACGAATCCGTCTCGTTGTTCGGTTCGACGCGCGTCAACGTCGTGCCCGGCGCGACGGCGCGCATCGAACTCGCACCCGCTGCCACGGTGGTCTTCGGCCCGAACTTCGACTGGCGCGGCAGCGAGCCTTCCGGCTGGTTCCAAGTCGTGCCCGCCGACGCGCCCGACACGCTCGCGCCGCTCGCCTATCCGTGGCCCGGCGATGGAGTGACGCACGACGCCGCGGTGGACGGCCTCGCGCCCGACACCGAGTACCGCGTGCTCGGAAGCGACGTCCGCTTCCGCACGGGAGCGAGCGG
>JBIKNC010000296.1:0-4649 GCA_044358925.1 Planctomycetota bacterium | reverse complement strand
GCAACGACGCGCCGCGCGGCCACGAGCGCGAACACACGACCGGCTGATGCGCGTCCTCCTGCTCAACCCACCCGGGCAGCGGACCTACATCCGCGACTACTTCTGCTCGAAGACGACCAAGTCGAACTACCTGTTCCACCCGGTCGATCTCGTCGTGCTGTCGGGCACCGTCGCGAGTGAACACGAGACGCACGTCCTCGACTGCATGGCCGAGCGCCTCGACCCGAGCGCCGCACACGCGCGCATCGCGTCGATCGCGCCCGACGTCGTGGTGTCGCTCGTCGGTTCGGTGAGTTGGGACGAGGACCGTGTGTTCCTCGCGGAGGTCGCGGCGCGCGGCGTGCGGGTGATTGCGATCGGCGACGTGCTCCACGAGGACAGTGAGGGCCGCATGCGCGACGAGCCGTGGCTCGAGGCCGTGCTGCACGTGTTCGCGAATGCGGACGTGCTCCACCACCTGCGCGGGCCCGAGCACCAACACGCGATCGAAGACATGACCGTGCGCGACGCGAGCGGCGCCCCGCTGCGCCTGCGCCGCGTGGAACGCAAGTCGCGCAAAGGCGCGTTCCGCGTGCCGCGCCCGCGCCACGAGTTGTTCCCGACCGACGGCTACCACTTCTCGTTCGCGCGCAGTGCGCCGTTCGCCACGGTGCTGTCGGACTACGGCTGCCCGTACCCGTGCACGTTCTGCGTCATCGGCACGCTCGGCTTCCAGACGCGCCCCGTCGCCGACGTCCTCGAAGAGATCGACGCGTTGCGCACGCGCGGCGTACGCGAGCTGTTCTTCATGGACCAGACGTTCGGCGTCGTGAAGGCGCGCGGACTCGAACTGTGCGCCGAACTCGAGCGCCGCGGCGACCTCGCCTTCACCGCCTTCACGCGTCCCGACACGGCGACCGACGAGTTGCTGAGCGCGATGCGCCGCGCCGGCTGCCACACGGTCATCATGGGCGTCGAAACCGGCGAGTCGGAACTCCTCGCCGTCTACAAGAAGGGCTACGACACGACGCAGATCGAAGCCGCGTTCGCGCGCGCGAAGAAACACGGCCTGCGCACGGTCGGCACGTTCATCATCGGACTCCCTGAGGAAACCGAAGAGACATTGACACGCACGCTCGACCTCGCGCTGCGCCTGCCGATGGACTTCATGTCCCTCAACATGGCCGTGCCCCGCTTCGGCACGCCGTTCCGCAGCCGCGCCGTCGACCTCGGCCTCGCCTCCACCGAGGACCTCGTGATGGACCAGGGCGGTGCGAGCGCCTTCCTCCCGACGAGCACCCTCGACCGCGCGAAGATGCTCGCCCTGAAGAAGCGCCTGGTGCGCCGCTTCTATCTGCGCCCCAGTTACCTCTGGAGCCGCCTCACCAGCGTCTCGAGCTGGCACGAGTTGAAGAGCCAGGTGCGCGAGGGGTTCGCGCTCTTGCGCATCAATGTCTGACGCACACGCAGGGGATGTTCCGACGACGCGCTCGCACGTTGCGCGTCCGACTCCGCTGTTCGACTACGGGTGGGTGCCGTTCTGGGCGTTCTCGCCCTTCGTGTACGCGCTGTATTGGAAGGGCTGGCTGCTGCCCGGCGAAGACCTTCTGTGGGTGCCGCTCGGGTTCTGGTTCGCGATGTTCGTCTTCGTCGCCGGGATGTTCGGGACGTTGTTCCACCTCGTCGTCGTGCGCAGCGAGCGCGTGCGCGTGGTGAAGATCGCGACCGTCTGTGGTGTGCTCGGAGCCGGTTCGACGTGGAGCATCATGCAGATCGACCGTCCGGGTCACGTTTCTCTGCTCGTCGACGTGCGCTTCGCTCTCGCGGACATTCCGCGCGAAGCAACTTCCTACGAGTTCATTCAGGGCGGTGTCTTGGGCGGCACGGGGGCCTGGCTCAAAGCACTCGCGTACGACGATGCAGGTCGAGCAACGGCTCGTCACCGCGAACGCGAGTACGTGCTGCAGCCCTTCGCGAGTTGGGAGGACATGAACGGCCGCGGATTCACGCCGCGGTTCTCGTGCCCCGCGTACGACGGCTGGTTCTACGTCTTCTGGTGGGACACGTGAACGACTCGAGAACCAACGACCCCGCGCGTACAACGCCGGAGCGCTTTCGCGATCCGTCTCTCGACGACATCGGCGACTCGTTGGCGAGCGCGGTAGCGTTGCGCTTCTGGCTCTTCGTCGGGCCCGTCTTCGCGTTGGTCGAGCGACTCAGTTGGACGCCCGCCGACTGGTGGTCGTCGAACATGTACGTCTGGGGCAAGTTGGCTCTGTGGTGGCTGCCGTTCCTCTTCGTGTACGTCGTGACCGGTGTTGCGATCGTCGCGGCGCTGGTTGGACGCAACACGTGGCGCCGTACCGTTCTCCCGATCGCCGCGTCCATCTTCGCGACCACGGCGATCGTCGCCTCGCCGATGTCCATGTGGCACCGTGCGCAGATCCACGCGCATGCCGTCATCCACCTCGCCCACTCCGATGCTGACGTCGTCGAGATCGAGAGCCGCGGCGCCATCGGCCAATCGGACCGCTTCGTGCGTGCGGAACGATGGATCTCGAGCGATGTCGCGCTCGTGACCTACCGGGGTCGCAGCTACGAATGCCGTAAGGAGAGGACGGAGCACGAACCTCGCATGAGCGGCCACTCGGCGACGAGCTTCCACGTCTGGGACGACTGGTTCTACTTGGTCATCTTCGACATGTGAGGTGTACGGCACTGTCGGCCTCGGATACCACGCGACCTCGGTTGTGTGGTCGAATCGCGAGCCATGGTGCGAGGCTCGACGACCAACGACCGACCGGTGTGGCGGCTCGACCACGCGCGCTGGGTACTCGTACCGGCGGCCGTGTCGCTCGTCGGATGGCTCACGCTCTTGCCGGGTGAGCTGCTCGCAAGCTTGTTGTTCGCCGTCGTCGAAGGCGCGCTGGGAGTTTGGATCGCGTTCGTCGTCTTCGTGTTCATCACGCGGGAGCGTGGGTCCGCGTTCAACTTCCTCGGACGGTTCGGCGCACACGTCGCTCTGGGCGTCGCGGCGTGGCTCACCGTCGCGTTCCTGCCGCGCACCTGGTACGTCTCGCAACTCGTCGACTGGCGCCTCGCGCTGCACGCACCATCGTCCGAGGAAACGCTCGTCGAGTTGTTCGACGACCCCATCTCCTCGTCGCGCCGCTCGTTCGTCCGCGCCGAGTCGTACGACGCGGAAGGCAGAGCGCGTGTGGTCTTCGCCGACGAGGTGTTCGACCTGCCGCCGCGCGCGGACACCGAGCAATCACTCGCGTACTATTGCCCCGCGCACGACGACTGGTACTACGTCGTTCGGTGGGCTCGATGAACGCGAGTGAGTTCGGCAGCCGATCGAGCGCGTCGCGCAGCGACGAACGAGATGCGCGCGCGCCGACACTTCGCGCCCCGATCGTCGTCGAGGCTTTGGGCGAGAGGTGGCGCGCGAGCGAACGCTGCTCGTCGTCGTGCTCGCGGCGCCTCGCGTCGATCGCACTCGCGGTCGTGATCGCCAATCTGCCGTATGCGTGGTTCCACCGCGCATCGATATCGATCGCGCGGTACGCGTGGACCACGTTGTCCGGAGTCGAAGAGCCGATCGTCGAACTCGGTGGTCGCGGTCCGCTGGGCTCGTCGGACCGCTTCATCCGTTCATGGGGCGACGCGCCGAGCGACTTGGCGAACGAGACGTACTGAGCAAAATTACTCAGTGCACTTCGTCATCCGTCGGCGGCACGAGCGGCCCGGCTTCAGTCGCGCAGCTCCGCGTAGGCGGGCTCCTGCGTGATGCGCGGGTCGTCGACCGGGCCGCCGATCGTGAAGTGGTAGAGCGACTGGAAGGTGCGCGAGCGCAGGCCGAGCGCGGCGTGCACCTGGTCGTCGTAGAAGCAGCCGATGCCGGTGGCGCGCAGGGTGAGGGCTTCGGCTTCGAGGTAGAGCGACTGGCCGACGAGGCCGGCCTCCCAGAAGAGGCGCGGGTAGGCGGCGGGGCCGTCGCGCTCGAGGCTCGGCGTGAAGTTCGCGAGCATGCCGAGGCTGAAGGCGGACTCGCCGGCGATGGCTTGGTCGCACGAGAGGCGGGCGGCGAGGCCGCGCACGTCGCCGGTGTGGAGATGGAAGAGCGGCAGGTGCTCGGGTGCGCCGGGGACACGGCTCCAGGCGAACTCGCTGCGCAGTTCGCGGCGCAGCAGCTCCTCGTCGGCGGGGTTGCGCACGAGCAGGTGCAGGCCGGGCTCGACGCCGCCGATGCGGTGCACGAAGAGCGCGAGGTGGATGCGCGGCGACCACGGCAGCGCGTCGTACGGAGCCTCGCCGCGCGCGGGCAACGTGCGGCGCAGCGTTTGGAAGTACGCGTCGGCGGTCAGGCCGCTGCGGCCGTCCATCGACACGGCGCTGCGGCGTTGGTGGGCGATGCGGCGGAACGGGATGGGCTCGTCGCCGATGACGAGCGGCGGCCACGGCGCGTCGAAGTCGCGCGCGAGTGTGTGACCGCGCAGTTGGCGGCAACTCGCGGCGACGTCGTCGATGACGGGCCAGTCGGCGTGCTCCGGTGAGAGCTGGTTCGGCGTCCCGTGCCACGTGGCGCGTACGGTGCCAGGCACCTTGTCGGGGCGGGGGGCCCGCCGCGGGGGGGGGGGGGGCGGCGGGGGGGGGGGGGGGGGGGGGGG
>JBIKNC010000087.1:0-16591 GCA_044358925.1 Planctomycetota bacterium | reverse complement strand
GAATCCGACGACGCAGGCCGACCGCGAAGTGCCGGATCTGGCGACAGGGTGCCTGGCACCGTACGCGCCAACCCTCGCGCGACGGGTCAGTGGGCTCGAACCCCGTTGCCGTTGCGGCGCGGGGTGGGCTCGAGGATGCCGTTCGTGCCCGATTCGCGCGCGGCCGTCCGCTCCGCACGCGCGCCGATCGGCTCCAGCCCCACCAGATCGAGCACGCGCTGGATCGCGCGCACCCGCTCCTGCATCGAGAGCGACTCCAGCGGGATGTACGGCACCGCGAACATCTCGAGGAGCAGCTTCACCATCCCGTCGATGCGCAGCACCTCCTCCCACTCGACCCCGGCGCGCACGCCGTCCTGCGACAGGAGTTCGCGGTGCGGGCGCACGAAGAAGACGAGGCCCGAGCGGACGCTCTCCATGTAGCTCGCGAGGCGCGCGTCGGTCGCGATCTGCGACAGGATCGTCGAGTGGTGCGCGGCGTAGGCCAGATTGCAGAACGCACGGTCCGAAACGAACGCGCCTTCCATGCGCGCCTCGGCTTCGAGCTGCCGCAGGAAGACCTCCTTCTGGTAGCGATCGACGAGGCCGATGTCGGAGCGCAGCGAATCGAGCCGCGCCTCCATCTCCGCCAGCACACCGCGCGCGACCTCGCTGATCATCGGCAGGCCGTAGGTGTCGCGCACCCAGCGGGCGAGGGTGGTCTTGCCGGTGGAGTGGGCGCCGACGAGGTAGACGCGGTGGAGGGCGGTCACGGGGGGGTGCGACGGGGCCGGGGGTCTCGAAGGGAGCGGAAGCCCGAACGCTAGGGCTGGGGTCCGCCGCGGCCGCGAGCCACCAGGGATTGTGGAGAAGTCGCTCCCGGAGCTGGGAGGCCGGTCCCGCTCGCGGTCGCGTCCCGAGCATCGCCGTCTGCGTCGGCCGGCGCGCGCGACGCGCGCCGTCGCAGTCGCCCCGCCCCCACCGCGAGTCCGACCGCGAGCAACACGCCCGCTGTGAGGAACAGGCCGCGGATCGTGAGGAACGACGACAGCCAGCCGCCGATCATCGCGCTCATGGCGAGGGCCAAGGCGCGCGCCGAGAACACCGCGCCGTTCGCCGCGCCGCGCGCGTGCGGCGGCACGACGTCCGCGGCGACGCCGAACGACGACGGCCCCAGGCCGGCGACGCCGCAGCCGAGCACGACCCGCGCCGCCACGAGCACCGCGAAGCTCGTCGCGAGGCCCGAACCGATCAACGCGGCCGCGCCGATGGCCGACGCCGCGAGGAGTGCTCGTGCATGTCCGACGCGATCGCCGATCGGGCCCCAGATCGGCGCGCCGATCACGAGCAGCACGTTCATGACCGAGTAGAGGATGCCGGTCAGGTGCGTGAGGCGCTCCGGCGACGCGTCGGGCACGAGGTCGCGCACGAACAGCTCGAGGACCGGGTTCGTCGCTCCGAGGCCGAACTGCACGGCGAAGAGGAGCACGAGCACCGCCCGCAGCCGCGGCACGCGCCACAGCTCCGCGAGGTCGCGCACGAGTGCCTGCAGGAGGCGCCCCTCCGCTCCGCCTTCCTTGCGCTCACTCGTGTCCTCGGTCGCGAAGAGTCCGACGAGCAGCGCGCCGAGTGCTGTGGCCACGCTCACACCGATGAACAGGTAGCGCGGGTCGAAGTCGGCGCGCACGAACGAACCGATCAATGGCCCGAAGATCGCGCCCGCGGACATGGCGGCCTGCATGCCGCCCGCGACGCGCCCGCGCCGATCGGGCGGCACGCCGATCGAGACCAGCGTGATCGACGGCGGGATGATGCCGGAGAAGAGGCCTTGCAGGATGCGCAGGCCGAACAGCTCGAGCGGCGTGCGCGCGAACGCCATCAGGCCGACGAAGAGCGTCAGCGCGAGCAGCGAACGCAGCACCATCAACTTGCGCCCGATGCGGTCGCCGAGTGCGCCCCACACCGGGCCCATGAGCGCGGCGCTGAACGGCGCGGCGCCGAAACACAGGCCGGCCCACGTCGCGACGTCGTTGCGATCGGTGACGCCGAGGTGCTCGAGATACGACGGGAAGAACGGCAGGAAGCTCATCATCCCGACGCCCGTGAGCAGGTTCGCGAACCACACGACCGCCCACGTCCGGCGCCAGGCGCGCGACGAGGGGGATCTCTTCGCGCTGCCGTCGCTCTCCCCCGCCATCGCGGCGCATTGTGCCAACGCGCGCCGCTACTCTCTCGCGCGATGACGGACGGCGACCGCAACCCGCGCGCACGAGCGACCGACGGACTGTTCGTGTGCACGGTCGCGGGCTGCGGCGAGGTGCTCGCGTTGGACGAGCGCCGCTTCGTCTGCACACGCGGCCACGCGTTCGACGTCGCGCGCGAAGGCTACGTGAACCTCCTGCAGCCGAACGATCGGCGCTCGCTCGCGGCCGGCGACTCGGCCGAGTCGATCGATGCGCGCGCGCGGCTGCACGAGAGCGGGCGCCTCGCGCACGTCACCGCGGCGCTGGTGGCGGCGGCGTGTGCACACACGGCGGCGAGCGACGCGCTGTCTGATCTCGGCTGTGGTTCGGGGCACGTGCTCGCGGCGCTCGCCGCCGCCGGTCGCGCGCACCTCGTCGGCTTCGATCTCTCCGCGCACGCCGCGCGCCGCGCCGCGCGTGTTGCCAGCGACGCGCGCATCGCCGTCGCGAACGTCGACCGCGGCGTGCCCTTGGCCGACGCGAGCCTCGCCGCCGCACTGAGCGTCTTCGGGCCGCGCCCCACCGCCGAACTCGCGCGCATCCTCGCGCCGAACGGCACGCTGATCGTCGCCGTGCCGGCCGCCGACGACCTCGTGGAACTCCGCGCACTCGCGACGGGCGAAGGCCGGCTCGAAGAGCGCAGCGCGGCCGCACTCACAGCGCTCGCGCCCGCCTTCGAACTCGAAGAACGTCACACGGTCCGCGCCGCCCACGACTTCGACGCCGCTGGGCTCGCAGGCCTGTCCGCCGCAACCTACCGCGCCGCGCGCAACGAACAGCGCGCGCGGGTCGCGGCTGTGTCGTCGTTGAGCGTCACGATCGCGGCCGACGTCCTGATCTTGAAGAGGCGCTGAGATCGCGCACGCGCTCTCTCGACGGCCGCGCTTCGAAGTGGCTGACAACTCGGAGTTGTGCTCCAAGTCGCAGTTGTTCTTTGCGCTGACTTCGCGTCCTTTGCGTCCTTTGCGGTGACGTGCAACAGGCCCGTGGCTACAGGCGTTGCACGTCACCGCAAAGGACGCAAAGGACACGAAGTCAAAGCAAAGAGCAACGACGCGATGGTCAGCGCTCGAGAGTTGAAGCCGTCCTCGGCTTGAAGGGTGCAGAGATCGCGCATGCGCGCGCTGCCGACAGCCGCACTTCGAAGTTGATGACAACTCGAAGTTGCGCTCCAGTTCGAAGTTGCTCTTTGCTTTGACTTCGTGTCCTTTGCGTCCTTTGCGGTAACGTGCAACGCCCATGCCACCCGGCCTGTTGCACGTCACCACAAAAGACGCGAAGTCAGCGCAAAGAACAACTGGCGCTTGCCATCCACTTAAACATGTCGGCAGCACTTCGACATGACGCGCGCTTGCTCGCGACGAGGGCCCTTCAATTCGCCCAACCGAGCAACGGCAGGAGAAGCCGCGTCCCGACCACGATCACGACCACGCCGGCGACGTTGAGGAGCAGGCCGACGCGCGCCATGACGGGCACGCTGACGTCGCCGGACGCGAACACGATCGCGTTGGGCGGCGTCGCGGCCGGGAGCATGAAACCCAGGCTGGCAGCGACCGTCACGGGCACGGCCAGTTCGAGCGGCGCGAGGCCGGCTGTGCTCGCAAGCGCGGCGGCGATCGGCACGAAGATGGTGGCCGACGCGGTGTTCGACATGACCTCGGTCAGGACGACCATCGACGCGGTGAGGACGATCACGAGCACGATCGGCGGCAGGTCCGCGATGGAGTGCGCTGCGGCGCCGACGAACTGGTCGAGGCCGCTCGCTTCGACCGCGGACGCGAGCGACAGGCCGCCGCCGAACAGGACGAGCACGCCCCACGGCAGCTCCTTCGTGTCGCGCCACTCGAGCAGTCGCGTCCCACCGATCGGCAGCACGAACAACAACAGTCCCGCGGCGATCGCGACACCGGCGTCCGTGATGTTCGCGAGTCCGACGAGCGGCGCGACGACCCAACCGAGCACCGCCAACGTGAACACGGCGAACACGGCAACGTGCGGCGCTCGCAGCGGGCCCAGCGCGCGGGCTTCGGCCCCGAAGTCCGCGCCGTCGAGGGGTGTGTCGTCGACGCGCAGCACGACGCGCGTCAGCAGCAACCACGTGATCGGCAGGAGCACGGCCGCGAGCGGCACGCCGATCACGAGCCAGTCGAGGAAGCGGATCGGAGTGTCCAGCTCGTCGCTCGCGAACTGCGCCAGGAAGCCGTTCGGCGGCGTGCCGACGAGTGTCGTGATGCCGCCGATCGACGCGGCGTACGCGATGCCGAGCAACAACGCCGTGCGGAAGGTGCGGCGCTCCTCACCGCCGCCGACGCGGCGCGCGACCGACAACGCGAGCGGCAGCATGGCCGCGGCCGTCGCCGTGTTCGACACGAACGCCGACAGTCCGGCCGTCGCGAGCATGAACCCGCCGACGATGCGGCGCGGTCGTGTGCCGACGCGCGACAACACGGCGAGTGCGATGCGGCGATCGAGGCCGTGGCGTTGCAACGCGAGCGCCAACAGGAACCCGCCGAGGAACAGGTACACGAGCGGCGATGCGTACGGCGCCGAGAGCGCACCGAGCGTGCCGGCGCCGATGAGCGGACCGACCGCGAGCGGTAGCAGCGCCGTCGCTTCGACGTCGACCGCTTCGGTGATCCACCACACCGACATCCACACGAGCAGTGCGACGACGGCCGGCGCCGAGGCGGACAGCTCCACGATCGCACCGTCCGCTCCGACGAAGTCGCGCGGCAACGCCGCGTGCGCCGCGAGCGCGAGCAGCGGCCCCAGCACGAGACCGGCGCGCCGCACGCGGCGGGCGAACGGTGAGGCTGTGAGCGGCGCGTCGACCATGGGTTGCGAGTCAGTCCTTGAACGCGTCCTCGTCGAGCGCCGGTTGTTCCTGCGCCGTGAATCCGAGCGCGAGGCCGAGCGCGAGCGCGGTCGCGAGCATGGACGATCCACCCGTCGAGAGCAGCGGCATCGTCAGTCCGGTCATCGGAACCAGGCCGAGATTGACACCCGCGTTCACGAAGAACTGCGCGGCGAAGTAGATCGCGACGCCGCCGATGACGAAACGGGTGAAGCGCTCGCGCACGCGCGCCGCCGTCGCGAGCAGCATGAGCACGAATGCGACGTAGAGCGCGACGAAGGCCGTCGCCCCGATGAAGCCGCCCTCCTCCGCGACGACGGCGAAGATCGAGTCGGACTCGCGCTCGGGGAGGAAGGCCGCGCGGCTCGCGAGGCCCTCGCCGACGCCCGTGCCTTCGAGGCCGCCGTTCCCGATGCACACACGTGCGTGGTAGACGTGGAACGACGCGCCGTTCTTGTCGGCGATCAACGCCCCGGGCTCGTAGGTCGCGGCCCAGGTCTCGATGCGGCGCAGTTGGTAGTCCTGGATCCACTCGAACTGCCACGCGCACGCTCCGAGTGCGAGGAGCGCCGCTCCGAGCAGCGCGATCACACGCGGCGAGGCACCCGCCAGGTACACGAGTCCGATCGTCGTCGGCACGAGCGTGAGCGCGGTGCCGAGGTCGGGCTGCGCCATCACCATGCCCATCGGGACGACGGCGAGGAACGCGACCAGCGCCCAGTCGGAAAACCTCGACATGCGCCGCGTGTGCAGCACCCGCGCGAGCACGACGACGAGCGCCACCTTCGCGAACTCCGACGGCTGCAGGTCGAAGCCGATCGGCGTCGGGATCCAGCGGCGGGCGTTGTTGCGCTCCTCGCCGATCAGCGGCACGAGCACGAGGAACACGAGCGCCGCGGCATAGGCCAGCCACGCGTGTTTGCGCATGAAGCGCGGCTTCACGAACAGCCCGACGAGAAAGAACGGCGCCGCTGCCGCGAACTTCTCGATGTGCGAGTCGAAGCGCACGTCGTCGCGGCTGTAGAGCTCGTCGACGTTCGACAGCGACCACACGAGTGACATGCCGATCGCGAGCAGCGTGAGCGCGACGACGAGCACGCCCCACGGGTAGCGGCTCCAGCGCACGCCGTGGAACAGGCCGCGCGGGCGCTCGAGCGCCGCCTCCCAGCGTTTGCCGACGTTGACCTTCATCGCACGCCGCCCTCCTCGGGAGGGACGCTCGCCGCGCCCGCGAACGCGACCGGAGCGAGCTGTACATCGTGGCGCGTGAAGTCACGCGGCACGCCGCGCTCGGCGAGCCAGTCGCCGATCGCAGGGGTCGACAACAGCTCGCGCGCGACGTAGGCCGACGAGTGGCTCGACGTCGCCGTCGTGTCGTGCACGAAGACGGCGAACACGAGCTGTGGATCCTGCGCCGGCACCCAGCCCGCGATCCAGGTGTGTTTGCGCACCTTCGACTCGCCGTCGCCCGGCCGCGACTCGAGGTCCGCGCTGCCCGTCTTCGCAGCCACGCGGTACCCGACGAGCTCCTGTGCGAGCGACTCGGCCGCCGACCCGTCGCGCCAGTTCGTGACCGCGACCATCGCCGCGCGGATGAAGTCGAGGTGCTGGCGGTCGTACGGCAACGGCACGGGCGCACCGAACGGCACGTCGGTGTCCCCCACGCGTTCGACGAGGCGCAACGGCACACGCTCGCCGCGCGCGAGCGCGAGGTAGCCGCGCGCGACCTGCGCCGGCGACCCCTCGACGACCTGCAGACCGTTCGCCGCCCGCCGCACCTGCAAGCCGAGGTCGACCGTGCGGTTCCACAGGAACGTGCGGCCCGACCAGTCGACGAAGCCGCTGCCGACGTCGCACACACTGCCGAGGTCCAACACGCCCGTGGGTTGGCCGAAACCGAAGTCGCGCGCGAGCTCGAGCATGCCGTCCGCACCGACGAGGTCGCCGAGGTGTGCGAAGTACGGGTTGCACGAGACGGCGAGCGCGTGCGGCAGGTTCATCGCGCCGTGCCCCCAGCGCGAGTGGCAGCGCAGGCCGCGGTACTCGGACCACGACAGCTCCGGCGGCGGCGCACACACGTTCACGAACGACGGATCGAACACCGATGGATCGAGCCGATCGAGCGCCCACAACGCGACGAACGGTTTGAACACCGAGCCGACCGGTTGGAAGTCGGCGGCGCCGAAGCAGCGTTCGACGACGCGTGTGCGCTCGCCCTCGGCCCACGGCGAGATCTGTGCGTCGGCGTCGGGCGCGGACGCGGCTGCGAGCACACGCCCCTGCATGTCGAGCAGCACGATCGCGCCGACCGGTTGCGACTCCCACGAACGGTCGACGAGTGTGTCGCCGGGTGGGAACGAGGGATCGTCGATCGCGCGGCGCGCGGCACGCTGCAACTCGGGATCGATCGTGAGTGCGATGTCGACGCCGTCGCGCGCTTCGGTGATCGAGACCCGTTCGCTGCCGCGACCGAAGACGTCCTCGAGTCCGAGCTCTTCGCGGTAGCCGTTCGCGCCGCGCAGCACTTCGTCGAACGACCTCTCGAGGCCGCTCACGCCGCGCAGTTCGTCGCGGCGCAGCAGCTCTTGCATGAGCGTCTCGAGTTCGCGCTCCTCCGTCTCACTGCGATCGACGCGTCGGCGCAGTTCGAGGAGCCGCTGGCTCTTCTCGCGTTGGCGGATCTCGCCGCTCGCGTCGAGCAACGACACGTCGCCGAGCAACTCGTGGGCGGTGAAGCCGCCGTCCGCGTTCGGCACGGCGCGGCGCTCGCGCAGCGGCACGACGCCGATGCCGGGATAGTGCGCGGCGTCGCGCGCGAGCAGGTGCACGACCTCGTAGTCGGGCGAGCGGAACAACTCGACCGGCCGACTCGACCAGTCCTTGAGCACGTGGCGCGAGCGCTCGGCCAAGCGGTCGCCGCGCTCCTGCGAGAGCTCGAGGCGGCCGCTCGGCGAGAGTGCGAGCAGTTCGTCCACTCTGGTCGCGAGTGCGCCCTGGAACGCGTCCTCGAACGTGTCGAGCAACCCGAGCGCCGCGCGGCGCGCGCGTTCGGCGCGCTGTGCTTGAGTGCGTGCGATGTCGTCCGACCAGACGAGCGCGAGGTCGGATTCGTAGGCGAGGCGCTCGCGATACACGCTCGGATCGCGTTCGGTGCGCTTCATGCGCCACGCCGCGCCGAGTTCCGCGTCGAACGCGCGTTCGAGCTCGCGCACGCGCGCCGGCGACGTCCATTCGACGAAGGCGCGCCACGTCGCGCCGTCCGCGAGCCGCGTGCGCTCCGCCGGATCGAGCGGCGGCAGCACGTGCGCGGCCAGAGGCGTCGGCTCGCCCGCCAACGCGACGACCTCGTCGAGATCGGCGAACACCGCCAGCTCCCCGACTTCACGCCACGGCCGCGGCGCACCGTCGAGCGCGCGCACGAAATCACCGTCGCGCTCGAAACAGGCCAGCAGCGTCGACAACACGAAGTCGGGCGTCGCGTCGCGACCCGCGACTTGAACGCGCGCGACGAGGCGCGGCAACGCGAACGTCGCACGCCAACCGTCGAGGTACGCGCTCCGCGCTTGATTCGCCCACAGGCGCACACGCGCTTCGTTCCAGCCGAGCTGCACTCGCAGCCACTGAAGGTCGAAGGCGCGCACGAGCAACTCCGGATCGACGCGTCCGGGGTGGAAGTCGAAGAGCTCTTGGAACAGTGCCGTCGCCGACGCGTCCTCGATCGAGCAGCGCCACTGCTCGAGGTCGTGCACGAACGCGCGGAAGGCGGCGGGCCGCGACGACAGTTTGCGACCGCCCTCCTCCCATTCGAGACGCTGTGCGAGCACGGCGAGATGTTCGAGCGAGGCGCTCCAGGCTCGTTCGCGCTCCGCGAGCAGGTCCGCGGGCGCGCTGCCGCGCAACGCTGCGACGTACTCGAGGTACGAACGCCGCGAATCGGAGCGCCGCTCCAAGCGGCGGATCTCGCGTCGCTCGGTCGGTTCGAGAACGAGCAGACCCTGGACGTAGTAACGCAGGTCCGAAGCGCGCGCCGCGCGCAACTCGCTGAAGGGTCGATCGGTCGCTCCGACCGCGAAACCCGTGCGTTCGAGCGGCGCGCCGCGCGCGAAGTCGTACAGCTCGCCCGGCGAGAGCGACACGAGTTCCGCCGCCAGCCGCGGCAGATCGCTGACGACGGCTTCGAGTGCGACCGGTTCCATCACGATCGCCGAACGCGCGTGTGCGACTTGGCCGAGCGGGTGCCCGCGCCGGAAGCTGCGGTAGTCGAGTTCGACGCCGTAGTCGCCGACGTCGTGCACGAGTGCGTTGCCGTGCGCGTCGAGGATCGCGCCGCGTCGGTACGGCACGACGACGCCCTGGCGCTCGAGGCGCCGCGCCTCGTCGGTCCACACGTCGTGCTGCACGATCTGCACTTCGTACAGCCGCAAGGCGACGACGAACGCCGCCAGCACGACGAAGAACATCAACGCGCCGGTGCGGCGAGCGCCCATGGCTCCTCCTTGCGCCACAACGGCGTCAGTCCGAAGAGGTGCGTCAGGAGGCCGCCGAGCACGAGCGCGGCGACGGCGGTGCCGAGCAGCGACGGCAGGGCGTAGTCGAGCACGTCGCGTTCGAGGCGCGCCGGGACCGGCGCGCGGCGCACGGCCGCGAACCACACGAGACTCGCGTGCATGGCGGCGAGCAGGCCCGCGAGCGCGGCTCGCACGAAACGCCCTTCGACGTCGAGTTGCGTGCGCACGAACGCACACACCTCCGCGGTCGTCCACGCGGCGGCGAGGAGCGCGACCGGTGCGTCCGCTCCGAACGCCGCGCGCACACCGGCGACGATGAACGCTGCGAGGCGCGCATCGCCGCGCTCGAGTCGCGCACACGCCGCGACGAGGAAGAGTGTCGCGAGGTCGGGCGTGAACGCCGACAGCCCGAGGTACGAATTCGGCAGCGGCACCACGCGCGCTGCGAGACCCGTCGCGGCGACGAGCAACACACACCACGCGGTGAAGCAGGCCCAGGCGAGGAGTTTCATCGCCGCGGCTCCTGTGTCGCAGCGGCGTGTGCCGCGGCGCTCGCACCCGAGGTGCTCGTGCCAGGGGCGCCGGCCGCGACTTCGAAGGCACGCACATGGAGCGCACTGTCGCTGTCGTACGGATCGGGTGCGTCGAAGAGTTCGAAGCGCCGGCCGCGGCCGCCGCTCGAACCCGTGACGAGTTCGGTCTCGCCGACGAGCAGGCCCGCCGGCAAGCCGACCTCACCCGCGCCCGTCACGAGGCGCACGCGCACACGCGTGCCCTGCGCGACGCCGTCGATCTCGAACGGCAGCGCGTCGCGCAGGTGGAAGCGCACCCGCCCGCTCGACGGATCGCGGCCGAGCGAGACGATGCGCCCGAGCACGCGCGGCAGTGCTCCCGGCACGTCGAGCGGCACACCCGCGACGGGCAAGCCCACGCCCGGGTCCGCGAGCAGCGCGACATCGATGCCGAAGCGCGTCGAACTCGTCACGCGACCGAGCAGGCGCGCCTCGCGAACGACCGCGGCGCCGATCGGCACACGTTCGCCGCCCGCCACGCGGCACACGAGACTCGCGCGCCAGGGCGCAGGATCGCCCGGCGTGTCGATCGTCGCCACGCGCCAATGGTCGTCGACGATCGGGTGCGGCGGCGGCGTCGGCGCGGGCGCGGATGCGGGACACACGATCACGACCTGCGAGACGCCGTGCAGGAAGTCGACCCGCGGCACGACGTGCCAGTCGCTCTCGCTCGCGCCGCGTTCGAGATCGCCGAGCACGAAGCCGCGCGACAGCGTGTGGAACGGATCGAGATCCGCGAGGTACTCGTCGACGACCAGTCGCCCTGCGAGTGTGTCGCTCGGCCGCGACGGATGGTGCGCGGCGAGCCGCACCGGCGCTTCGCCCCCGCCGATCGGCAGTGCGCCGAGCACGACGCCGCCCACGACGAAACGCACGGGCTCGCTCTCGCTGGGCGGCTCGGCGACCAGGCGCGCGCCGACCGACAGCCCCGTGACGAGGCGCGCGGTCACCTCGCCGCGCGCGGCGTCGATCGCGACGACGCGCCCGAGGTAGTGGTCGCCGCTCGCGATCGGTTGACCGACCGCGACGCCGCCCAGCGACCAGGGTGCGAGCACGATCTCGTCGCGCTCACCTTCCGGGCGGCGCAACACACGCGCGGGCACGAGTCGGCGACCGGTCAGGAGTTCGGGCGCCGAAGGCCGACTCGCCGCGAGCAGGTCTTCCGCGATCGCCCGCCCGTAACTCGCCGCCGCCGCCGCACGCACTTCGAGGCGCCGCGCCTCGACGACGTCGCCGCCGACGAAGACGAGCGGCCGCGCCGCGCGCGCGAGGAAACGCAGCGGCGCGAACGCTTCCTCGACGAGGCGGTCCACGCTCGCGACGGGTCGCAGCGCGAGCACCAGGCTCGCAGCCCAGGTGAGGTGGAAGAGCGCCGGCACCGAGCGCATGGTTCAGTCCCCTTGCGGTGCCCGCGCCGCGCCAGCTCGTGCGCACGCTCGTGCGCCGGGCGACGCGCCACGCGGCGGACTCACGGCGCGTCGTCGGAGTAGAGGATGCTCGAGTAGCTGTCGAGGTTCTCGAGGAACACGACCGTTCCGCGCGCGACCGCCGTGAGCGGGTCCTCGCCGATCCGCGCCGCCAGACCGAGCGTGTGCGAGATCTTGCGGTCGATGCCCGACAGGAGCGCTCCACCGCCGACGATCACCGCTCCGGCGTCGACGAGGTCGGCCGAGATTTCCGGCGGCGCCTCTTCGAGCACCTGGCGGATGGCCTCGCAGATCTGATTGATCGGCTCGGACAGCGCCTCGCGGATCTCGATCGAGTTGATGGTTGTCTGGCGCGGCAGACCGCTGATCGAGTCGCGACCTTTGACGACCATCTCGAGCTCCTGCTCGAGCTCCCACGCGGAACCGATCTTGATCTTGATGCGCTCGGCCGTCTGCTCGCCGATCAGCAGGTTGTGCTGGCGGCGCAGGTGGTTCGCGATCGCTTCGTCGAGTTCGTCGCCCGCGATCCGCAGCGAGGTCGCGACGACCGGCTCACCGAGGCTGAGCACCGCGATCTCGGTCGTGCCGCCGCCGATGTCGACGATCAGGCAACCCGAGGCCTCGGAGACCGGCAGGCCGACGCCGATGGCGGCGGCGATCGGTTCCTCGACCAGGTGCACGCGGCGCGCACCGGCGCGTTCGGCCGATTGGATGACGGCGCGGCGCTCGACGGCCGTGATGCCGACGGGCACCGAGATGACGACGCGCGGCTTCACCCAGGTGCGACCGCCGTGCACCTTGTGGATGAAGTACTTCAGCATCTTCTCGGTGATCTCGAAGTCCGCGATCACGCCGTCGCGCAGCGGACGCTTCGCTTCGAACTTGCCCGGCGTCTTGCCGAGCATCGCCTTCGCTTCGGCGCCGACGGCCATGCCGTTGTTCAGCACCTCGTTCGTGCCTTTGCGCACGGCGACGACGCTGGGCTCGTTGAGCAGGATGCCGCGACCGCGCACGGTCACCAGAGTGTTCGCGGTACCGAGGTCGATACCCATGTCCACCGAGAAGCGTCCGAGGACCCACTCCCACGGTTTGAACGGTCTAGCCATGACGTGCGACTCGTAGAACCGCGGCGCGGTTCTCTGAAGAAAGGCGACCCGCGCGTGCGCGGAATCTTCGAAGAGCTCTTCGAAGCGCACGCCGGGGGGGCTTGGGAGTCGCGGGCGATCCGCCAGGGAGAGAGTCGGAAAGACGTCAGGACCCGGCCGTCCACGGCGACGCGCGCACGTGCGTTGGCTCGAAGATCCGCTCGCCGACTCGCAGCGGAGGGGCGCATCTCCAAGACATCGATCGGCCCGCGGCTCGATCGACTCAGCGCCGAAGACGCAGCATAGCCGCGCACACGAACCGACTCCAAGCACACACATCCGTCGCTTCGTCGCGATCCGCGCGAAATGCGCATTCCTGCGACTCATGTCGTCGCGTGCGCCGCGCGAGCTCGCTGTGGAGCAGCGCAGCGGAAGCCGCGGAATGGAGCCATGAAACGGCGCGCGGCGCCTCCGAGTCGATCGGAGGCGCCGCGCGCCTTGGTGTCGCGAGGACACCGACCACGTCGTTCACTGCGCGAGCGCGGCGGCCGACGTCAGATGGTCACTTGCCGAAGAAGAAGCTCTCGCCCGGGTACTTGGCGATGTCGGCGTCGAGCATCAGGAGAGCGGCGACGGCCACGATGAACGTGATGATGCCGATGCCACCTTCCCAACCGATGCCGCCACCTTCTTCCACCGGCGCGTCCGCTTCCTTGGCGCGGGCCGCGGCGGGTTTCTTCGAAGTCGTGGAGCGCGCCGGACGGGCGGCGCGTGCCGGACGGGGATTGCGTGCTGCCATGTGTCGATCCTCCTTGGGACTTCGGGATCAGAGACGGGTGGAAGCGGAGTCGCCTTGGCTCACGCCGCGGTCGCGCACGATCAGGGCCGAGCACATCGTCGCGTCGACCTTGTCCACGCGGACTTCACCCTTGTAGGCGCCGTCCTTGTAGATCTGGAACGTCATGCCGCGCGTGACTTTGCTGTTCGAGCTGCCGACGTTGAGGACGACGAGGCCCGGAGCGATGTCGTGGCTGACGTCGACGACCGTCGCGGCGATGAGCGGCTGCGCGAGGATGTCCTCGAGGTTGACGCCCGTCATCTCGACGACCGTGTCGAACTTGACCTGGAGCTGGTCGAGCGACGAGGTGCGCTCGCCGAGGGCGAGTTCGGTGTCGGCCAGGCTCTGCTCGACGCGGCGCTGCGCGTCTTCCGCGTTGCGCTGGGCGAGGATCGCGGCCTGGGCCTGGTCCTTCGCTTCGTCGCGCTCGCGTTCGGCGGCCACGCGGGAGTCGTTGGCCTCTTCACGCGCCGTGTTGGCGGTCTCGATGTCGCGGCGGAAGTCGTCGAGCGTCGCGTTGATGCCGGCGACTTGGGCGTCGAGGTTGTCGGCGCGGCTCGTCGAGGCCTGGAGCTGCACGGTGAGGTCGTTGACCTGGGCCGAGAGGCGGTCGCGTTCCTCGCGGAACGTGTCGCGCGAGTCGGACAGTTCGTTCTTCTCCGTGCGCAGCGTCGCGAGCTGCGCATTGAGCGCGTTCTCCGCGTCCGTCTTCTGCTGCAGCACCGTGTCGTGCTGCGTCTTCCAGTCCAGGTTCACGTCGTGAGCGTGCTTCGCGTAACCGAGGAAGGCCGCAACCAACGCAAGGTTCACGAGAAGGAAGACGATTCCGATGGGCTTCATGCCGGTCTGGTGTGGGACCCGTGACGAGCAGTCGAGGGCCGGGTGGGGTGAGACGGTTGACGGACGCGACGGTCCGACGGAGAGGGAACGAGACGAGGGACGTTCGACGTGCAGCGACGACCGCAGGCTCGCCGCTGGTGGACCGCGGCGAATGCCATGGCACACGACAGGCGTCGAGCTTGACGGACACAAGGCCTCCCACGGGGAGACCAAGATCGCAGAACAGTCGACCTCGACGGCGCGCGAGGGTGTCGCGCGGGGGATCGCCGAGGGGTCCTTCGGATCGGGCGCTGCCGCAGCGAAGAGTCAGTGGACTCGTCGTGCAGCCCCGCTCGCCGGGGTCGGATGGGATGGGTTGTGAGCGACCGGGAGCGTGGGTCCGCCGGCCGCGTTGCCGTGGGACTCTAGCGGTGCCCCGGGAGAGGGTCAAGCAACCCAACTCCCCCCGGACGGCGCTCCTTACCTCGCTCGAAGTGCCCGGTCACCGCGCTGTTTCGGGCGCGCGGCGACGGCGCACGAGACACAGCAGCGGGCCGGCGGCGAGTGCGAGGAGTGCGAGCGCCCGCGTGCCGAACAGACCGAGTCGCACGAACGGCGGGGCGAGGTCGAGGTCGTCGTTCGCGGCGGCGGCGGAGTCGGCGGCGGCGCGCACGGGCACCGGCACGACGACGGTCAGGCTGCCCGCCACTTCGCGATCGCGGCCGTCGCGCTCGAGCCGCGCGAGTTCGCGGCCGTCGGGCCCGACGAGCGCCGTCACGCCCGAGTTCGTCGCGCGCGCGATCGCGCGCCCGGTCGCCGCAGCCGCGACCTTCGTGAAGGCCATCATCTGGTCGAACTCGAAACTCTCGCGGTACCAGGCCTCGTTCGAGAGCACGACGTGGGCGTCGACGCGGGCGTGCGTGAGCGGCTCCCAGTACGGCCGCATGAACGCGTTGTCGAAACACACGGTGGTCGCGAGGTGGAACGTCTGGGAGCCGCGCGCGAGTTCGAGCACTTCGGTGCGCTCCCCCGCCAGCAAGTCGGGCACGTAGCCCGCCATGCCGTCCGCGAAGTCGCGCACGAACCCGACGCCGTCGAGGCCGAACGACGTCTCGCCGCCGATCACGAGGTAGGTCTTCGGTGCGGCCTGGCGCGGGCGGTCGCGCTGCCACAGCGCGCCGACGTTCGTGCGGCGCACGCGCCCGTCCTTCACGACCCATTGCTCGGCGCCCGCGAGGAAGGCCGTTTCCTTCGGGAGCGTGGCTGCGAGGATCCGGCCTTCGACGAGGTCGCGTTCCACGTCCGGCCAGAACAGGAGGTCCTGCGGCTCGCCGTGCCAGGGCGCGAGTTCGACGCCGCCCGCTTCGATCGCCTCCGCGGTACCGGGCGCGAGCAGCGCGATCGGCAGCATCGTCTCGGCCCACACCACGGCGTCGGGTGGGGCGAGGCCGGCGCGCTCGTGTTCGACGAGGGCGCTGCGTGTGATCTCGAGTTGGGTGTCGAGCAGCTCGCGCATGTCCGCGCCTTGTTTGCGCGCCATCGGGATGCCGGGCTGCACGAGCAACAGCGTCGGGCCGTCCTGCGTCGCGGGCGGCGAGGTCGTGAACTGCGCGAGTGCGGCGAGCGCGGGCCACACGAAGAGGCCGACGGCTCCGGCGCGGCGGCGGCGAGCCACGAGATCGGCGAGCGCGCCGCCGACGCCGACGATCACGAGCGTGAGGCCGACCGCGCCCCACACACGCGCGCTGCCGACCAGCCACCACTCCCCCGCCGCCAAGTGGCCGACGCGCATCCAACCCCACGAGAACGGGATCGGAAGTGCGTGGTGGATGCCTTCCCCGCAGCTCCAGGCGAGCGGCGCTGCGAGTGCGAACGGGAAGCCGCGCGCCGCGAGACGGCGCAGCACGACGCCGCCGATCGCCGACCAGCCGCCCATGACCAGGCCGGACAGCGGCACGACCGCGGGCAGCACGTAGCCGATCCACCAGATCTGCCCGGCGAAAAAGAATGCCAGCAGCGTCCACTCGATCGTGAGCGCGCGCTTGCCGGGTCGAGCGGCGGTCAGGCTCCACAGCGCGAGCGCGACGACCGCGAGCCAGACGTTGCCGTCGCGCGCGAGCACGCCCGGCCCGGCGAGTGCGAGCAGTCCGAACGCGAGCGCGAGCCGTACGAATCGCGCGCGTGCGCCGAGTTGCTCTTCCGCCGCCATGTCGCGCCCTGAGAATACGGTGCCGTAGCAAAAAACCTCACGACCTGCGGCGCCCCG
>JBIKNC010000295.1:0-4685 GCA_044358925.1 Planctomycetota bacterium | reverse complement strand
CCATCGGCGAAGAGTTCGGCTTCCTCGACTGCGTCCTGCACGGCGTCGCGTTCGCGAAGAAGGAGGAGCTGGTCGGCGACTTCTTCAACACGAGCAAGGAGGGCTACCAACTCGCCCACGACGTGTCGGCCTACTCGCTGACGGCCGTGGCGCGACGCGCGCTGCCGCTCATGGAGGGTCGCAAGGGTTCGATCATCACGCTCACGTACATCGGCTCGGAACGCGTGATCGAGAACTACAACGTGATGGGCATCGCGAAGGCCGCACTCGAAGCCTCGGTGCGCTACCTCGCGCACGACCTCGGCCCGCGCGGCATCCGCGTCAACGCCATTTCGGCCGGTCCGATTCGCACGCTCTCGGCGGCCGGCATCGGCGGCTTCAACAAGATCCTCGACCACATCGCCGAGCGCGCGCCGTTGCGCCGCAACATCGAGGCGGAAGAAGTCGGCGACGTGTGTGCCTTCCTCGCGAGCGACATGGCGCGCGGCATGACCGGCGGCACGCTCTACGTCGACGCGGGCTACAACATCATGGGACTGTGACTCGCGACGGCCGAGCGGCCGGCGCACGCGAGGACGCGCTGCGCTACGGACTCTTCGACCTCGCGTTCCGCGTGCTGTTCAGCACGATCTTCGTCGGCCTCGGCGCGGAGCACGTCTTCCACGACGAACGTCTGCAGGTGCTGGTGCCGAGCTGGGTGCCGTGGCCGCGCGCATCGTCGTTCGCACTCGGACTCGTGCTGCTCGCGGGTGGCGGCTCGATCCTGCTCGGTTGGCACGTGCGGCGCGGTGCGTTCGTCCTGGCTTCGGTCGTCGTCCTCGTGACGGCCACCGTGCACGTGCCGGGGCTGTTCGTCCATCCGCCCGCGGTCGACGACGAAGCGCTCTGGCTGTGGGACATGTTCCAGCGCAGCAACCTGGTGAAGAACGTGTGCCTGCTCGGCGTGTGCATCCACCTCGTGGAACACGCGCCGGGGCGCTTCAGCTTCGATCACGCTCGCGCGCGGGCGCGCGGCCCCACGACCTGATGTTCGGCAGGGACGCGTAGAGGATGCGGTGGTAGAGCGAACGCGGCAGCCACTTGCGCAGTTGCGCGAACACGAGCGCGTCCCAGGTGGCGGGCGCGCGCAGCGGCGGCGAACGCATGGTCGCGACGCGGCGCACGGTGCGGGCGACGCTCTGCGGCGTCGCGCTGGTGCGCTGCATGACACGCGCGATGAACGGCTCCATGTTCGCGTAGTGCGCGTGGTACGGATCCTCGTCGTGCGCACTCGACCAACGACCGCCGCGTGTCGTGCGCACTTTCGTGAAGCCGTCCGAACGGATGAAGCCGGGCTGCACGAGCGTGACGTGCACGCCGAACGGGCGCAGTTCGTACCACAGCGCTTCACACGCGCCTTCGAGTGCGAACTTCGACGCGCTGTAGGGCGCCATGGTGGGCATGGCCATCATCCCGCCGACGGACGAGATCGAGAGGATGCGGCCGCGGCGGCGCTCGCGCATGGCGGGCAGCACGCGCCGCGTCAGTTCCATCGGGGCCACGAAGTTGACTTCGAGCTGTTCGCGCACGTCGGCCACGTCGACGTGCTCGACGACGGAGCGATACGAGATGCCGGCGTTGTTGACGAGCACGTCGAGCGCACCGAAGTCGCGCTCGATCTCGGCGGCGATCACCTCGCGCTGATCGGCCGCGACGACGTCGAGCGGCCGCAAGCGCACACGCTCGCTCGCACCGATGCCGGCCGCGTCGAAGCGCGCGAGCGACTCCGAGCGCGCCGTCAGCACGAGCGTGAAGTCGGTGCGCGCGAGGAACTCGCGAGCGATGGCGAGGCCCAGTCCGGTGCTCGCGCCGGTGACGAGGGCGACGGGGCGTGCAGATCTGGCGAGCATGGCGCGGGACCGTGGCGAGCGCGCGAACAAGGCGACCACGCGGCGCAGGCGTGACGTGCGCTATCGTCGCGTGCGCTCGGGCCCTCGAGCGAGCAACCATGGCGCGCTTCCACTCACAGCCGGGACGATTTCACGTTCGGAGCGTACGCGCCGGCGACGTGGCGACGTGTGCCGCACTCGAAGCGGCCTGCTTCCCGCCCGCCGAGGCCGCGAGCCCGGAGCGCGTCGCTGAACGCGCCGCCCGATATCCGGACGGATTCGTCGTCCTGGAAGTCGACGGCCGCGTGATCGGCATGGTCAACGCCGCCGCGAGCGACCGGCCGGATCTCGCGGACGAGGAACTGAAGGCGCTCGTCGGACACGACCCGGCCGGCGCGGAGCTGGTCGTGTTCTCCGTGGCGATCCATCCCGACTTCCAAGGCCGCGGCTGGGCGCGTCCGTTGATGGAGGGCTTCCTCGCGCGGGCCCGCGAACTCGAGAAGGACGCGGTTCTGCTCTTGTGCAAACAGCACCTCGTGCCCTTCTACGCCCGCTTCGGATTCGCCGACGCGGGGCGCTCGGCGTCGACACACGGCGGAGCGGTCTGGCACGAAATGCGCGCCGACCTTCGAACTCGTTGACACGTCCGAACGACGTCGCACTACCGTTGCGAGCGCCACCTCGTGAATCAGCCTCCATGAAGATCCTGCTCGTCGACGACGATCCACGGTTGCGCGACAACCTCCGTCGCGGTCTCGAACACGCCGGACACGAAGCCGTGGCGGCAGCGGGCGCCGACGAAGCCGAAGCGGCACTCGCGGTGCAGCGCTTCGACCTCCTGCTGCTCGACGTGATGATGCCGGGCCGCGACGGCTGGGAGCTGCTCGAAGCACTGCGCGCACGCGGGCTCGACGTCCCGGTCATCTTCCTGACGGCGCGCGATGCGGTCGAGGAACGTGTACGCGGTCTGTCCGCCGGCGCCGACGACTACCTGACCAAGCCGTTCGCACTCGAAGAGCTGTTGGCACGCATCGCCGCGGTGACACGCCGCCGCGCGGGCGTCGCGCCGCTCGTGCACGGAGTACTCAAGCTCGATCCGCAGAGGCGCGCCGTCCACTTCGACGGCCAACGCGTCGAGCTGAGCCCGCGCGAATTCGACCTCTTGTCGGCCCTCGCGCGCGCCGGCGGTCGGCCCCTGACGCGACGCGAGCTCCTGGCCGAGGTCTGGGGCATCGAGTTCGAACCGCAGACCAACACCATCGAGGTGCACGTCGCACGCCTGCGCCGCCGACTCGGCCCGCGCGGCAAGGAGCTCGTGCGCACCGAGGTCGGCAAGGGCTACTCGCTCGCGTTCCTCGACGAGGTGAAGTGACCGGACGACTGTGGAGCCTCGCGACGCGCCTGCGCGTCGCCTTCGGAGCGGGAGCGGCGGTGATCGTGCTCGTCCCGGCTGCGGGCTACATCTGGATGATCGGCCGCACGACGTCGAACCAGGTCGAAGCGCGCGCCGCGGAACAACTGCACAAGTTCGTCGCGCACTACGACGCCGGCAAGAAGAAACGTGAGCTGAAGTTGGTCGCTGACCGCCTTGGGAACCAACATCCCGACACGCTCTTCGCGCTGCGTGTGTCGGAGAACGGCGGACCGTTCGAGTACTTCGGAGACCACGGCGAGTTCTTCGGCGGCATCGCGGAACCGGGGCGGCTCGGCTACACCGAACGACTCACCGAGACCATCGCTCGGGCGACGATCGAGACCGCGAATGGCTCGGTGGCGGAGTGTGCACTCGACGGCACGCAGTACTTCCTGCGCGCCCGCACGCTCCAGATCGCGATCGGGGTGGCGGCTCTCGCTGCGGCGTGCGGCAGTCTGCTCGTCGTCGAGGTGCTCGCCCGCCGCACGTCGGGCCTCATCACGCGCGTCGCGCAGAGCGTGCGCATGCACCCTTCGGTGCGTGTGCCGCTCGACGTACCCCTCGATCACCCACCGGAGGAGATTCGCGAGGTCGTCGAAGCGCTCCAGCGCCTCGTCGAACGCGCACGAGGCGAGGAGGAGAAGAGCCGCCTCCTGATCTCCGGCGTCGCACACGAGCTGCGAGCGCCGATCCAGAACCTCGTCCTCGAAGGTGAAGTCGCACTGCTCGCGCCGCGCGGCGACGACGAGTACCGGCGAGTGATCGAGGACCAGGTCGAACTGGGGCGCGAGTTGGCCGACTCGGTCGACAACCTCGTCTCCTTGTGCCGCGGCGACGTCGGAGCCGGCCACCTGCGGCGCGAGACGTTCGACGTCGGCCACGAGGTCGAGTTGCGACTCGAACGCTCGCGGCGCGGCGCCGCGCGACAGAACGTCGTGCTGCGACTCACACAGCGCGGCGACCTCACGTTCGAAGGCGATCGCGAAGCGGTGCTGCGCGCCGTTCGCAACCTCGTCGCGAACGCGATCGAGTGGTCGCCGCCCGGTTCGTCGGTCGAGATCGAGATCGTCGGTGAACCGGACGCGATCGAGGTGCGTGTGTTCGACCGCGGGCCGGGCATCACGCGGCAGGATCGCGAACGCGTCTTCGAACCGTTCGTGCGTCTCGACGCGGGCGGCGCGCGTCGGGTCGGCTACGGACTCGGGCTCTCGATCGTGCGGCGCGCCGCGGAGCTGCACGGCGGAACCGCGCACCTCGAGGAACGCGCCGGCGGCGGCACGGTGGCGGTGCTGCGCCTCGCGCGTGCGGTCGTGACGGGTACGGTGTCCGACACGTAGCCGGCAGTACGGTGCCGCACCAAAAGTTGCCACCGCATGCGAGGCGGCAGGCGCGCCTGCCGCCTC
>JBIKNC010000086.1:0-16678 GCA_044358925.1 Planctomycetota bacterium | reverse complement strand
GGCACGCAGCCGCGCGCGCAGCTCGGCAGGGTCATTCAGGTCACCCGGCAAGATCATCATGCCGTTGCGGTTCACCGGCAGAACATCCTCGAGCAAGCGCAGGCCGAAGCGATACATCGTGAGCGCCCCACGCTCATCCAGCTCACGCGCTTCGTCCAGCATGTCCGCCAACGCGTACGTCGCGTTGTACTCCGCTTCCTTCGTCGCAGACAGCTCCTTGACGTCGCGCTCCTTGTAAGCCTGAGATCCGAGGAACTTGTTCTCCAAGAGCGGGGGAAGCATCACGCGGTCGACGACATGGACCAAGCTGCCTCCGACGGGGATGTCGCCGGCGATGATGCGAGCCTTGAACGGCTCTTCGGACTCGCGGTCCCACGAGGTACGCAGCGTGTAGACGAACACCATGCCGTTGCAGAGCACGTCCAGCACGAACCGATCGCCCTCGTTCGAGATCATCGCCGGTGCCAGCTCGCGGTCGTTCAAGAGGAAGCCGAAGGGCTTGAGCTCCGGCACGGCATGCCAATCGAGCAGCGCACGCAAGGCTTCGCGGTTCGTCGGATCGAGCAGACGCGTCAAGTCCTTCGGGTCGATGCGCGCAAAAGCGGCGTTCGTCGGCACGAACACGGTCCAATTGCCCGTGGGCTCGGGCTGCGCCCAATCTTGATCGGCGCCGCTGGCCTCGACTGCGGCAAGGAAGGTCGAGTAGCGGCCATCCGGTGCGGCGCGCAAGGCCGCGAGCAGGCTCGTGGGGGCCGCCTCCTTCATGGCCATTTTCATGCTGTTTTCCGTGTACGCCTTGGCGGGCAGCAAGACGCGATCGATCGCGTGAATCCAACCGTTCTTGCACCGCAGGTCGGCTGCCACCACCGTGGCCTCGCCGATCTTGAAGCCGCTCCGGTTGGCGCTCACCGCCAGACGCTCTCCGCTCGACATGCGCGCCATTTGCGGCGCGTCGATGTTGCCGACCTCGTACGACACGAGCCGACCCTGCACGACGTGGAGCGCGAGGATGGCGCGCAACTTCGCCTTGTTTTCCGGCCGCAGCAGTTCCTGCAGCGTGCCGACCGGCAACGAAGCGAAGGCCTCGTCGCTCGGAGCGAACACCGTCATCGGCCCGTCACCTTGGAGGAGTTCGACCATGTCGGCAGCTTCGAGCGCCGCCACCAGCGTGCGGAAGCCCGCTCGCTTGGCGGTTTCTACGATGTCTTCGACGGAAGTCGCCTGACCGCGCTGCACCGGCGGGCTCGCCACGAATCGGACATTCGACTGCGCCGCGAGCGAAGGCGCGAGGAGCGCGGTCCCAAGAAAGGCCGTTGCGAGGGCGAGGGGCAAGCGTCGGAACATGACGGGACTCGGGGGGGGGGGGGGGGATCGTTGGCCTTGTGACCGAAGGCGGCCTCGATGGCCACCACGCGAAGCCGTTCGCCCCGAAACCGTGCTCGGATGCAAGCGCCACCAGCATGGCCGTGGCTTTCCGACCGCGGCTTCCGACCCGCTGCCCCCCTCGCCGGCGCCAGCGCTCCAGCCCGGCGAGCCCCTCGCCGTTGCTCGGAAGCCCGCTCTTCACGGCCGAACGACGCGAGTGTTCGACGCGGCACCTCGACCTCGCCCTCCTCGCTGTGGAGCTCCTAGAGATTCGAAGGCGTGTTCGTCGTCCGCCGCTAACGTAGGTTTGGTGCTGGGCGCCCATCTGTCGCGGATCACAACCGCGTCGCCCGTGTCCGGTGGCGTGCGTCGAGGTCGACCGCCTAGACTCGAGTGCGCATGGCCTTCCCCGAAGCGAATGTCGAATGGCTCAAGGTTCGCGCCGGACGAGTCTCTGTAGTCGCTGCGCTCGTGCTCGCGGGTTGCGGCGCGGCTCCAAAGGCCGAGCGGACGGCGTATTCCGAGGCTGACGTGCTCGCTGGCGCGACGATGCTCGAGAAGCTGAGCCGCGTGTCGCAGCTCGACCAGCTGGAGGACACGGATGACGATGCGGCGCGTTGTGGGTGCGCGGCGGCGCTCAACGCGTTTCTCGCGAGCGGTGGCACGTGGGAAGAGCTGGCGGAGCGCCTCGGGCTGGCGAAGGAGCCGACGCAGGAGAGCGTGCATCGGCTGCAGGAGCGGCTCTACGACGAGGCGAACGTCGACGGCGAGCCCGGGATCTACGGCGGCTGCAGGCCGCTGTACGACGCAGCGCGCAACGTCGTCGGGTGGGAGCGCAAGGAAGGCGACGAGGCGCATCGCGTGTTCGAGGCCGTCGGGCTCGAGACTTGGGCACTCTTCGGTCGCAGCGAAGCCACGCTCAACGATCGCCGCGAGGCCGTGCTCGCCTACTTCCGCGAGCGACCGCTCGGCGCGCTGATCGTCGGCGTGAACGAGGACATGGACTCCGGCCGCAGCCTGCCCGTCGCGCCGGGCACGTTCGCGAACCACTACATCGTCGTGCTGCGGCGCGACGGCGCCTTCCTGCGCCTCGACAGCTGGGCCGAGCCCGGAGCGCGGACGCTGCACCCGATGACAGACACCGAAGTTCGCGAGCTCGTCTTCGAGACGCCGATCACGCTGCTCGCGACCGCGCTCGCGCAGCGCTGACTGCGGCGGCCGAGCGCCGGAGCTTCAGGTCGCGGGCGTCGTGAAGAGTGGCTACACCTGGACGCTCGGGGTCACCGCGCCCGGCGGCGTCGGGTTCGGCTACCTCCTGGTCGGCTTCTCCAACATGAGCGCGTCGGCGCTCGGGGGCCTGCCGTTGCCGATCAACCTCGGCGCCTTCTTCGCCGATCCGCTGTGGAACGGTTGTCTGCTGAGCGTGGATCCGAGCTACGCGATCCGGCCCTACGTCTTCGATCCGAACACGAACGGCGGCCTCACCACGTTCACGTTCCCGGGCTTCGACGCCGGCAACGTGTACGTGCAGGTGATCAACATCGACGCCGACTTCGTGACGCGCATCGCGGGTATGAGCCGTGGTCTCGTCGTGAAGCCCACGGCGCCGGCCGGCATGGTGGCGATCGCTCCGGGCACTTTCGAGATGGGGTCCAACGCCACGGGCGCGCTGCCCTACATCAACGACGCGAAACAGCAGCCCGTTCACACGGTCACGATCGACTACCCGTTCTGGATGGGGGCGCGTGAGGTGACGCAGGCGCAGTACCAGTTGGTGATGGGCGTGAACCCGTCGTTGTTCTCCGGGCCGAATCGGCCGGTCGAGTCGGTGTCGTGGTTCAGTGCGCGGGCGTACTGCAACGCTCTCACCGTGGCCCAGACTCTCGCGGGCAACGTACCCGTCGGCTACGAGTACCGCCTCCCGACGGAAGCCGAGTGGGAGTACGCCTGCCGCGCGGGCACGACGACCGAGTTCAACGTCGGTCCGGACTTGTTCTGCGCCCAGGCGAAGTTCGACTACTCGTACCACTCGGACACGTCGTGCCCTTCCAGCGGAACCGCCAACGTCGGCAGCTACACGCCGAATGCCTGGGGGCTCTTCGACATGCACGGCAACGTGTGGGAGTGGTGCCTCGACTCGTTCGCGAGCTACGGCGCCGCGCCCGTCGCGGATCCGTTCGTGACCGGCGGCACGACCCGCGTCTTCCGCGGCGGCAGCCACGTGAACACCTCGGCCAACTGCCGTTCAGCGGTCAGGCTCGACGGCGACCCCGGCGGCTCGAGCACCGCCATCGGGTTCCGCGTGGTGTTCGGTCCGGTTCTCGTCCCGTGACACCAGCTCCGACGAGCAATGGCGCGTGTGCGCCGTCGGCGCGGCGACGTGCGCCTCGCGAACAGTTGGGCGTTGGTGTACGCCGCTCGCGCAGCGCGCGTGCGAACGCGCTCGAACGGTTGCATTCGCGATGGAGAGCGAGCGCTGCTCGATGCGTGTGACGTGCACGAATTGCAGCGCCTAGCGCGGTGGCTTCGAGTTGCGTGTCGGCTGCACGTCGTCACGCGAACACGAACGACGGACGGCCTCGTCACGGAGGCCTCGACCCAGGTTCCACCATGCACACGGTCAAGACACTCGCGGCGTTCACACTCACCTCGTTCCTCGTCACGTCCGAACTGCTCGCGCAGTCGGAGTTCGGGTCGGGCTGTTTCGGCGCTTCGGGAGTCACGCCGACGCTCGCCGTCTCGGGCGATGTACGTTCGGGCCAGTCGTGGACGCTCGAAGTGACGGCGCCTGGAGGTGTCGGCTTCGGCTACTTGTTGATCGGCTTCTCGAACACGACGGCGAGTGCGCTCGGCGGTCTGTCGTTGCCGCTCGACTTGGGTGCGCTCTTCGCCGATCCGCTGTGGACCGGCTGCTCCGTGCACGTCGATCCGAGCTACGCCCTGCAGGCGTACACGTTCGATCCCAATCAGAACGGCGGTCTCGCGACGTTCACCTTTCCGGGTTGGGACATCGGCACGGTGTACGTGCAGGCCGTGAACATCGACCCCGACTTCGTGAGCCGGATCGCGGGATTGAGTCGCGGCCTCGCCGTTCGGCGCACGGCGCCGACCGGTTTGGTGCCGATCGACCCGGGAACGTTCGCGATGGGCTCGAACGCGCCCGACAGCGCGCCGTACTTCGGCAGCAGCACCCAACGGCCCGTGCACTCCGTGACGATCAGCCGCCCGTTCTGGATGGGACGGCACGAGGTCACACAGGCGGAGTACGAGGCGCTGATGGGCTTCAACCCTTCGCTCGAAGTGGGCGCGAGTCTGCCGGTGGACTCGGTGAGTTGGGACGACGCTCAGGCCTACTGCGCGGCGTTGACGGTCACGGAAGCGCTCGCCGGCAACGTCCCGCTCGGCTACGAATACCGCCTGCCGACGGAAGCGGAGTGGGAGTACGCCTGCCGCGCGGGTACGACGACCGAGTTCAACGTCGGCGCGGGTCTGTACTGCGATCAGGCGAACTTCGACTTCTCGTACCACTCGAACTCCTCCTGCAATCCGATCGGCACGGTGGCCGTGGGGAGCTACGCGGCGAACGCCTGGGGCCTGTTCGACATGCACGGCAACGTGCGCGAGTGGTGCCTCGACACGTACGCGCCGTACATGGCCGATGCGGTGAGGGATCCGCTCGCGACCGGCGGTACGCAGCGCGTCATCCGCGGCGGCAGTTGGGACAGCAACTCGGCCGGCTGCCGCTCGGCGCGGCGGGCCAGCGTCGCACCGAACCAGGCGAGTGACATCTTCGGCTTCCGCGTGGTCCTCGCGCCGATCGTCACGCCGTGATGTCGAGTGCCGTGAAGTGGGCGAGCGCCGCGACTCCGGTCGTGGCGCTCGTCGGCGTTCGTCGCGTTCTGCTTGGAAAGTGTCGGCTGCGGTGAACGGCACGTCGCAGCTCAGCGACATGTTCCGTGCTTCGCGTTCACGGGCGACGTGAGCACGGCGGCGTGTGTGCACGAGTCACGAGCGTAGGCTCGAGCGACGCGCGGTTTGCAGCGCAATTGTCGTGTGACCGTCGCGACGTCATGTGACTAACGCAGATGTTTGAAATGCACGGTGTCCGCGGACGGCCAGGCGGACACCCACGAGAGTCAGCACCCATCACACTGGCTGCAATCCAGGCTTCATCATGCATGTCATCAAGACGATCGGCACTCTTGCGTTGTCATCCATCGCTCTTTCCATCGACGCCCGAGCGCAGTCACTGGGCTGTGCCGGCGCGTCCGGTGTGACGCCGACCCTCGAGGTCCGAGGCATCGTCCGCGCCGGTCAGACGTGGTCGCTCGACATCACGGCACCCGGCGGTCTGGGAATCGGCTACGTGCTCATCGGCATCCCGGGCCTTGCGCCGACGACCTTCCCTGGCCAGTCTGCGCCGTACGACCTCGGCACGCAGTTCGGTGATCCTCTGTGGGGCGGGTGCCGGCTCTACTTCGATCCGAACCTCGCGATCGTTCCGTACGCGTTCGACCCGAACGTCAACGGCGGGCTCGCGACGATCGACTTCCCCGGCTGGGACAACGGGACGTTGTTCATGCAGGTGATCAACCTCGACGCCGACTTCGTCACCCGCATCGCCGGTGTGAGCTCATACATCGGCGTCACCGGCATGGCTCCGCCCGAAGTCGTGGCGATTCCGCCCGGCACGTTCGAGATGGGCTCCGCTGCTGCGAACACGGCGCCCTACTTCAACGACGCGGCGCAGCAGCCCGTGCACACGGTCACGATCAGCTACCCGTTCTGGATGGGTGAGTACGAAGTGCGGCAAGACGAGTTCTTCGCGCTGGGGGGCCTCACGGCCGGACTCGGTGTCGGCTTCTATCCGACCTTGCCCATCATCGAGGTCCGATGGGACGAGGCGCGCGACTTCTGCGCCGCGCTGACGGCGCAGGAGGCACTGCTCGGCAACCTCCCGCCGGGCTACGAGTACCGCCTGCCGACCGAGGCCGAGTGGGAGTACGCGTGCCGTGCGGGCACCACCACGGAGTTCAACGTCGGTTCGACGCTCGACTGTTCCGACGCTCGGTTCTCCCTTTCGCAGCACACGGGATCAGCGTGTGGCAACGCCTTCCCCGCGTTCGTCGGTGAGTACGCGCCGAACGCCTTCGGCTTGCACGACATGCACGGGAACGCAGCCGAGTGGTGCCTCGACTTCTACCAACCCTACGTCGCCGGCGCCGTGACCGACCCGTTCGTGGCCGCTCCCGCGGGCGCGTCGAACCCGAGCCGCGTGGTACGGGGCGGGGGGTACTGGAGCGCGTCGAGTGCCTGCCGCTCGGCAAGTCGGATGGGCATGGCACAGAACCTCGCAGGCTTCACGACAGGCTTCCGCGTCGTGCTCGGACCGATCCTGGTGCCGTGAACGGATGAGCTGAACTGCTGCAGGCGTCGGCGTGAGAGCGGGTGTGCGAACCCGCCGACGCGCCGGCGCCTGCGGCGTTGCTCCAATGACTCGTCCGTGCCTGCGGAGTGTCAGCGCGGAATGGCTGGGACTCGAAGACCGGTGCTCCCCACGCACAGAGCCGCTACCTGGCTGTCCGTCTCGAACATACGGGGATTCGGTGGCAGCTCGGAGTTCAGGACGTGACGCATGCTGGAGCGCGGCGACGCAATGGACCAACTCGACACGACCGAATCCACTGGCAAGGCCTCACGGCCGAAGCGCGGCGGGGCTGCTCCGGAACTCGGCCATGCGAGCGTGCTCTGGGCCAATCTGCGCGTGCAGCTCGAGGAGTTCCAGTCGGAGTTGAACGAGGAAGCCGAGGTCGGGGCGTTGCTCGCTTCGTTCGGAAGAGAAGTGGTGATCACCGTGCTGCACGTCGGCTACCACGACCCGTCGTTCTTCGTGTTCGACGGCGAAGACCTTCGAACGGGCGAGAGAGTGCGTCTGATCCAGCACACGTCGCAGGTCTCCTTGTTGCTCCGTTCCGTCGCCAAGCCGGCCAAACTCGCTCGCGGTCGGCGGATCGGATTCCACGCGGCGGGTGACGAGAGCGAATACGACGTGTGAGCCGCCGCGGCAGCGATGTGCATGCTGCCTTCAACGCGTCGATGGAAGCGTACGATCGGTCGGCGCACCCATTCACGAGCGCTTCTTGCGCGTCCGGACGGCGAAACGCTCGTCGAGGAGCGTGAGGAACTCGTCGAGGTCGTCGCTCGAATCGCCTCGGCGCGTCGCGCGGAACCACGTGCGCGGCATGCCGCGCTTCGTGAGGCGCGCGGTCGCGATCGCGTGCGAGCGGCGGTAGGGCTCGACGACCCAACTCGGCAGGACGGCGACGGCGTCGCTCGCGACGACGAGTTGCACGATCAGCTCCGTGAGCTGCGGCATCGTCGAGAGGCGGCGCGGCCGCGCGCCATCGGGCAACGGCAGCGGCACGTGTGGAACGCGCGCCGGGGCGTAGCTGTCGTAGAGGACGACGTGGGTGTCGTCGAAGTCGCGCGCCGTGAGGTGCTCGCGCGCCGCGAAGCGGTGGGCGGCGGCGAAGACGGCGACGAGTTCGTCGTCGAAGAGCGGCACGAGTTCGAGGCGTTCGAGCGCGGCGTCGAGCTTCGTGACGATCGCGACGTCGACGCGATCGGCCAGCAGCGCCGCGATCGGAGCGTCACCGGCGGCGTTGTCGACGTGCACGCCGGCGCCGGGGCGGCGCTCTTCGAACGCACGCAGGAGTTCGGGCAGCCATTGGTAATTGGTGCTGCACTGCGACGTGATGCGCACGGGGCGGCGCTCGCCGGTGCGCAGGCGCCGCACGTCTTCGGCGGCGCTGCGCAGCTCGCCGAGCACCACCCTCGCGGCGCCGATCATGCGGCGGCCTGCAGGTGTGGGGACGAGGGTGCGACCGTTGCGTTCGAAGAGTGCTGTGCGGGCGGCGCGCTCGAGAGCGGCGAGTCGCTGGCTCAGCGCCGGTTGGGTGACGAAGAGGCGCTTCGCGGCGGCCGTGAGGCTCTCGCCGTCACCCAGAGCCTCCAGCAGCTCCAGTTGTCGAACGTCGAACTCCATCAGAGGAGCTTATGACAGGTATCGGAACTTCGAAATGGGGTGGAGCGCCGCCGAGGCCCACGATGCGCCTCCAACAGGGACCGCAGTTCGAACTCCCACACCCCATGTCCGCACACACCGTCACCGCCCCCGAACCCGCCCTTCCGACCGCGCTGATCGCCGTCGTCCACCACAGCGGCCACGGCCACACGAGCGCCGTCGCCGAGGCGGTGGCGCGCGGCGCCGCCCGTGTGCCGGGTGTCGAGGTGCGCTCGTTCACCGCCGAGGAAGCCGAGGCGCACCTCGACGTCCTCGACCGAGCCGATGCACACGTCTGGGGCTCGCCGACCTACATGGCGGGCATCGCGTGGCCCATGCAGCGCTTCTTCGAGACGACCTCGGGGCGCTGGGCCGCGCAGGCCTGGAAGGACAAACTCGCGGCCGGCTTCACGAACTCGGGTTCGTTGAACGGCGACAAACTCGCGACGCTGCAGCACATGGTGCTCGTCGCGATGCAGCACGGCATGCACTGGGTCGGTCTCGGTCTGTTGCCCGGAGGCAGCGATCAACCGAACCGGCTCGGGAGCTTCGTCGGCGCGATGGCGCACTCGCCGCACGGCGCGCAAGCGCAGTTCGCGCCGCCGCCCGCGGATCGACTGACCGCGGAGCTGCTCGGCGAACGCGTGGCGCGCGCCGCGCTCGATCGACGACAATCCGCGGCGCCCGCGAACGACGAAGCGCGTCGCGCGATCACGCGCACTCTCGTCGACTACTTCGACGGCCTGTACCTGTGCGACACGGCGCGACTCGCGCGCGCCTTCCATCCGAACGCGCGCTACGTCAACGCCACCGACGGCGGCGTGCCCAACTGGTCGCTCGACGAGTACCTGCCCGTCGTCGCGAAGCGCGAGCCGCCCGCCGCGCGCGGCGAGGTGCGCAAGGACCGCATCCTGTCGATCGACTTCGCGGGCGATCGCGCCGCGATCGCGCGTGTGGCCTGTGCGATCGGCGAGCGCTCGTTCGTCGACCTGCTGACGCTGCTCCGCGACGACGCCGGTGCCTGGCGCATCGTCTCGAAGGTCTTCCACTACGACGTCGTCGCGACGAAGGGCGCCGCACCCGCTCCCGCACGCTGATCGCCATGCCCTACGTCAAAGTCGAGATCACACGCGACGGTGCCACGCGTGAACGGAAGCTGGCCGTCATCCGCGGCATCACGGACGTGCTCGTGAAGGAGCTCGGCAAGGACCCCGCGACGACCTTCGTCGTGATCCAGGAGATCGACCTCGACGACTGGGGCCACCGCGGCACGAGTGTGCGCGAACTGCGTGGGATGAACGACTAGCACCTAGCTTGGTCACAGGCTCTCGATGGCGCAGGCCACTCGAGAGCCTCCACTCAACGAGGACCGCGCGCCGCCGCGGCGTGCACCAGACCGACGACGAGGTCGGCGTGGCTCAGGCCTGCCGATCCGAGTTGGCCGGCGAGGCCGGCGACGGGGCTCAGGTCGGGGTTCGGATTGACTTCGAGGATGCACGGCGAGCCGTCGGCGCGTAGACGAAAGTCGACCCGTGCGTAGTCGCGGCAGCCGAGCAGCGTGAAGGCTCGTTTCGCGAGCTCGGCGAGTCTCTCGGCGAGTTCGGCCTCGAGCGGCGCCGGATACAACGGCGGTGTCGAGTCGTAGTCGCGCGTGCCGGGATTCCACTTCGCGTCGTACGTGACGATGGGCCACGCGCCCGGCTCGCGCTCCTCGAAGACGATCTCGCACGCCGGCAACGCGCGCAGCTCGGGGACGGCGATCAGGCCGACGCTCAGCTCGCGACCGTTCAAGAACTCCTCGACCATCATCGGCGCGTCGTAGCGAGCGACGAGGTGGTCGATGCGCGCTTCGAGCGAACGCAAGTCCATCACGACACTGCCTTGGTCCAGGCCGAGGCTCGCGTCCTCTTCCGCGAGCTTGACGATCACGGGCCAGCGCAGCGGACACTCCGACAACGGTCGGTCTTCGACGACGAAGAAGTCGGCGGTCGGCAGTCCGGCGCCGCGCAGCAGGTGTTTGGTCAGCGGTTTGCTGCGCGCCAACGTCAAGGCTCGCGGCGGCGAACCCGTGTACGGCACACCGAGCCACTCCAGCAGTCCGGCGCACTGCGACTCGGACTCGGATCGGTCGGCCAGTCCTTCGAAGAGGTTGAAGACGACGTCGGGACGCTCGCGACGGACCAAGTCGATCACCTGCAGCGGATCGCGGCCGATGCCCACGCGCGCCGTGGCGAAGCCCGCTGCGCGCAGGCACGCTTCGACTGCCTCCGATGTCCCCACGACCTCGCTGTCGGACTCGGCTTCCGGGTCGTCGGCCGGAGTCGTCGGCAGGTTGTAGAAGATCAGGACGCGCAGCGGAGGGTGGTTCATCTCCGGCTGCGCTCGTGCTCGAGCAGGCGGCGCTTGCGCCACAGGCCGCCGGCGTAGCCCGTCAGGCTCCCGTCGCTGCCGATCACGCGGTGGCACGGGATGACGATCGCGAGGCGGTTCGCGCCGTTCGCTGCGGCGACGGCGCGTACGGCGCTCGGGCGGCCGAGGCGCGCGGCTTGCTCGGCGTACCTGGCCGTCGATCCATGGGGGATCGCGAGCAACGCGTCCCACACGGCGCGTTGGAACGGCGTGCCGAACGGCGCGAGCGGAACGTCGAACGACGTGCGCGTCTTCGCGAAGTACTCGGCGAGTTCGCGCGCGACCTGTGTCGTGTGGCGGTGCGGCGCGAAGGCGATGGCGGAGTCGCAGCGCGTGCGCAGGTCGGCGAGTTCGCTCGCGAGCGCCTTGCGGTCGGTGAACTCGAGCAGACACAAGCCCTCGTCGCAGGCGACGGCGAGCATGGCGCCGAGCGGCGTGTCGACGAGTTCGCCGAAGAGTCGCGGCGAGCGGCCCGCCGGTGTGGTGCCGAAGTGCGACGCGAACGCGTCGTAGAAGCCGCTCGTCGACGCGTAGCCCGCGGCAGCGGCGCCCGTGAGGACGTCGGCGCCGCTCTGCAGCGCGGCGGCTGCGCGTCCGAGTCGCGCCGCGCGTTGGAAGGCGTGGAACGTCTGACCGACAGCGGCCTGGAAGCGGCGGCGCACGGTCGACGGGTCGAGGCCGCGCTCGGCGAGGGCGGCGTCGGTGACGCGCACGGCGCCGCTCTTCACCTCGTCGATCAGCGCGCGGACGTCGGGCGGAACGGCACCGCGCGGCGCGAGCGGCGTGCAGCGTTTGCAGGCGCGGAAGCCGGCGGCGAGCGCCGCGTCCGTGTTCGCGAAGAAGTGCACGTTCTCGCGCTTCGGCGCGCGTGCGCTGCAACCGGGCCGACAGAAGACACCCGTCGTGCGCACGGCGAAGACGAAGCGGCCGTCGAAACTCGTGTCGCGGTCGAGGACGGCGCGGAACAGCAGTGGCTCGGCGGGCAGTGTCTGCATGTGCGCAGCGTCGCTCCTCGCGCTCCGCGGCGCTTCCGCCGTCCGCGCACCGAATTCGGTTCGTGCGCGCCGCGCCGCATCCGCGCCGCGGCTCACCCGCGGCCTCCGAGAATCGCGGCGAGCGCGCGCGCCTTCACCGAGGCCACGTCGACGACGCCGTTCTTCGGCGCGCCGCCGATCTCGCTCTCCTTCAGCGAACTCAGGAACACCGGTCCGTCCGCGGGTGTCGCGGGCAGGCGCCCGTGGCTGCCGCGCACGAGTTCGGCGCTCGTCGGCACGACGTCCATCAGGTAGCGCAGGCCGAGCTTCTTCTGGGCGAGTCGCCGCGCCACGCGCAGCTTCGGCGCGCGCAAGTTGGGATCGACGAACAGCTCCGCCGGGTCGTAGCCGGGCTTGCGGTGGATGTCGACGGTCGGGGCGAAGTCGGGCGCCGCACTCGGTTCGAGCCAGTAGTAGTACGAGAACCAACGATCGCTGTCGCTGATCGCGACGAGGTGCCCCGAACGCGCGTGGTCGATGCCGAACGCGCGCTGTCCGTCGCGGTCGAGCACGAGGTCGACGCCGTCGATGCTCTCGAGCAACGCCTTCACCGTCGCGAGATCACTCGGCGACTTCACGTACACGTGCGCGACCTGGTGATCGGCGACCGCGAACGCGCGCGACGCGTACACGTCGAGCAATTCACCCGCCGGCGTCTCGCGCACCGCGAGCAGTCCGTTGCGGCGCAGCACACGATTCAGTTGCACGTCGCTCTTCACGTCGTCGATCGCGTATTCACTGACGACCAACACCTCGCTGCCGACGCGCCGCGCGGCGGCGACCAGATCACCGACGAGTGCGTCGACCTCGCGCAGCGCGCGCCGGCCCTGCTCCGACGCCGCGCCGAAGCGTTGGTGGTCGTAGTCGAGGTGCGGCAGGTAGCAGAGCGTGAGCGTCGGCCGCTCGAGCGCCAACGTGCGCTCCGTCGCCTTCGCGATCCACGCGCTCGACGCGAGGCCGGCCTTCGGGCCCCAGAAGTCGAAGAACGGGAACGCACCCAATTCGCTCTCGAGGCGCGCGGCGTACGCGTGCGGCTGCCCGTACACCGCCATGATCTTGCGCCCGTCCGCCGGATAGAACGGCCGCGGTGTGATCGACCAGTCGACCGCGGCGCCCATGTTCCACCACCAGAAGAGCTTCGCCGTCGTCGCCTTCGTGTTGCGGTGCTTCAGCGCCTCGTAGAGCTTCTCGCCGCGCACGACCGCGTTCGACTGGCGCCAGAAGAGCACCTCGCCGACGTCCTCGAAGAACCAGCCGTTCCCGACGGCGCCGTGGGCGCTAGGCGCGAGGCCCGTGAGCATGGTCGCCTGCGCCGAACACGTGACCGCCGGCAGCACGGTCGACATGGGCGCGCCGAAGCCGCTCTTCGCGAGGGCCGCGAGGTGCGGCGTGTCCGCACCGATGTGTTTCCACGCGAGACCGACGACGTCGACGAGGAGGAGCGGGCGCATGGAGACCTGCACGTCACGGTCGGGTGCCGCGCGGGGCGCATGGTAGGCTCCCGCTCGCGACCCCAGCGACGACTGGTCATGTTCAAGCGCCTGTTCAGCTTCTTCCGCCGCGAGCCCGTCCGCATCCACGGCTCGTCCAAACTCGTCGAGGGCCGCGCGCACAAGATCACGGTCGGCGATCCGCTCGCCGGAACCGGCCGCGACGTGCTCCTCGTGCGCGTCGACGGCGTCGTGCACGCGATCGACAACCAGTGCCCGCACGCGGGCGCGTTCATCGACGACGGACCGCTGGTGGGGGGCAAGTACCTGTTGTGCCCCATGCACAACTACCAGTTCGACCCGAAGAGCGGCGCCTGTGTGAACGCGGCCTGCCGCAACGCCCGCCGCTACAAGGTGCGCGAGGCGGACGACGTGCTCGAGCTGCACGTCTGAACGGCGTCCCGGACACCCCGCGCGGCGTGGCCCGCGGGAGAGGCGGCGGGCGGTGGCGGGCGACGGCGGGGCGATCGACCCGAAATTTCGAGGGCGGTCGACTGCCGCGGCCACCTGGGACGATCCCGAGGCGAGTGCCCCTCGAAAAGTCCACCAACTCGGCCTGGAAGGGGGCGCGGGGCCGTCCTAGGAACCGGGGCGTTTCGATCGGGATCCCTCGATCGGGGCGGGGCCGACTCCGGTATCGGGCGCGGTCCGAAGGACAGCAGGGAGTCGACGCCAGAACGAGTCGGCGGCGACCCCGCTCCACCACGAGCGAGCGAACCATGAAGACCACGGACATCACCGTTCTCGACAGCGACCTCGACCGCGCGAAGCGGGTGGTCGCGGCCCTCGCGGCCTCCGACCTGCACGCGCACGTGCGCGAACTCGAGGCCATGGATGCCGCCGGGCATCTGGGTGAAGCGGCGCACTGTTTCCTGGTGGCGATCACCGCACCGATCGGGCGCTCGCTCGAAGCCGTGCGGCGCTTGGCCGAGTCCGGCGGGCCGGTGACGGTCGTCGCCTACGGTCCGCACCCGACGATCGAAGGTGTCGTGGCGCTCATGCGCGCCGGCGCCTTCGACGTGGTGACGCGGCTCGAGGACGGGCACGCGCTGGCGGCGTCGCTGCGCAACGCGCTCGCTCGCGACGCGAAGGTTGCGGGCACGCGCGGGCGTGTGCGTGCGGCCAAAGCGAAGATCAAGAACCTCAGCAAGCGCGAGCGCGAAGTGCTCTCGTGTGTGCTGGCGGGTTACTCGAACAAGGGCATGGGCGACTCGCTCGGCGTGAGCGTCAAGACGATCGAAGCGCACCGCGCGAACCTGATGCGCAAAGCCGACTGCCGCTCGGTGTCGGCGATCGTCCAACTCGCGATCGACGCCGGCTTCGATCAGGCGCCGCCTCCGCTGGCGGCCCTGGAGCCGGTCGACGCGGCCTGATCGGCGCGCGTTCCGGTGAGTCGAGGTGAACGTTCGGGACCCGCGCGGCGACTCGCCGCGCGGGTCCCGAGCGTTCACGGCCCGTCTGTTTACACTGCGCCCCCGCTCTCGCGGACACACGTATGTTCGGTCGACTCGCCGTCTGTTCCTGGTCGCTGCGCCCCGCGAAACCGTCCGAGTTGGCGAGCGCGTGCTGCCAGGCGGGCGTGCGCGGCGTCCAGCTCGCACTCGACCCGCTGCGCGAAGGACGGTGGAAGCTCGACGAGACGCGGCGCGAACTCGCTGCCCACACGATCGACGTCGTGAGCGGGATGATGGCGACGTTCGGCGAGGACTACACGTCGCTCGATTCGATCCGCCGCACCGGTGGTCTGGTGCCCGACGAACACGAGGCCAAGAACCTCGCGGCGGCCGAAGCGAACGCGCGACTGGCGCGCGAGTTCGGGCTGTCGCTCGTGACGCTGCACGCGGGTTTCGTGCCGGAGGAACGCGCCGACCCGGCGCGTGAGCGGCTCGTGGCGCGCCTCGTGCGCGTCGCCGACGTGTTTCGCGAGCAGGGCGTGCGCGTCGCACTCGAGACGGGTCAGGAGAGTGCGACGGGACTCGTCGAGCTGCTCGACGACCTCGGGCGCGACGACGTCGGTGTGAACTTCGACCCGGCCAACATGGTGCTGTACGGGAGCGGCGAGCCGCTCGCCGCGCTCGAACTCCTGCTGCCGCGCGTGTTCCAGGTGCACGTCAAGGACGCGCTGCCGTCGAACACACGCGGCGAGTGGGGCAGTGAAGTCGCAGCCGGAACCGGTGTCGTCGACTGGCAGCGTTTCTTCGATCTCGTCGCGGCCGCTCCGCACGTGATCGACACCGTGATCGAACGCGAGGCCGGCGAGAACCGCGTGGGCGACGTCGCGCGCGCGAGGGAGATCGTCGAGCGGCACGCGTTGCGCCTCGGTCAACGCGTGCGTCCGCAGGGCCTCGGCAACTGCGGCGGATCGTGACGCTGCGCGTCGGCGTCTGCGGACTCGGCTTCATGGGGCGCACACACCTCGCCGCCTACGCGGCGGCGCGTGCCTGCGGGCGCGACGTCGTCGTGACGGCCGTCGCCGATCGCAACGCGAACAAACGGCGCGGTGAACTCGAAGCCGGCGGCAACATCGCGACGGGCGGCGCGGGCGAGCGGCTCTTCGATCCGGAGGCGATCGAGGCGTACGCGGATCCGTTCGCGTTGGTGCGCTCGACCGCGGTCGACCTCGTGTCGATCTGCACACACACGCCGACACACGTCGATCTCGCGTTGGCGGCGCTCACGTGCGGCAAACACGTGCTGGTCGAGAAGCCGGTCGCGTTGTCGTCGAGTGAAGTCGAGCGCCTCGTGCGCGCACGCGACGCAGCGGGACGCGAGGTCGTCCCCGGCATGTGCATGCGCTGGTGGCCGGGCTGGCGCGAGTTGCGCGCAGACATCCACACGCGGCGCCTCGGTGAACTGCGCAGCCTCGCGCTGAAGCGCCTGTCGCCGCGTCCGAGTTGGGGCAGCGGCTTCTACGCCGACAGCAGCCGCACCGGCGGCGCGCTGTTCGACCTGCACGTGCACGACGTCGACTTCGTGCAGTGGTTGCTGGGTGCGCCGGATCGCGTGGCTGCAGTGGGCACACGCGAACACGTGTTCGCGTCGTACGGATTCGACGCGCGGCCGACGCTCGCGGTCGTCGCGGAAGGCGGCTGGGACCTGCCGGAGAAGTTCCCGTTCCACATGGGCTACGCGGCCGTGTTCGAGCGCGGCACGCTCGTGTTCGACGGCGGACGCGCGGAGCCGCTCGTCGAGACGCCGCAAGGCGGCGAGCCGTTCGTGCGCGCGGTCGCCGCGGGCACGGGCTACGAACACGAGATCGTGGCACTCGTCGACGGGCTCGCTGCGGGCCGTCTCGACGACTCGCAAGCGAGCGCGCT
>JBIKNC010000294.1:0-4725 GCA_044358925.1 Planctomycetota bacterium | reverse complement strand
CCGATCCACGTCGCCCCCGCTCGGGAACGCGGCACCCTCGAAACCATGCGCCAGAGCCTCCTGACCTCGTTCGCACTCACCGTTGCATTCGCGCTGACGGCCGCAGCCGACACGACGCCGAGCCAGACCATCGGTCTGGGCGACTGCAAGAAGCACTGGGCCGAGGCCGTCGTTCAGACGAGCGGCCCCGTCACCGACGCGGGCCTCGCCCTCGGCGACACGCCCAACGACTTCGCCCGCCTCGACGCCGGCGGCTGCATCGTGCTCACGTTCGGCGGTGCGTTCACCCAGGACGGCACGCCCTTCTCCGACATCGGTGTCGACGAAGTCGGTGCAACCGACTGCTACGAGATCGCGCTGCGCCCGTCGAACGCGGCGACCATCGCGGCGATCGTGCAAGACGGCTGGGCACCGGCGGGCGGCGGCTTCTACAAGCCCGCCGGCCTGATCGAATGCGGCGACCAGAACTGGGACATCGACTTCTACGCACCGGGCAACGCCGCTGCGTCGCTCTCGTTCGACGCGCTGCGCTTGTGCAACCTCGTCGGTGTCAATCCCGACGTCGAGATCGCTCGCGCCTGGGCGAACTACGTGTGCCCGTGTGTCGGTGCCGTGGCGTCCGTCCAGTCGACGCCGTGCGGCTTCGGCCCGTTCGACCCGATCCTCAGCGCGGATCCGTTCGAGATCCTCACCGCACCGAAGCTCTACCTCGACACGCCGTTCGCCGGCGTGACGGGCTGGATCTACTGGAGCAAGGTGCCGGCGAACACGTTCGAAGTGAACGGCTGCACGTTCAACATCGACCTGTTCTCGCTGAACATCCTCGATCAGTTCGTGACCGACCAGAACGGTGACCACGTCGCACAGGCGCCGTTCCTCCAGTCGAGCTACGTCGGCGTCGAGATCGCCTTCCTGGCGCGCGTCTGCTCGCCCGACATCACGATCCCGGGACCGTTGGCGCCGCTGCCGGACTTCTTCTCGAACTCGCTCGTGGTGCGCGTCGGCTGCCCGTGATGCCGTGAACGTCGCGCGGCCGCTCCGGGCCGCACGAGACCAACGCGAGGCCGCGCGCTCTTCGAGCTCGCGGCCTCGCTCGTTTCAGGAGCGCGACGGAGCGCGCGGGCTGCTCTCGTCGGCCCACTGTTTCAGCGCGGGCGCGACGTACTCCAGGAAGGCGACCTTGATGCCGGCCGCGATCGGCAGCGCGGCGAGCACGCCGAACAGCCCGAGCGCGGCGCCGCCCGCGGTGACCGCGAACAGGACGGCCACCTCCGAGAGTCCGAGCGACTCACCGAGGATGCGCGGCACGAGCACGTAGCCCTCGACCAGTTCCGCGACGCCGTAGACGGCGACGGCGACGGCCACTCCGATCCAGGGGTTCTCGCGGTAGGCGACCGCGACGACCAGGCCGAGTGCGAACGCGACGACGCTGCCGACGAACGGGATCAACGACAGGAGTCCGGCCAGCGTGCCGAGCAGCAGCGAGTACTTCACGCCGCACAGCGCGAGTGCGATCGCGACGAACGCTCCCTTCAGCGCGCAGATCGCGAGTCGCCCGCGGAAGAAGCGCGAGAGAATCTCCCCCATGCGTTTCGCGATGCGCGACGTGCGTTCGCGTTCGCGCACCGGTACGTGGCGGCGCACCCAGCCGTTCAGCGCGTCCATCTCGAACATCCAGAAGAACGCGTAGAGCGGCACGAGCAGCACGAGCGTCGAGAGTCCGAAGATCGCTTCGAGTGCCGAGCCGAGCCCGCTCCACAGACCGCGCGCGACCTGACCGCTCGCCTGTCCGGCGGCACGCAGCACGCCGCCGTCTTCGCCGCCCGACACGAGGGCGTCGAAGGCGCCACGCACGCTGCCGGGCTCGAGCAACGGCACGAACTGCGACACACGCGCGTCGATCCGATCGACGAGCGCGACGATCGGCGAGACACGCGGCTCGCTCGTGTCCTGTGCGGCGACGTCGGCGCCGTCCTGCGGAGGAACTTCGGTGGCCGCGGGCGACACGACGTCGACGACACTCCCGTCACTCGTCGCAGCACCGGCTCGCGGCTCCGCTTCGTCCCCCACCGGCGCCTCCACGGCCTCGCCGCCGCGGCCTGGTGCGGCGACCTCGATGACCAGGGAGCGCACCTGCAACGCGAGTCCCAACAGCACGAGCAGCGTGCTGCCGAGTGCGGCCACGAAGACGGTGACGACCGCAGTGCGATGCCGCCAACCGCGCTTCTCGAGCGTGCGTACGAACGGCGCGACGATCGCCGCCAGCGTGTAGCCGAGCAGCAGCGGATTGAGCACCGCCTTGATGCTCCACGCGAACCACAGCACGAGCAGGAGCAACGCGCCGAGGATCCAGTTGCGGCGATGGCGAGGCAGGCGCTCGATCATGATCCGCCCATCGGAGCGCCGCGCGGCCGTCGCTCGCAAGGCGCGAGCTCCGCGTGGTCCCGCGCCTGCGCGTGGAGCGCTCACGCGCTCACCGGCGCCGAGCGCGCGCAGGTGAGCGGCTCACGGGCCGCGCGACTACAAGCGCTCGGGCAGCTCGAGCCTGTAGCCGTCCTCGAGTTCGCGCGCGAAGTCGATCTCCGCACGGAAGTCCTCGAGCGAGTCCGACTCCTGTCGGTTGAGCATGCCGTTCTCGACCATCAAGAAGACGATGCGGCCCCAGTCGAGCGGCTCGCGCACACCCCAACTGCGCCACACGCGCGCGGCGAGCGGCCCGAACGTCCGACCTGCGCGCGTGAGCAACCCGTCGAGGACTTCACGCCCGGTGACGTGGCGCTCGGGCCCCTGTTTGTCTCCGCGGCCCGTCGTCGCGATCGCTTCCTCCAGCCCTTCCAGCAGGAAGCGGAAGGCCTCGGGTGCGAAGCGCCCGTCGTCGAGCGCGAGGCGGCGAATCGGATCGTCCACGTGCGCGAGAATGACGGCCCACCTGCGAGCCGTCAACGGGCGCTGCGTCGCCCCTCGTCGATGGACACGGGAGCACCACACCTCAACGCACGGCGAGTGAACCCAACGCGCGCACGACTCGCTCCATCGCCGCGGCCGCGTCGAGGTTGAGTTCGACGTCGCCGATCGCGGCGAAGGCAGCTTCCCGCGCCGCTGCGAGCGCTCCGCGGCGGCCGGCGCACGCCGGTTCCAGGAGCCGCTCCTCGAGATCCGGATGATGGACCGCCGGCAGTCCGTCGTGCAGGCGTTCGAGATCGACGACGAGCCCCGCGGCCAGGGTCGCGGCCGCACGCGTGCGTTCGCGGTCCTTCGCGCTGGGCGACTTGCCGCCGAACTCTCCCGGCACCTGCCAGAGACTCTCGAGGCGCTCGCCCACGCGCGCCGCACCGCACAGCACGTCGACGAGCAGCGCTCGCAACTCGACGTGCCCTTCGCGCGCCGCCTGGAGCGCCGCGCCCGGCGCGCCGCGCGCGAGAGCCACGAGCGCCTCGAGGTCCGCTTCGGGCTCGAACTCGTCGCGCGCGCGCGCTTCGCCGAGAACGGCGCGTGTGTCCGCTTCGGAGAGGCGCGTCAACGCCACGCGCAGGAGGCGCGAACGCACGGTCGGCAACAGCGCCGACGGGTTCGAGACCGCGAGCACGAGCGTCGTTCCCGGCGTCGGCTCCTCGAGCGTCTTGAGCAGCGCGTTCTGCGCGTTCACGTTGAGCAGTTCCGCGTCGCGCACCACGACGGCGCGGCGCGCGCTCTCGCTCGGCCGCAGCGACAGGAACTCCTCGATCGTGAACGGCGGATCGTCGGGCTGCGAAGGGCTGCGCTTGCGCACGTAGTGCACGACGATCTCGTTGTTCTCGTCGGCGAGTGCGTCGAGCACGTACAGGTCCGGGTGGATGCCGCGCCCGTCGCCGGCGAGCACCTTCTTGCAACTCGGACACGTGCCGCACGGCTGCGCGCTCTCACCCAGCGGCGCTCCTGCGCGACACAACAGCCCCATCACGAACCACTTCGCGGCCGTGAACTTCCCGATGCCGCTCGCGCCTTCGAACGAGATGGCGTGAGCGAGGCGCTGCGCGGCGGCGGCGCGCCACAGTCCGCGCACGACGTCGGCGTGGCCGCGCGGCTCAACGACGAACACGATCGACCTCCGCGAGCACGCGCGTTGCGACCTCGTCCACGGAAGCGCTCGCATCGACGAGCCGCGCGTTGCGCACGTGCAGCACGTAGTCGCGGTACGCCGCGGCCACACGCGCCTGGTAGGCGGCACCGCGCCGTTCGATGCGATCGCGATCACCGCCGCGGCGCGCCGCGGCAGCGGCCGGATCGACGTCGAGCACGACTTCGAGGTCCGGCGCGTCGACGCCCGTGAACTCGCGCAGGAACGTCAACGCGCGCACGTCGCCGAAGCCGCCCGCCGCGCCTTGGTAGGCGAAGGTCGATGCGTGGAAGCGCTCGCACACGACGTCCTTGCCCGACTGCAACGCGGGTTCGATCACGTGCACCAGCAGGTGGCGCCGCGCGGCCGCGAACAGGAGCACCTCGGTCGTGGCGTCGAACTCCTCGCGGCCGTCGAGCAGCAGCGCGCGCAACGCTTCGCCGAGTGCGGTCGAGCCCGGCTCGCGCACGTGCAACACGGAGCGTCCGCGCAACTCGAGCGTGCGCACGAGTCCGCGTGCTTGCGTCGACTTGCCGCAACCGTCGACGCCGTCGAGCACCACGAACAGCCCGCGCCCGCTCATCGCTCCAACTCCTCGGCGAGCGCGCGCACGAACGGCGCACTGGGCG
>JBIKNC010000085.1:0-16765 GCA_044358925.1 Planctomycetota bacterium | reverse complement strand
CGCGAAGCGCGCCGATCACACGCAGCGCGCCCTGGTCGAACTGCCGGATCTGGCGACAGGGTGCCTGGCACCGTACGCGTCAACCCCTCGCGGTCAGGAGGCTGTCGATCCACTTGCCGACCTGGTCGGCCTCGAGGTGCACGGGGTCGCCGACCTTGGCGCGACCCAAGGTCGTGCCGTCGAACGTGACCGGGATCACCGCGACCTCGAACGTCCGGCCGCTGGGGTTCACGACCGTCAGGCTGATGCCGTCGATCGTCACGCTGCCCTTCGCGACCAGGAACCTCTCGAAGCCCGCCGGCACCTCGAACCGGAACGTCCAGCCCGCCGACCGGTCGCCCGCGATCGACGCCACGCGCCCGACCGCGTCGACGTGGCCGCTCACGAGGTGGCCGCCCAGCCGGTCGCCGATGCGCAGGGCGCGCTCCAGGTTCACGGGCGCGCCGACCGCCAGCCCGCCGAGGCGGGTCACGGCCAGGGTCTCGGCCGACAGGTCGAACACCAGATCCACGCCGCCGCCCGCCGCGGGGCGCTGCTCGGCCACGGTCAGGCAGCAGCCCAGCACCGCGACGCTGTCGCCCAGCTTGGGCAGTTCATCGAACGGCGAACGCACGACGAGGCGCGCCCCGCCTCCCCGCCGCTCGAAGTGTGCGAGCGGCACCACGGCCTCGACGATCCCGGTGAACACGCCGCGCATGCTACCGACGACCTCCCTGCCGGCCGCGCGGCTTGACCCTCACCCCCCCGGCGCCTAGCCTGTTCGCCCCCAAGTGGTCGGCGACCTCCTCGGTGCACTTCGCCATCCTCTCCCTGTTTCCTGACGCGCTCCTCCCGTACACGCGGGCGAGCATCCTCGGGATCGCACAGGAGAAAGGTCTGGCGAAGATCGAGCTGGTCGACTTCCGCGACTTCTCCCGCGATCGCCACCGCACCGTCGACGACCGCCCATTCGGCGGAGGTCCGGGCATGGTCCTCAAACCGGAGCCCATCCACGACGCCGTGGAGTGGCTCGAGGCCAAGCACGGAACCTTCCACCGCGTGCGGCTCACGCCGACGGGCAGGCCGTTCCGTCAAGTCGATGCCGAAAGGCTCGCGACGATGGAGCGCGTCCTGCTCCTGTGCGGCCGATACGAGGGCTTCGACGAGCGCATCGCCGAGGAACTCACGTGGGATGACATCTCGATCGGTGACTACGTGCTCGCGGGCGGTGAACTGCCCGCGTTGTGCGTGACCGAAGCCGTGGTTCGCCTCCTGCCCGGAGTTCTCGGGCACGAAGCGAGCGCCGCGCAAGAGAGCTTCGCGCCCCAAGGGCCCGACGGCACGCGCGCGCTCGACCACCCCCACTACACACGACCGCGTGTGTGGCGCGGACGCAGCGTGCCCGACGTGCTGCTGTCCGGCGACCACGCCGCGATCGCGAAGTGGCGCCGCGCACGTGCGCTCGAACGCACGCGCGCCGCGCGCCCCGAGTTGCTGCCGCCAGGCGCGACCTGAAGGCGCGACGCACGCGCCCATCCACACCAACCAACGGTTCCGCGAGGCGGAGCCGAGCAATCCAACGGTTCCGCTCAGCGGATCCGTCGCCCCACCCATGCTCCGGAGTCCCCGCGTGCTGCACGTGCAGCTCACGGAATCCCGAGCCTCTGGGGGACACGAGAAGCCCGACGACGGGCAACCGGCCCCACCGGCCGGCACGAGTGCCATGAATGTCATCGACATCGTCGAGCGCGAGCTCGGCAAGAAAGTCCTCCCGCCGATCAGCGTCGGCGACACGGTCCAAGTCCACTACCTGATCCGCGAAGGCGACAAAGAGCGCGTCCAGCTCTTCATCGGCCTCGTGATCGCTCTCAAGGGTCGCGGCATCCGCCAGACCGTCACGGTGCGCCGCATCGTGCAGGGCGAAGGCGTCGAGCGCATCTTCCCGATGCACAGCCCGCGCGTGCAGGACATCACGATCACGCGCCGCGGCAACGTGCGCCGTGCGAAGTTGCTCTACATGCGCGATCGCGTGGGCAAGTCGACGCGCGTCGAAGAACTCCTGGGCGAGAAGGCTCGCCGCAACAAGGAAGCCGAGAAGGCGTTCCGCGCCGAGCTCGGAAGCGAAGCCGCCGCGGCAGCGCCCGAGAACGAAGCCTGATCTCCCTGACGGCCGCCGCGTGAACTCGCGCCGCGCACGACGTTCCTCGTCGTGCGCCGGGCGCGGGCACGCGGCGGCCGCGCCGCCTCCATCGTCGCTCCGACTTCGTTCGCGCCATGCTCGACAACGTCAAAGGCAAGCTCGTCCTCATCTTCGTCGTGCTCGCGATCGCGGGCGCGTTCCTCGCGCTCGGGCGCGTTCGCCCCGACCTCGGCATCCAGTTCGGTCTGGACCTGAAGGGCGGTTCGCGCTTCGTGTACCGACTCGAGTTCGACGAGGCGCAAGTGCAGGGCGAGGATCAGGCGCAACTTCTGCGTCAGACGATCGAGATCCTGCGCGATCGCATCGACCCGGATGGCGTGATCGAGCCGGTCATCCGCGCCGAAGGCGTCGACCGCATCGTGATCGAGATCCCGGGCGTCGAGGACCTCGCGGGAGCGGCGGCGACGGCGACGCTGTTCGAGGAACTGCCCGCCGAAGGTGAGAGGGCGCTCGAGATCTCGCTCGCGCTCGACGTGGCCGGCACCTTCCCCGCCGCCGGCGGTGAGATCGCCGTCGGCGGCGAGACGATTCGCTACAGCGAGGCGCTCTCGTACACCGTCGGCACGGACATCGCGCCCGGACCGGACGGGTTGGTGCCCGACCGCAAGTTGGGCGTGCGTCTCCTCGTCGCACAGGACGGTCGCGGCTACGGCGGTTCGACGCGCGCGAGCCATCCGGTCGGCACGCCCGTGCGGCTCGTCAGCACGAACTACATCCAGAACAAGATCGAGAACCTCGGGCAGCTGAGTTTCGAGATCGTCGCGACCGACGCGAGCCTGACCGGCAGCGGCACCGACCTCGCTTCTGAGCGCGCGAAACTCGACACCTGGTTCGCCGCCAATCCGCAAGCCACGAACCTGCGCGCGTTCAACGCGCTGTCGTCGGTGCCGGACGCGGGGCAGCTCGCGGGCCCGAATCCGTGGATCCGTTGGGCACCGGACAAGAAGCAGCGCGACGAGGCAACCGGCCAGATCGCGGACACCCGCACGCTCGCGCAGCGCGCGCAACCGCTGCTGCGTCTCGAGAACCATCCCGACTACCAGGACCGCGACTGGCGCTTCGACGGCGCCAAGCTCAAGCAGGCCTTCCCGACGCGCGACCAGCGCGGTCTGCCGGCCATCGGCTTCGAGTGGGACAGCCGCTACGCGAGTGCGTTCGGCGCGTTCACCGAGAACTTCAGCGGCTACCAGATGGCGATCGTGCTCAACGAGCAGATCGAGTCGGCGCCGAGCCTCGACGAGCCGATCTTCGCGAGCGGCATCATCCGCAGCGGTTCGGTCCCCTATCGCCCCGAAGAAGTCGAGGAGATGGTCACGGTGCTGCGCACCGGTAGCTTGCGCGTGCGCCCCGTGCTCGAGAGCAAGGAGCGCGTCGAAGCGACGCTCGGCGCCAGCTACGTGAAGCGCGGCTGGATCAGCGGCCTCACCGGCATCATCGGTGTGTTCGCGTTCATGGCCTGGTACTACCGGCGCCTGGGCGTGTTCTCGATCGTCAGCTTGCTCACGAACATGTTCGTGGTGCTGGGCGCGATGAGCTTCCTCAACGCGACGCTCACGTTGCCCGGCATCGCGGGTCTCGTGTTGACGATCGGTATGGCCGTCGACGCGAACATCCTCATCTTCGACCGCATCCGCGAGGAGATGGACAACGGCCGCAACATCAAGCAGGCCACGAAGAACGGTTTCGAGAAGGCCATGTCGGCCATCATCGACTCGAACCTCACGACGCTGATCACGTCGCTCGTGCTCTACAACATCGGCACGGGCCCGGTGAAGGGCTTCGCCGTCACGCTGTCGATCGGCATCGTGGCTTCGATGTTCGGTGCGCTCGTCGTGACGCGCGTGCTGATGCACTTCACGCTCGCTCGCGGCACGAGCGCGTTCCCGATGGGAACGTGGCTCGCGACGGCGAACTACAACTGGCTCGGCACGCGCAAGGCGGCGATCACGGGCTCGATCATCGTCCTCGTCGCAGGCCTCGGCCTGTTCGGCTTCAAAGTCGCGACCGACGCGAACCACATCATCGGCATCGACTTCCTCGGTGGCGCCGAAGCGCAGGTGCGCGTCGAGCAACCGCTGACGCGCGAGGCCTTCGAGGCCAAGCTCGACGCGGCGGGCGGCTCGCTCGCGCGCGCCGACGTGACGAGCGTGCTCTCGTCGCGCGCCGGTGACGGATTCACCGAGTTCCGCCTCGTCACGAAAGCGGCTGGAACGACCAACGAAGAGCGCGAGAACACGGGCCGCGAGTTCGTCGCGACGCTGCGGGAGAAGCTCGCCGACACGCTGCAGAAGGGCCCGCTCGACATCGACCCGATCGCTCCCGACGGGACGGTGTCGATGCGCGCGTACTTCAAGGCGCCGCACCCGGTCGAGGAGATCTCGTCCGCGCTCACGAGCAGCGGCGTGATGAGCGACGTCGTCGTCGAAGCGGACGCCGTCCGCCCCACCGTCTACTCGGTGCGCGGCAAGGTTCCGGCCGGCACGCTCGAGTCGACGCTGGCCTTGACCATCGAGGGCGCGCTGCCCGCGCGCGACTCGCTCGGTCAGAACTTCGAACTGGCCTCGGCGATCGCCAACGAGAGCGTGGTCGGTTCGACGGTCTCCGACGAGCTCGCCGACAAGGCACTGCTCGCGATGATCATCAGCCTCTTCGCGATCGTCATGTACATCCGCGTGCGTTTCGCGGAGTACAGCTACGGCTTCGCGGCGGTCGTCGCGCTCGTGCACGACGTGCTCTTCACGCTCGGTGCGATCACCGTGGCGAACATGACGGGCCTCGTCGCGATCGAACTCGACCTGACGATGATCGCGGCCTTCCTGACGATCATCGGTTACTCGCTGAACGACACGATCGTCATCTTCGACCGCGTGCGGGAGAACCGTCCGCGTATGGAAGGCGGTCTCGAGAAGGTCCTCAACGTCTCGATCAACCAGACGCTGTCGCGCACGATCCTCACGACCCTGACGACGTTCATCGCGGTCGGCACGCTGTACTTCGCCAACATCGGAACGGGCAACGCGCTGGAGTCGTTCGCCTTCACCATGCTCATGGGCATGATCACGGGCACGTACTCGACGATCTACATCGCCAACCCGGCGTTGCTGTGGCTCGAGAACCGAGCCGAAGTGCGTCGCGCGCGCGAGGCCGCGGCGACGGAACACCTCCCGACCGAGGCGACGGCGTGAGACGGGCGGCGACCGGACGCGGTCGCACCGGTTCGAGAGTGTGATCCGAGGGAGGGGCGAGCGACCGCGGCGCGGTGCTCGCCCCTCTCGCGTTCGGCGGCACGTCGGCGGCTCGGCAGCGCGCGACACTCGTCTCCCGGCGAACGAGACGGCGCCGGCGCCGCTCGAGGCGGTCGAAGCTTCGGATCACCGGTGCAGCGACGCACGCGACGGCGCGCGCTCCTGCGCCGCTGTCGCTCCACAGCCCGACGAGCGTCCCGAGGCCGGTCCCCCATCCTGCGCCCCGACCGCTTCGAACTAGGGCGCCTTCGCGCACGGCGACACACTCAACTGCGGATGGAATCCGTGGACGTCATCGCGAACCCGAGCGAACCGGTGCGCCGCCGTCGTGCCTTGCACGTCGTCGGCATCGTCGTGAGCGGGATCGTGCGCCTCGGAATCGTCGGGGCGGCGCTCGCCGTGCCGGCGTACGTCCTGTGGCAGCAGCGCGAGGTGCTCGCGCACTCGTTCCTCCCCAAGAGCGCGCCGTCCGTGCCCGTCGAGGTCGGTGCCGCGACCGTGTTGCTCGGTCGACCGTCGGGCGAAGCTCCCCGTCCGCGCCCGATCGTGGAACCTCCGCGAGGCTCGCCCGCGCAGCTCCACGACGAGTCGACGGCCGAAGAAGACGACAGCGCGAACGTCGACGTTCGCGAAGCTGCGTTCCCCGTCGCCGATCCGACGCTCGTGCCCGGCGACTTCGAAGTCGTGGTGGCGAAGGGGCTGACTCTCGGCGAGATCAGCGCGACCTACTACGGCACGTCGAAGCCGCGGCACGTGCAGGCGCTCGCGGCCTACAACGGACTGTCCGACGCCAACAAACTGCGCCTCGGACAGAAGCTGCGAGTGCCGCACATCAGCAAGCTCGGCCTCGACTGAGAGAGTGAGAAGAAATCGACGCTGCGCGCCGGACACCACTCTCTCAGATGCCTATGGCCCAACCGCTGGCGCGGTTGGAGCCCGTTCGCGAGCAGTTCTGCTCGCTCTCTGAGAGAGTGAGAAGAAATCGACGCTGCGCGCCGGACACCACTCTCTCAGATGCCTATGGCCCAACCGCTGGCGCGGTTGGAGCCCGTTCGCGAGCAGTTCTGCTCGCTCTCTGAGAGAGTGAGAAGAAATCGACGCTGCGCGCCGGACACCACTCTCTCAGATGCCTATGGCCCAACCGCTGGCGCGGTTGGAGCCCGTTCGCGAGCAGCTCTGCTCGCTCTCTGAGAGAGTGAGAAGAAATCGACGCTGCGCGCCGGACACCACTCTCTCAGATGCCTATGGCCCAACCGCTGGCGCGGTTGGAGCCCGTTCGCGAGCATTTCTACTCGCTCACTGGTGGGCGCGCGGAGTCGACGAGCCGCGCTTGTACTCCGTAGGAGTGCTCGTACACCGCAGGAGTGCCTGTACTCCGCAGGAGTGCTCGTACATCGCTCCGTCGCTCAGCTTCGACCGTCACAGGAGTTCGATCGTTCGCGAGCGGGCCGCGCGCTCGCGCGTTCAATCCATGCGCAAGTACGGCTGCTGGGGCGCATCGAGGATCTCGATGGTCACGTGATCGCCCGCCTCGCGCCGCAGGTTGCCGAGTTCGCGATCGGCGATGCGCGCGACGATCTCGACGTGGGTCTCGTCCCAACGCTCCTCCTCCACGACGACACCGCTCTTGATGCGTGCGATCGTGCGCCCGTGTCCCGAGCCGATCGACAATCGCACGCGTGCGCAGCGGCGATCGAGTTCGGCACGGATCAGTGCATCGAGTTCGTCGAGCCCCATGCCGCTCTTGGCCGAGACCACCACCACGTCGGCTTCGCCGGCGAGTTCGAAGGTGGGCACACGCACAGGGTCCGCGATGCGATCGGCTTTGTTGAGAACGAGGATCTGCGGGCAGCGCACCTTGACCTCTTCGTCGAGCACGTGCCGCACCGCGTGCATCTGACCGCGCGCGTCGGGATGCGCAGCATCGACGACGTGCAGAAGCAGGTCGACGTTGACCGCCTCCTCGAGCGTCGCGTGGAACGAAGCCACGAGGTGGTGCGGAAGCCGCTTCAGGAAGCCGACCGTGTCCGACAACAACACCGTGCGTCCGTCGGAGAGCTTCCACTGGCGCGTGCGCGTGTCGAGCGTCGCGAACAGCATGTCCGCGGCGAGTTCGTTCGCTCCCGTGAGCTTGTTGAGCAGCGTCGACTTGCCAGCGTTCGTGTAGCCCACGAGGCCGACCGTGAAACTATCGGAGCGGCTGTGCACCTGGCGTTGGCGACGCTCCTCGATCTCGCGCAGTTCGCGCCGCAGGTCGAGGATGCGCTTCTTGATCAGGCGCTTGTCGGTCTCGAGCTGCGTCTCGCCCGGCCCGCGCGTGCCGATCGCACCCTGCATCCGCTCGAGGTGCGTCCACATGCGCTTCAGTCGCGGCATGAGGTACTCGGTCTGCGCGAGCTCGACTTGCAGCCTCGCCTGACGCGTCTGCGCGCGGCGCGCGAAGATGTCGAGGATCAGTTCGGAGCGATCGACGACACGAGTGCCCCAGGCCTTCTCGAGGTTGCGGCCTTGCGCCGGCGTGAGGTCGTTGTCGACGACGACGACGTCGGGATGCTCTTGGTGGATGACCTCGAGCACCTCGTCGACCTTGCCCTTGCCCATCAGCGTCGCGGCGTCCGGCCGCGGGCGATTCTGAACGATGCCGGGTCCGACGACTTCGCTGCCGGCGGCGGCGACCAGACCGGCAGCTTCGGTGAGCGGTCCGCCGTCTTCGATCTCCTGCTCGGGGAAGACCACGCCGCACAGCAGCGCGCGTTGGTGCGAGGGTCGAGTGATGTGCAGTTCGCGACTCATGCGTGGGTCGCGGCCTCGACCGCCCGCGCGCCGACGATGGGCGCGAGTTGGACCGCGATGGACGTCAACGCGTTGTGGCCGTTCGCCTCCGGAACGAGGCGCGTGTGGACGAGCCACTTCGGGTCGGTGTCCGGATGATCGGAGCGATAGTGCACTCCGCGGCTCTCGGTGCGCGTGAGCGCAGCGACGACTCCGAGCCGTGCGACGGCGAGCATGTTCACGAGCTCCCACGTGCGCGGTTCGTCGGGGCCGAGCTCGAGCGTCGCGCGCGACCACAGTTCGAGCAGCGGCAGCGAGGCCTCGAGTCGATCGCGCGTGCGAATCACGCCCATCTGTCGCCACATGAGCGACTTCATCGAATAGGTGATGTCGGGCAGGTTGATCGGGATGTTGCCGCGTGAGGGACGCGCGGGTTCGGGCAGGGCGCGCAGGTCGCCGCGCCGCACCGGCAGGCTGGCGCCGGCGGCGTTCGCACCAACGCGCTCGCCGAGCACCAACCCCTCGAGCAACGAGTTCGAGCCCATGCGATTGGCGCCATGCAGCCCGCTGCTCGCACACTCACCGACCGCCCACAGTCCAGGGACGTTCGTGCGCCCCTCGCGATCCACCTCCAGTCCTCCGATCATGTAGTGCAGGCCGGGTCGGACAGGAATCGGGTCCTTCGAGATGTCGATGCCGAAGAAGTGGCAGACGCGGCTCACGCTGGGGAAGAGCGCGTGGACGTCGCCCTTCACGCGCGACAGATCGAGGAACACGTTCGTGTCCTCGGTCTCCGCCATGCGTTGCGCGACGGCGCGACTGACGACGTCGCGCGGCGCCAACTCGGCGTCGGGATGGAAGTCCGGCATGAACGCGAAGCCGCTCCGATCGCGCAACACGGCTCCCGCTCCACGCACGATCTCGCTGATCAACACACGCGCCGCGCCCGCGATGTAGAGGCAGGTGGGATGGAACTGAAAGAACTCCATGTCGCGCGCCGCGGCGCCGGCGCGCAGGCCCATCGCCACACCATCACCCGTCGCGATGACGGGGTTGGTCGTCTCTCGGTAGATCTGTCCCGCACCGCCGGTCGCCAGCACGACCTCACCGGCGGTGAAGCCGACGCGATCGCCGCGTGCCGTCTGCGCGAGAACTCCGCGCACGGCCCCGTCGCTCGCACGCAGCAGGTCGATCGAGAACGTGTCAGGGAACGTGGCGATGCGCTCGTTCGCGAGCAGTGCCGCCGTGAGCGCTCGTTGGATCTCGGAACCCGTTGCATCCCCGTTCGCATGCAGGATGCGCGCATGGCTGTGGCCCGCTTCGCGAGAGAGTGCGAGCACGCCGCCCGCGTCGCGATCGAACGCTGCGCCACTCGCCTCGAGAGCGCGTACCGCGTCCGGCCCGCCGCGCACGATCGCCTCGACGACGTCGGGCTCGCACAGTCCGCAGCCCACGACCAAGGTGTCGTCGAAGTGCGAACGCCACGAGTCGTTCGATCCGAACACGGCGGCGACGCCGCCCTTGGCCCACTGGGTGTTGGAGTGGTCGAGATCACTCTTCGTCAAGACCGCGACGTTGGCGCCGAGTCGCGCCGCCGCGAGCGCCGCACACGCGCCGGCGACGCCACCCCCCACCACGATCACATCGAAGCGGTAGAGCGGAATGCGCCGCGGATCGAAGCCTGCGAGGTGGTCGGGAATTTCGAAGGGATGGCGTCGATGCACGATTCGGAGCGTTCGCCGCTCGAGCGACGCGTGATGCATCGTAGCGGTTCCCGTCGGCGCCCTCCGGCTCTCGGCAGGTTCGTTCACACCACGCTTCGCAACAGGTGAATCGGATCGCGGCACCGCGAGCGACGTTCAGCGCTTCGGCAGCGCAGGCCCACGAGCCTTACGGGCGCGAAACGTGCAACCGCCATCGGCTGACTCGGCGAGCCGCACGCACGTCGCCCATCACGGCCCTGCCTGGGAACCGCGGGCACCGCAGGGCCTCGCTCGGCTTCGACACCCGAGCGCAAAGCCGGTGTGCGCTTCCACGGCGTGCGCCGATCGATGAAGGCCGGGCCGGGCCGGGCCGAGCGCGAGCGCTGCGCAAGCGTCGGAAGCGAACCCGTGTTCACGTCGAGCGCGCCGCGCCTCGCAACCTCTGCCCCGGTGAGCAAGCACTTTCGAGGGCGCGGCCAGCCTCACAGCGGGCGCCGCGATCGCGGTCGGCCCCGGCACCGCCCGCGACGAGTACGAGGGGGCCCTTCGCAGACGCCTCCCTACCGCGCAGCGAACCTTTCCCGAACCCGCACCGCTGCCACGCCAGAACTTGCGAATCCCCGAACGGAGCCCTACCGTTCGCCTTTCGTTCGCCACCGCGACACATCCGCCTCGGGCGGAGCGCGCACGGCTGAACACACACCAGCATCGAGCACAGCCCGGGACAACGACCACCGGCACCAACGCTCGACAGGAGCCCACGCCATGACCCGCTTCACCGGCCAAACCTCGAAGGACCTGCTCTCGTTCGCCTTCTTCGCCTTGCTCGTCCTCACCCCCTTCGTGATCTGAAGAAGGCGCTCCTCCCGAGCGGTGCGCACCTCGGTGCCAAGCACCTGTCCTGTTTGCAGCACGAGCGCATCTGGCCGGCCGACTTCGCGAGGCCGATGCAGCCCTTGAACTGATACGAACTCGCGGAACCACGCTGTCCGCGCACGACCGAAAAGACTCCTCGACGTCGAACCGCGATCGAACGCGCCCCATGACCACAAAACACCCGCTCACGCGCCGGCAGCGTCAGATCCTCGACTTCTACCGGGACTATGCCGAGCGGCACCAGATCAGCCCGACGCTCGAAGAGGTCGCGCAACAATTCGGACTGAACAAGGTCACCATCTTCGGCCACGTCGCCGAACTCGAGCGCAAAGGTGAGTTGGTTCGCAGTCGCAAGGGCATCAGTCGCGGACTTCAGCTGCCGAGCGAAGCCGACGACGTGGTCGGCCGGAGTACGGCCCCCCTGGTACCTCTGCTCGGCCGCATTGCCGCGGGCTCCCCCATCGAAGCCCTCGAGTCGCCGGAGACCCTGGACTTGGCATCCCTGGTGCCGACCGACGCCGATGTCTACGCCCTCCGTGTGAGCGGCGACTCGATGATCGAAGACGGCATCCACGACGGCGATCTCGTCCTGATCGAACGTCGCAACCACGCCCCCACGGGATCGACCGTCGTCGCCGTCCTCCCTGGCGAAACCGGTGAAGAAGCCACGCTCAAGCGCTACTACCCGATCAAGAACGGCGTCCGCCTCGAGCCCGCGAATTCCCGGCTCGAACCGATCTTCGCCCCGACGATCGAAATCCGCGGCGTGGTCATCGGCGTGATTCGACAGATCCCTCGCTGACGCCGTGCGCTTCGTGGCGCGGTTTGAAGCCGAAAAGCGGGGTCTGGCCTCGACAACGAGCCCAGCCACGCGTCCATTCGCCGCCCGAGCTCGAGCGTCGCCACATGGTTCGGCGGCACATCCGAGACAGATCGGCGAGCGGGGCCGCAGAAGTCCTCGACCTTCCGAGAGGCCGGGACATCGTCGACGACGAGGGATTCCAAGACGCAACACCTGTCATGTGCTGCGATGAAGCCGTGTCCGATGGATGCGCCCGAAGAGGCCCCGTACAACCTGCTGCGCGGCCTCTGCAGCCATCATCTCCGCGCCAAGTGTGAGTCGGGAGCCACGTCTTTGGATGGCGAAACCTCCGCCCTCCTACGCGGAGCGTCCCCCGAGCCACGCTCGGGCGACCGATCCCTCGAGGGCTCGATCCCGGTGGCGCTGATACCCGCTGGCCTTCGACACCCAGCGCAACTCAGCGCTGCTCGGGGAAGCACAACGCACGCTGGCGTTCTCCTCACAGCGTCGGTGCAGCGCAGCTCGAAAGCGAAGGGTCCGCGCGGTTCAACACGCACGAAACCGATTCGCATGGCGCAAGGTGCAGCAGTCGGCGCGGCAGCACGCAGGAGGCACGTCCCGGTGCAGCGTGGCTCGACGCGCCAAATCCGGTGAGCCGGCCGGGGTCGAGATCACGCCCGAGCCGCACCGGTTCGCTTCGGGAGCCGCTCTGCGCCCGTGAACCGGCCCCAGGGCCTTCGGAGCGCGGAAAAGTGCCCTGAAAATGAAGAAGGCCCCGGACGTGAGTCCGGAGCCTTTTGAGAAGACCCGGCGATACCTACTTTCTCGCGCTGCAATATCATCGGCAGCTCCTGCTTGACGACCGAGTTCGGGATGGGATCGGGTATGACCAGGAGCCTATTGTCACCGGGAATACGATCTGCGGGGCGCGCAAACGCGCCCCGCAGTGGAGTTGAGGGAGTTGGGAAACGTAGAGCTCGCGAGGAGCTTCCTTCCTCTTCGCCCGCCAGCATGTGGCGGGAGCAGAGAAAGGTGATCAAGCCGATCGTCCGATTAGTACCGGTAAGCTGAACGCATTGCTGCGCTTACACCGCCGGCCTATCAACCTGGTAGTCTTCCAGGGGACTGGTAGGGATGACTAGTTTTGGAGAAGGCTTCGCGCTTAGATGCATTCAGCGCTTATCCGTTCCGACCGTAGCTACCCAGCTGTACCACGAGCGTGATAACTGGAGCACCAGAGGGTCGTCCACCCCAATCCTCTCGTACTAGGGGCAAACCTCCTCAATCATCCTACACCCACGCCAGATAGGGACCGACCTGTCTCACGACGGTCTAAACCCAGCTCACGTGCCGCTTTAATTGGCGAACAGCCAAACCCTTGGGACCTCCTTCAGCCCCAGGATGCGACGAGCCGACATCGAGGTGCCAAACCGCATCGTCGATATGAACTCTTGGATGCGATCAGCCTGTTATCCCCGGAGTACCTTTTATCTGATGAGCGACGGCCCTTCCACTCGGAATCCGCCGGATCACTAGGACCTACTTTCGTATCTGCTCGAGCTATATCTCTCGCAGTCAGGCGCACTTATACCCTTACGCTCTGCGTGCGATTGCTAACCGCACTGAGTGCACCATCGTGCTCCTCCGTTACTCTTTTGGAGGAGACCGCCCCAGCCAAACTACCCACCTGACACTGTTCGCAGCTCGGATTCACGACACTGCGTTAGACGCCTATCATGACGAGAGTGGTATTTCACCAATGACTCCACTAGGCCCGAGAGCCCAGCTTCAACGTCTCCCACCTATCCTACGCACGGCATGACAAGAGCCAATATCAGGCTATAGTGAAGGTTCACGGGGTCTTTCCGTCTTGACGCGGGAACGTGGCATCTTCACCACGGCTACAAGTTCGCCGAGCCTGCTGTGGAGACAGTGCTCCAGTCGTTACGCCTTTCGTGCGGGTCGGAACTTACCCGACAAGGAACTTCGCTACCTTAGGACCGTCATAGTTACGGCCGCCATTCACCGGGGCTTAAATTCGCAGCTTCGCTTGCGCTAACCGCTCCTCTTGACCTACCGGCATTGGGCAGGCGTCAGTCTGTATACAGCGTCGTTATGACTTAGCACAGACCTGTGTTTTTAGTAAACAGTCGCCAGAGCCATTTCTCTGCGGCCCCCCAACGCTCATCGCGAGAAGCGAATCACGCTGAAGGGCACCCCTTTTCCCGAAGTTACGGGGTTAATATGCCGAGTTCCTTCACAGCAGTTCTCTCGAGCGCCTTAGGATACTCACCTCACCCACCTGTGTCGGTTTTGGTACGGACACCAGAATCACTCCCTAGAGGTTTTTCTCGGCGGTTTGGCCGGTGACTTCGCCCGTAAGGGCTCGGCATCACCTCTGGGCTTTCGCATGCGGATTTTCCTACATGCCACCCTCGGGCTTACACGCACTATTCTGACAGTGCGATCACCTTTCATTCCGCGTCACCCCATCGGTCAAACGCGATCTAGTGGTACAGGAATATTAACCTGTTGTCCATCGACTACGCCTTTCGGCCTCGCCTTAGGGTCCGACTAACCCTGGGCGGATTTACCGTGCCCAGGAATCCTTGGGTTTGCGGCGAGCAGGATTCTCACCTGCTTTATCGCTACTTATCCCGGCATAATCACTTCCAGAACGTCGAGGTGTCGTTACCGTCACCCTTCACTCGTTTGGAACGCTCCCCTACCACTTGATGAGCTCAACGAACTCACCAAATCCGAAGCTTCGGCTGGACGCTTGAGTCCCGTTAATTTTCGGCGCAAAGCCTCTCGACCAGTGAGCTATTACGCACTCTTTAAATGATGGCTGCTTCTAAGCCAACATCCTGGCTGTCTTCGAGACTTCACTTCCTTCCAAACACTGAGCGTCCATTGGGGGCCTTAGCTGTCGGTCTGGGTTCTTGCCCTCTCGACCACGAACCTTATCGCTCGTAGACTGACTCCCTGGATACGGAACACGGTATTCGGAGTTTGGTTGGGTAGGGTACTCCGAAGAGCCCCTATCCCAGTCAGTATCTCTACCCCCGTGATCTATTACCAGAGGCTAGCCCGAAAGCTATTTCGGGGAGTACCAGCTATTTGCAAGTTTGATTAGCCTTTCACTCCTATCCACAAGTCATCGGAACAGTTTTCAACCTATATCCGTTCGGCCCTCCACGGATTGTTACATCCGCTTCAGCCTGCTCATGGATAGATCACTTGCTTTCGGGTCTACTCCGCCTGACTTGAGTCGCGCTATTCACACTCGGTTTCCCTTCGGCTCCGGACCTGAGGCCCTTAACCTTGCCAGACAGAGTAACTCGCCGGGTCATTATGCAAAAGGCACGCCGTCAGCCATTGCTCCTAAGAGCCATAGGCCTCCGACCGCTTGTAAGTGCATGGTTTCAGGTACTATTTCACTCCCCTAATAGGGGTTCTTTTCACCTTTCGCTCGCGCTACTATTACGCTATCGGTCGTCCAGTAGTACTTAGCCTTGGGGGGTGGTCCCCCCTGATTCACACCAGGTTTCACGTGTCTGGTGATACTCGGGATCTTCACGAGAGGCTGGATTGTTTTCGGTTACGGGGCTGTCACCCTCTGCGGCCGGCTTTCCCACGCCGTTCTCCTAACAACCAGCTTTGTAACTCTCTCAGGTTGACGCGGTCACCCTGTGAGTCCCACGACCCCGACACAGCAACGCCCGCATGCTTGACACTGTGTCGGTTTAGGCTCTTCCCGGTTCGCTCGCCGCTACTTCGGGAGTCGAGTTTTCTTTCTTTTCCTGCAGGTACTTAGATGTTTCAGTTCCCTGCGTTCCCCGCGCTAATGCGCTATCGGAAGATGAATTCCGATTGGTTTCCCAATCTCGGAGACCTCCGGATCATAGCCTGCTGAGCGGCTCCCCGAAGATTATCGCAGCTATGCTACGTCCTTCATCGGCTCTGGACGCCAAGGCATCCACCATGCACCCTTGATAGCTTGACCACACTCTTGTTCTCGTGTGTCGCTACCACGTTTCCCAACTCACCTCGTTTTCAAAGAACGGGCCACACTCACCCGAAGGCAAGCGCGACCGCGAATCGTATTCCTTACACCTGCGTGACCCTTGATCGAGCAGCGCGCGTTCGCGCTGAACTCTTGACGAGCTGCATGGCCGAGTCCGGTCGTTACCAGCTCGAGCCCTCGCCTGGTGGAGGCGAAGGGACTCGAACCCACGACCCCCTGCTTGCAAAGCAGGTGCTCTACCAACTGAGCTACGCCCCCTTGGGTTCGCCTGCACGCCTTCGGGTCTCGTCGAGTTCGGCCGGAGTGGTGGGCCTGACTGGATTTGAACCGGTGACCTCCCGCTTATCAGGCGGGTGCTCTAACCAACTGAGCTACAGGCCCGGGATCTCCGGCAGCAAAGACACCTTCTACAGGTGCCGCGACTGCACGAGGCAGCAGCGTCGGCGCGCTCGAGGGGCCGAAGCAGCGTTGTGCGCTGCAACGACCCCCTTACGCAGCTCTCGCTGTGCCCCGCGGCCTGCCTTCAGGCGTGCGGGTGTAAGGTGGGTGACCTTCGTCTCTGTGTGTGCATCCCTATGCTCGCTCTGGTTCCGGTTCTCACCGGTCCCAGGTCTAGCTGATCCGCTAGAAAGGAGGTGATCCAGCCGCAGGTTCCCCTACGGCTACCTTGTTACGACTTAGTCCCAATCACGAAGCTTGCTTTCGGCGCCGCCCCCCCGAAGGTTGGACAAAGCGACTTCGAGCGCTCTTCGCTCTCGTGGCTTGACGGGCAGTGTGTACAAGGCTCAGGAACATATTCACCGCGTCATGCTGATACGCGATTACTAGCGATTCCGGCTTCATGTAGGCGAATTGCAGCCTACAATCCGAACTGGGGCGTGCTTTCTGGGATTGCCTAAACCTCGCGGTCTTGGAACCCTTTGTACACGCCATTGTAGAACGTGTGTGGCCCTGGCCATAAGGGCCATGATGACTTGACGTCGTCCCCACCTTCCTCCGTCTTGACAACGGCAGTCTCGCTAGAGTCCCCGGCATTACCCGCTGGCAACTAACGATAAGGGTTGCGCTCGTTACGGGACTTAACCCAACATCTCACGACACGAGCTGACGACAGCCATGCAACACCTGCATACGTTCCTGCTCCCGAAGGAGCCGTTATCC
>JBIKNC010000293.1:0-4765 GCA_044358925.1 Planctomycetota bacterium | reverse complement strand
ACTCGCTCACACATGCAGAACCGCAAGGAAACCGCCTGGAAGAAGAACCGCGAGTGGGGCCAGCTCTTCGGCGGGCGCACGCGTCGGCGCTGGACCGACAACATCGTCGCGCGTCTGCACACGCTGCGCGCGCCCGGCGAAGGCGCCGTGCTGCCGATCGTGATGCACGACAACCCGTCGAGCGAGTTGTACTTCCCGATCGAGGCGCACGAGTACCTGGCTGTGCTCCGCGCCCTGCCGCCGGCCCTCACGTCGGGCATCACCCACATCGTTTTGAGGCGTGGCGCGCCGCTCGACCGACGTGCCGGCCAATTCTGGTGCCACTACACTCAGGGGAGCGGCGTGCACGCGCTGTTCGTGTTGCCGTGGACGAAGTCGCGTCGCGAGTTCCTGCCGAACGGCCGACCGACGGGCGCATTCGCGGCAGAACTCGCGCGCTTCGGCGGGCAGTTTCAGCGGCGCGGCTCCAAGTGGTTCGTGCAGTTCTCGCGCAACGACTTGCGCGCTTTTGCGCTGCACTGCTTCCTCTGCATCGTCGCGCACCACGCCGCCCACATGTCGGGAACGGCGCAGTTCTCCTCGACGAAGGCGAACCGTCGTCGCGAAGGCTATCGCTCCATCGAGTTCGCGAACAAGCACTTCGCCGCAGCCGAGCAAGCGCTCGCCCTCGCCGCACAAGCCGACGCATGAGCGACACGGGCCATGCACCAGTCGGCTCCCGCCGTAGAGTGCGCATCGTGATCCGCGATGTCGACGACGCCCACGCCCTGCTCGTGCGCTCCAAAGTCATGACACTGACGGCGACGGGCGCGGTGCCGGCCCTTGTCACCGCCGTCGCGGGCGAGGTCGCGGGCAGTTGGTGGAGCCACCCCGACGGCCAGCACGTCTACCGCATCGCCGAAGCGCTCAGCCACCGCGACGACGTCCTCGTCGTGAAGCTGGTCGCGGGCAAGGTGACGTTCGTGCACCGCGAGCTGTGGCCCGCCCTCCTGCGCGCCGTCACCGACGCGCCGTGGCGCAGCCGCGCGCACGCCGCGCTCTCACTCGACGCGCAGCGCCTCCTTGCGCGCGTCGAGGACGACGACGAGTTGCGCCTCGCCGATGCGCTCCCCGCCGATGCAACGGCCGCGCAGAAGAAGCAGCTCGCGAAGTCCAAGGACACGCTCGAACGCTCGCTGCTCGTCTATTCGCAGCAGGAGCATTCGGGCCGCGGCCACCACGAGACCGTGCTGCGCTCGTGGAGCGCTTGGGCCGAGGCCGCGCGCGTGAAACCGAGCAACGAGACCGCCGAAGCGGCGCGGCGCGCGGTCGTGGATGTGTGCCACGGGCAGCCGACGGCGCTCTCGAACTGAGAACGACGCGCTTCGCTCGCCACGTCAAGCTGCGCGCCGTCAGCGCAGCAAGCTCGCGGTCATGTCACCCGTCACCGTGACGTCACGTGCGGCGATCGGGCCGCCCTGCATCACGTCCGCGCGCCACAGCTCCAATCGGTGCACGCCGATCGGGAGTTCGAGTTCGACGCTCTTGGCGCCGAGATTCACGCGATCGAAGTCCGTTGCACAGCCCTCGTAGTGGCGGAGCATGCGGAGCCACTCCCGCGCTGACTCGCGACTGGGGTCGGCAGCGTGAGGAGTCACACTCGCGTCGAAAGCGCACACGAACACAGAGCCCGTGTTCACCTCGTACGCTCCGGCGTCGATGTTCACGACGACCGTGTACTCGTTCGGGAGCGTGATCATGTTCGCGCCACCGCGCACGAACACCAGCTCACCGACCTCGCCGCCGAGCGCGGCGCGCACGAGGATGGTCCAACGCTCGGCATCGTCCCACGAATACACGGGAACGGCCCGCCCGGCCGGCAGCGTGACCGCGCGCGCCGTCGCGAACCAGTCGATCGGCACGCTGGACGATCGGATGCCGCGCGGCACGAAGATCACGAGTGCATCCCCGAGCGCAGCCGGTCGCACTTCGAGCGTGCCGATCGCCGGCGGGAGCGCGAGGTCGACACGTTCGATGTCGATGGTGCCGTCGATCAGTTCCTCGCCGAGGTGCACGACACCTCTCGCGCAACGCAACTCGTGGGGTGCGGTCGTGAAGTCGACGTCGCTGCGAAAGCCCCTGGGCTCGAGGCGCCACGCGAGCGCGTCGTTCGAGACCGGCACGCGCAGCCCGTGCGCGCGCAACTCGAAGCGCCCCTCGGGATCCGTCCAACCGCTCTGCCCGAACAGCGACGGGCCTGTGCCGGAGGGCTCGACGACCTCCGTTCTGAGCGCGAATCCACTGACGTACGGCACTCCGTTTTCGTCGAACACCTGGCCCCGAGTCGGGCTGTTGGACGCGAAGTACGCGCTCGAGTTCGGGCGCCGAACGAACAACCAGAAGACGAGCAGCGCGGCGACGACGAGAGCCACGACGGCAATCGCCGAACGGCCGGCGCGACGCCGATCGACCCGCGCGCGAGCGAGGCGCGCACCGCTCAATCGACACCTCCGAGCAGCGCCCGCGTGCCCTCCACGTTCGCGAGGCCCCATTTCGCGATCGCGCGCACCAGCGGCTTCAGCGTGCGGCCCTTCGCCGTGAGGTGGTAGGTCACGCGATCGACGCGTTCGCCCGCGCGCGTCTCGACGAGGCCGTGTTCGACCAGGCGCGCGAGGCGCTCGGCGAGTGTGTTCGAGGCGATGCGCTCGGGCGACGCGAGGAACTCCTTGAAGGTCGTCTTGCCGAGCACGAGGTCGCGCACGACGAGCAACGTCCAACGGTCGCCAACGATGTCGAGTGTGCACGCGACAGGGCACGGGGAGCGGCGCTGCGCAGAGGACATCGGTGGAGCGTAGCGCGGCTCCTCGGACGGCGCAGGTCGGCGAGCGGCGGGTCCGCCACACCGCGCCGCTCCATTCACTTCGCCGCCGCGGGTTCGAGCGGCCGCTCCGCCGCGAGTCGCTCGCGCACGCGCGCCCAGCGCAGCGGCAACTCGTCCGCACGCACCTCGAAACGCAGCATGCGCATGTCCACGATCGCGTCGGACGCCGCGTCCATCGCGGCCGTGTGTCCGGCGCCCGTCACGTACGCGCGCAGCGCCGCCGCGTCGCGCCAGACCGTGACCGTCCAGACCTCGGGGCCGAAGAGCTCGCGCCGCAGCAACCAACCCACGAGGCCCGGCTGCTGCGGCAGCGTCTTCGCGAGCCCGTCCGTGTAGTCGTCGAACGCGCTCCGCCCTTCGCGGTCGACGAGGGCGTTCGTGACTGCGACGAGCAGGACAGCATCCGGCGCGAGCGCGTCGCGCTCAGCAGTGTTGACCTTGAAGCCCGTCGAAAGCGCACACGACGGCAAGAACAGAGCAAGGAGCCCCGCCGCGGCGAGGCCCACGGCGGCGAAGAGGCGGCGCATGGTGAACGAGTGGTTCTGGGGCGATGTGGCGCTCGCCCCGGGGCGCTTCACTTGCGTTTTGCAAGTCTGCGCGTGCTTCGCTCCGGCCTCGTCGAGCGGATTCAAGAAAGATGGTCCGACGTCGTGGAACGCAACGCAGTTCCTACGGAGTCGACAGATGCGTCGAACAGCGCGATCTACGCCGCATCGAGATGCGTTCTCGGCGCGACTCAATTGCACGCGCCTCAAAACAACCCCTACAAACCGAAAAAATGGTGCGGCCGTCGCGCCTATGACATGGGTATGGAGCGAGCGGTACTGCCCGGTCATGTGCGCCGGGCGGCTCGCGTCCACTGACCACTCACTTGGAGTACATCATGTCGAACTTGATCCTATTGGTGATCTTGCTCGTGCACGCTCTCGCCGTACTGGCCGAGAAGATGCGCGAGTGAGATGACACGTTCTTGTGTACCGAGGCAGCCGCACGCGTCCCAAGCACGCTGGAGCGCGCGTCCGGCTGCCACTTCTCTCTGGCTAGCTCACCGTCAGCCCCCCGTTCACCAGCAACGTCTGGCCCGTCACGAAGCCGGCCTCCTTGCTCGCGAAGTACACCGCCGCCGTTCCGATGTCGGCGGGCGTGCCCCAGCGGTTCATCGGGATGAGCGCGTGGTAGGCGTCCTTCTCGGCCTGCGGGTCGTTCTCGTGGCGTTCGACCGGGATCCAGCCGGGCGAGATCATGTTGACGGTGATCTGGAACGCGGCGAGTTCTTGCGACATCGAGCGCGTCCAGCCGCGCTGCGCGCCCTTTGCGGCGACGTAGGCGCTGAAGTTCGGCACGCCGCGGTCGAAGACCTCGCTGCCGATGTTGACGATGCGGCCGAAGCGCTTCGCCTTCATGTTCGGCAGGACGGCGCGCGTGAGGAGGAACGGGCTCTTCACGAAGAAGTCGAGCATCTCCTGGTGGAAGGCCCAGTCGTAGAGCTCGATCGGTTTGTGCGGCTGGTCGGGCGTCGCGTTGAGGACGAGCGTGTCGATCGGGCCGAGGCGCTTCTCGACGTCCTTCACCATGGCGTTGACTTCGCGCTCGTCGACGACGTTCGCGCGGAAGAGTTCGCACTGGAGCTTCTCGGCGCGCAGTTCGGCGAGCGTCGCCTTGGCGCGCTCTTCGTTGCGTGCGTAGTTGAGCGCCACCTTCGCGCCGCGGCGCGCGAGGTGGAGAGCGATGGACTTGCCGAGGCCGGTGGTGGAACCGGTGACGAGGGCGACGCGGCCGGTGAGGTCGAACATGGGGGGCGTGGCGTGTTGACGCGTACGGTGCCAGGCACCCTGTCGCCAGATTCCGCACTTCGCGGTCGCCGCCGACGAGCATCGGCCGCGCTGCGCGCGGCCGATGCTCGTC
>JBIKNC010000239.1:0-6515 GCA_044358925.1 Planctomycetota bacterium | reverse complement strand
CCGCCGAGAGCGTGCGGATCGGACCGGCCGAAATCGCGTTCACGCGGATGCCGCGCGGGCCGAGGTCGTGCGCGAGATAACGCACCGAGGCTTCGAGCGCAGCCTTCGCGATGCCCATCACGTTGTAGTTCTCGATCACGCGCTCCGACCCGATGTACGTCAGCGTGACGATCGACCCTTTGCGACCCTCCATGAGCGGCAGTGCGCGCCGCGCGACGGCCGTCAGCGAGTAGGCCGACACGTCGTGCGCGAGTTGGTAGCCCTCCTTGCTCGTGTTGAAGAAGTCGCCGACCAGCTCCTCCTTCTTCGCGAACGCGACGCCGTGCAGGACGCAGTCGAGGAAGCCGAACTCTTCGCCGATGGCGGCGAAGGCCGTGTCGATCTGCTCGGGGACCGTCACGTCGCAGGGCAGGACGATCGAGTTCGGGATCTCGGCCGCGAGGTCGCGCACCGACTTCTCGAGGCGTTCGCCCACGTACGTGAAGGCGAGGCGCATGCCCTGGTCACTGAGAGCCTTCGCGCAGGCCCAAGCGATCGAGCGTTTGTTCGCGACACCCAGCACGACGCCGGTGCGACCTTCGAGGAATCCCACGTTCGAATGCTCCTGATGCGGTTGAAGAGGCGCACGGATCGTAGCGCTCGCGTGTGGGCCGACCGCGCATCGGCGGCCACCGCGAAGTGCGGAATTGCAGCGCGGGGGCGAGCGCGAGACGGCGGGCGCGCGCGTGGCGCGGGGTTCGGCGCGCGGGAGTGCGGTGTGTCCTTCCCCGATCGGCGGGTGCGACTAGCCTCGCGTGTCGAACGGAGGAGAACGATGGACACGAACGACGGAAGAAGACACGACAAGGTCGGAGCCGTGGGCCGGATGACGACGCGGGGGCACGCGCTGGCGCAGGGCGGTGAGCGAACGTCGAACGCCGACCATGCGCGCCGACGGCTGAGACAGGACGCCGCGCTGCTCGTGCTGACGACGGGCGGGCCGATCGACGTGCTGGCGCGGCTGTGCAATGGGGATCCGCTCGGGCTGGCGACGCGGCTCGTGCGACGGGCGGCGACGCGAGCGTTGCTCGTGTCGCCCGAGCGCCTCTTCGAACGCGGGGCGGCACACTGCGCGCGGCGCGCCGGGGAGTACCGCGGCCGGCCGCGTCCCGAGTTGTGGCTCGAGCGTCGCGCCGAAGAAGTCGTTCGCGGTTTCGAACGCGAAGGGGACGCTGCCTTCGCGAACCGTGGCGCTGCCGTGCACGGCCTGCGCGCGGCGGGTGCGGCGCCCCACGCGGGCGCCGGTGCTGGAGCCGGAGCCGGAGCCGGTGCCATTGCCGTTGCCGGTGCACGTGCGAACGAGGCCTCGCTCGCGGAGCGCCGGGCCTCGGCTCTCGAACGCGCGGCGGCACGCTTCAATGCCTGTCCGCGCGCGGACCGCGACGCGCTGTGGCGCCTCGCGTTCGCGGGGCAGTCACTCGATCAACAGGCGCACGACGCGTGTCGTTCGCTCTCCGAGATGGCGCGACGCGCGCGCCGAGCGCTCGACGCTCTGCTGTCGGTCGCCGTCGACCTCGGTCCGCCCGCGGCACCGCGTGGCGAGCAGCGCAACGATTCCGGTACAGGTGAACAGCGATGAACACATGGGAGCACTTTGCGGAGTTGGCGATCGGTGAGTGTCTCGTGCGCGTCCGTCGTGCTCGCGGCGGCCCCGGCTCGCGACTCGTGCGCGAACTCCTGCGCGTCGAGCGGCTCGAATTCGCGCGCCTGCTGCTGGAGGCCGCCGTCGCACGACTCGCAGCCGACGCACTGGTTGCCGGGACGCGAGCTGCCGGGACGCCGGCGCAGCCGTCGCCGGGCGCGTCGAGCTTCGGCTTTCTGGAGCGCTTCGCCCTCCAGAGCGAGACGTGGTGGGATCGGGCGCGTGCTGCGCTGTGGGCGCGGCTGTGCGTGGGTGCGGACCACGACGAGTTCACGTTCCTGGCGCAACTTCTCGACGCGCCGCTCGACGCGTGGCCGCGCGCGAGTGTGATCGCGGGTCACGCGCGCCTCGTGCACGAGGGACCGGTGACGGCGGCGGCGCACGCGCGCGCGCTGGAACTCGAGGGCGACGGCGGTGCTGCACTCGCCGCGCACGTGGCGGCGCTCGATCGGCCCGGTCATCCGCGCCAGCGCGCGCGAGCCTGTGAAGGCCTCGCCCGCGTGCACCTCGCCGCCGGTCGACCGCGCACCGCGCTCGCGCCGATCGTGCACCACGGCGATGTGTGGCCGTTCACGCGCGAGGCGCTCGCGAGTGCCTTCGTGAACGCGCTCGCGCTGCACGACGACCGTGCGGCGCGGCGCCTCGGTCGGCTGCTGCGCGAGCGTCGCGCGCCACAACGTACGGCGCGCGCCGTTGCCCGCGCCGCTCGCGAGCTGGCCGTCGACACCCGCACGAGCGAGGGCCTGTGGCGATGAACCGCGATCACGAACGAGATCAGCAGCGCGACACGCACCTGGAAACGCACCTGGAGACGCAACTGGAAGCGCACCGTGAGAAGCACGGCAGCACGCGTCGGGCCTGGCTCGAGATGCTGCTGCCGGGGCCCGCGGAAGCGGCGCGGCGCGAGCAGGCGGAGCGGCTGCTCGACGCACTCGCGAATTGGGTGCTGCCGACGACTTCGCCGGCGCAGCCGATCGATCTCGACGCGGCTCGCGCGCTCGTGCGCAGCGCCGACGTGGAAGAAGCGGCGCGCCTCGTCGAAGTGGTGCTCGCGGCGACGGCGGGCGCGATCCTGCCCTTCGACACCTGCGCATCGTGGTGGAAGCCGGCGGCGGTCGCGCGGCCGGCATGGTCGCGACTGGCAGCGATCGGGTCACGCCACGTCGACATCCCGACGGCACCGGCGCCGAGTGAAGCGCCGACGCGCGTCGTGCGTCGGCTCCAGGCCTGGCTCGAACGCCACGCCCCGGTCGTCGCCGAGACGTGGAGCGTGCGGACGACGTGGGCGCTCGAGAACGCCGGTGCCGCGTTCGAGCGTTGGGAGCAGCGCTACGGACGGGGCACCCTCGGCCTGCGTCCCTTCTCTCAACGCGTCGCGTGTCTCGTCGACGGCGTCGAGCTGTGTCTGGACCTCGGTCGGCCTCGCGCCGCCCACGAGCTCCTCCAGCGCCATCCCCTCGAGATGGCGGCCGAAGGCCGTCTCGTTCAGCGCCTCGCGTGGTGTGCGTTCGCCGCTGGCGACGAACACGCGGCGCGCGCAGCCTGGAGCGAAGCGCCGCGCGAGCGATTGGTCTGGCCCGAGCCCATCGCAGCGTTGCGGCGCCGATGGCCGGCGGCACTGCATCTCTTCGACGGCCGTGTGCCCAGCGGCATCGAACACTCCGACCTGCGACCTGCGCCGGTTTCGAATGGTGAGCGCCATGAGATCGGAGCACTGCGACTCGCCTTCGTCGCGCCGCGGCGCGGCGGTGGCGGTTTCGTCGTCGTGCATCAGGAGGGCGTCGCGGGCGTGCTCGCCGCGCGCGAGGCGCAGCGCCTCGTCGATCCTTCGGGACCGACGTTCACGCGCCTCGAACGAGCGCTGAAGAGCGGTGCGTTCCAGTTCGAATTCGCCGAGGACGCCGACGACGGCGGCAGCGACGGCGTCGGCGACGCAGCGGTTGATGCGGCGTACTCCGCGGGCAGTTCGATCGATGGGGCGCGCCACGACGTCGCTGCACACGGCAGGCCAGCACGCTTCGCGAAAGGCGGCCGCGCCGATGCCCGCGGCGCGAGTCGATCCGACGGCCGGAGTGCTCCGCGACACCTGCCGCGAGTGCGAGCCTCGGTCGCGCTGCCGCTGCCGGCCGACGGACCGCGCGGTGTGTTGTGGATCGAGTTCCCGCACGTGCTCGTGCCGACCGACGAGCGTCTGCGCGTGTTCACAGCGGCTGCGGTGCGCCGCGCTCTGCCGTTCTTCGACGTCCACCAGGTCGACACGGACGCGCTCGCCTACGTCGCCGAAGGACCCGCGCGGAACGACGCGACGCACGTGCGGTTCGTCGGTGTCGACGGTCTCGATCCGCGGCGCGATCCGCGGCGCGCGTTCGCGGAAGGGCTGGCGAGTGAACTGCCCGAGGTGTGGCGTGCACGGCCGTGGTGGGTGATCGGAGCCGGGCTCGACCCGCTCGAGGATGCGGCCCTGCGCGCGGGTCGCGCGCCGACGATCGAAGTGTGGGGTGCGCGCAGCCCGGGTCCGTCGAGTCTCGACGTCCTGCGTTCGGAGGAACTCGCGCGTCGCTTCGAGACGGTGGCGGCCGAGCTGAACGACGACCTCGCACCTCAGCAGGCACTCTCACCGGCGGCACGTGTGCGAGCGGTCGTTCCGCTGACGCTCGGGTCGCGCGTCGCGGCGCTGCTCGTCGTCGAAGCGCAGCGCCGCGGCGAGCTCTCGCCTGCGGCGCTGCACCGCATCGCGCTCCAGATGCGCACACGCGGCGCGCAGGCGTTCTGGGCGGAAGTCTCGCGTCGACACGCGCTGCGTTTCGGCGAGGCGGTCTTCGGTGATGCGTTCGCACTCGAGCGCCCCGAGCAACTCGTCGAACTCGCGCGTTCACCGGTCGTCGGGCTGCTCGGCGCGCGCGGCAGCGGCAAGGCGCTGCTGGCGCGCTGCCTGCACCTCGTCGGCGGCGACGGACCGTTCGTCGATTTCGGACTCCTCCGTCCGCCGCGCTGGCGTGAGCAACTGGAGGCGCGCTTGCGCGGCAGCGGCACGGTGCTCGTGCGGCACGTCGATCGCGCCGATCCGCGGGTGCAGGCGGAGTTCGTGCAGCGCGTGGAGGAACACGAACGCAGCGGCACTGGGGCGCGTCTGGTCTGGACGGCCGGCGGCGACGATCTCGCGCACGCACTCCGCGAGCGGGTGGCGCTCGAACTGTCTCCGCTCGCCGAACGCCGCGTGCACGTGCCAGCGCTTGCACGGGCGCTCTTCGAGCGGGCCGCGTGGGGCGTCGGGACGGCCCCGGGCGGGTGCGCGGCGCGTCTCGACGACAGCGCGCTGGCTCTGTTGTGGCGCGCTCCGTGGCACCACGGTGTGCACGACCTCGTGCGGCTCGTCGTCGAGATCGCCACGGGGCGTCCACGCGCGCGCCATGGAGCCAGCGAGGTCGAGCGTGCCGCACAGGCACTCGGCATCACACTCGTCGAACGTCTCGATTCGCGGCAGCCGCCGCGCGAATTGCTCGCGGCCGCGATCGCCACCACGGCGCTGCCCAACGGGCGCGCGAACCAGCGTCGGGCGGCGCTGTACCTGGGATGGGATCGCGACACGCTGCGCCTGCGGCTGCGCGAGGCCGGGCTGCTCGACGAGGCACGCACGGTGTCGAACGCGGCGCCGTCCGGCGACGGCGAAGCGGGCGTGAGCACGGAGTCGTCGTGAATGCGCCGCGCGGCGGGCACACTCGTGGCATGAGCCGCTCGACCCGCCTGTTCGCCGCAGCTTCCTCCGCCGTCCTCGTCGCAACAGTCGCTCTATCCGCGCCGCTCCTTTCGGACGCGCAGGACGGACCAGCGCCGGCCGGTTCATCGTCGAACAGCAGCTCCGCGAGAGCCGCCGACACTCGCGGCGCGGCATCCGTCGCGCGCGAGGTGCGTGTCGATCCCGCCGACGTCGCGACGATCGAATCACTGGTTTCAGCCGTGTACGACGTGATCAGCGGGCCGGCCGGAGAGGTGCGCGACTGGCCGCGTTTCCACGGACTGTTCCATCCCGAGCGCGGCCGCATGATGGCCACGCGCGCCGCGCGCGAACCGGTCGAAGGCGCTGCGACGCGTGAACTCGTGCACCTCTCGCCGGCCGACTACGCGGCGCGATCGGGGCCGGTGCTCCAAGAACGCGGCTTCTTCGAGCGGCAACTCGCGGCTCGCGTCGAGCGCTTCGGCGACATCGCCCACGTGTTCTCGACCTACGAGGCGCGCACGACGCTCGAGGGTGACGTGATCGCACGCGGGGTCAACTCGTTCCAGTTGTGGTGGGACGGCACGCGCTGGTGGGTGCTCTCGATCCTGTGGTGCTCGGAGTCGGAGGAGTTCCCGCTCGAAGCGCGGCATCTCGAGACTCACGACGCCGAGGCGCCGAAGGTCGCTGCCCCGCAGGCCGGCGACGACGCGAAGTGAACGGCCACGTGGGTGCGCACACGAGTGGCGACGCGCTCTCGCTGTCGCAGTTCGACTACGAGTTGCCGGCGGAACTCGTCGCACAGGAACCGGCGGCGCGGCGCGAGGACGCGCGACTGCTCGTCCACGAGCGAGCGTCGGGCGGCGCGACGCATCGCCGTGTGTCGGACCTGGTCGAGTTGCTCGCGCCGGGCGACCTCCTCGTGGTCAACGACACGCGCGTGCGGCGCGCGCGTCTCGACGCACGGCGTGCGAGCGGCGGGCGCGTCGAGTGTCTGCTCGTCGAACGGGTGCCGGGCGCCGCGCCGCTGTGGCGCGCGCTCTGTCGGCCGGCCGCGAAGTTGCGGGTGGGGGAGGCGCTCACCGTCGCCGGCGGTGCGCGACTCGTGCCGCGCGAACG
>JBIKNC010000160.1:0-10300 GCA_044358925.1 Planctomycetota bacterium | reverse complement strand
GCCCGCGCCCGCGACGCGAGCGGCGCGCTCGATCCGCACTGGTTGCTCGAACTCACCGACGAGAACGGTGCTCCGCCGAGCGACGAAGAAGCACTGATCGCGCGCGTCGGCGCGCTCCCGCTGCCGCCCTACGTGGCACGTGCATCCGGGCCGACGACGAGCGACGACGAGCGCTACCAGACCGTCTTCGCGCGCGAGCTCGGAGCCGTCGCCGCACCGACCGCGGGCTTGCATCTGTCGCAGGAGTTGCTGGAGCGCCTCGCCGCTCGTGGCGTCGGACGTGCGAGTGTCACGCTCCACGTCGGACCCGGCACGTTCCGGCCGATCGACGTCGACGACGTGGCGCAGCACGTCATGCACGCGGAGCGCTACCACGTGCCCGCCGCGACGCGCGCCGCGATCGAACACACACGTTCGCGCGGCGGTCGTGTCGTCGCGATCGGGACGACCGTCGTGCGCACGCTCGAAGCCGCGCGCGACGAGAGCGGGCTGCCGCGCGTCGGCAGCGGCGCCACGGACATCTTCATTCGCCCCGGGCGACGCGTCGACACGATCGACGCGCTGTTGACGAACTTCCATCTGCCGCGCAGCACGTTGTTGCTGCTCGTCGCCGCGATCGTCGGCACCGAGCGCACACTCGAGCTCTACCGCACCGCGGTGCGCGAGCGCTACCGCTTCTATTCGTACGGGGACGCGCTGCTCGTGCTGCCGTGACCTCGGCGCACCGAGCCGCGCGCAGCGCGCGACGACTCCGAGTTCCGACGGTGACGGCGATCGGGCGCTCTGCGCCGGACAGGGCCTGTTCGGGGAGCGGCGTCGATCGTCACGCTCGCGCCCCGTCTCCCTGTCGATCTCGCGTGCGCACCGTCAGTGGTAGCGCCGCTGCAGTTCGCGTTGCTCGCGGCGCCTGCCGTGCCCTTCGAAGTCGGCGACCACGGCGTCGAGGCTCTCGAGTGTGCGTTCCCAGTCGCACTTGGCCTCGACGAACTTGCGCCCCGCGGCACCGAGTGTGCGCGCGCGCGCCGGGTCCGCGAGCAGCCCGCTGATGGCCTCGACCTGCGCGGCGGCGTCGTCGGCGACGAGATAGTGGTCACCGGCGCGGCCTTCGACGCCGCGGGTCGCGCTCGTCGTGCCGACGACCGGCACTCCCATCGCCAGCGCTTCGAGGACTTTGTTCTGGATGCCGCGTGCGATCTGGAGCGGCGCCACGGAAACGTGCGCGCGGCGCAGGTGGTCGCGCGGATCCTCGACGCGGCCGGTGACCGTCACGCCGGGCAGCTTGCCGAGTGCGAGCACCTCGGCCGTCGGTCGCGAGCCGACGATCGACAGCCGCGCTTGCGGGTGGCGCTCGCGCAGCTTGGGCAGGACTTCGTGCACGAACCAACGGCAACCGTGCACGTTGGGGAAGTAGTCCATCACGCCGACGAACACGAGGTGACCGATCTCCGGCTCGCCGCCCGGGCGGTAGTGCTCGAGGTCGACGCCGTTGCGCACGACCGTCGACGGCGCGCCCGGAATCAAGCGATTGAAGAGTTCCTCTTCGACGCGCGTGACGAGCACGTTGTGGTCGGCGCTGCGTGCGAGCGCCTCTTCGAACCGGAACAGCGTGCGGTGCTCACGCGCGTAGATCCACGAGAGCGGCCAGGGTTGGTGCTCCGCGTACTGGCGCCATTTGTCCGAGTCGAGCTCGGCGAAGATCATCACGCGCCCGATCTCTCGGTGTGCGTCGAGGAACGCGCCCATCGACGACGAGAACGCCATGGCGATGTCGTTCTGCGGCACGAGGCGATCGACGAGCGCCTGCAGGCGCGACGAGCCGTAGTAGCTCAGCGTCAGCGGGCGCAACGTCGGCAGCCAGACGAGTGCTGCGGCGCGGCGCACGGCACTCGAGCCGAGGTCGACGGTGTGGGTCGCGATGCCGCGTTCGGTCAGCGTGCGCGCCGCAGCGCGATCCTCGTCGTCGTGGGCGAACGCGACGACCGTGACCTCGTTCTTGCGAGCGAGGCGCTCGACGTGGTGCCAACTGCTGATCTTGTCCCCGCGGTTGGGGGGGTAGGGGACGCGTTGGGCGAGGTAGAGGATGCGCACGCGGGGAGGATAGCGAGAGCGGCGCGATCCTCGCCGCGCGCGGCTCAGCCGAACAGCAAGCGGTACCCGATGGTCATCAGCACCGCGTCGACGATCACGTGGCTCACGTAGCTCGGCCAGATCGAGCCGGTCCGCCGGTAGAGCGCCGACCAGATCCAGCCGCCGACGAAGACACCCAGTGAACCGAGCACCGTCACGAGCGCACCGAAGTGGGCCGCGAGCGCGAAGACGTGGTGGAGCGTGAAGCAGGCGGCCGCGATGGGCACGCTCCAAGCGGCGCGTTCGCGCGGCAGGAGTGCGGCGCTCCGCTCGACGACGAACCAGCGCCAGACGACCTCCTCGACGAAGGCGTTGACGATCGACAGCCCGATCCCGAGCGCGATGAACTCACCCGGTGTGTCGATGCCGCCCGAGGCCAGGTTCGCGCGCAGTCCGTCGCCGTCGATCCATGCCGTGCCGAGCCCGAGGTAGGCGGCGATCACGGCCGCCGACATGACGACACCGACCAACGCGCCGATGCCGAAGTGGCGCGCGGTCGTGGGAGAGACGCTCGCGCGCCGCCGATCGACGAACAGGTGCCAGCCGACCGGGAAAGCGATCAGCCAGACCTTGCCGAACAGGTAGAAGGCGTTCGCGAACGCGCCGACCTCACCGCTCTCGTCGGGTCGGTAGAGCAGGATCGAGACCGACGGCACCGGCACGAGCAGCAGCAGCGCGAGCCATGCGCGCCGACGTTCGCGCGCGCTGTCCACGTTCGTCGACGCGGCCGCTCCGGTCCGTCGGGTCGCGTCGAGCGGGCGATCAGTTCCCAACGAGCAACTCCGCGAGTTCGCGTGCCGCCGCCGCCGGATCGCTCGCCGCGAAGATGGCCGCTCCGACAGCGGCGCGTCCGACGTTGTCGAGTTCCTGCGCGTTGGTGGTGTCGATCCCACCGATCGCGAAGACCGGCAGAGCCGAGGCCTCGGCCGCAGCCCAGGCGTACTCGGGCCCGCGACCCTGTTCGTAGCCCTTCGTCGCGCTCGGGAAGACCGGGCCGAAACCGAGGTAGTCGACGGGCTCGTCCTGCGCCGCGGCGACTTGGCGTGCGTCGTGGGTCGACAGTCCGATCAGGAGTTCGCTCCCGAGGAAGGCGCGCACCGCGCGCGGCGCGGCGTCGTCCTGGCCGACGTGCACACCGTCGCAGCCGAGCGCGCGGAGGGCACGCGCCACGTCGGGCCGGTCGTTGACGATCACGAGCGGGCGCTCCTTCGGCAGCGCCGCGAGCACGCGTTCCGTCCACTCGAGCAGCGCGCGCGCCGGCGACGGGCCGTCCGTCCGGTCCGGCTCCTTCACCCGCACCTGCACGACGTCGAGGAACGGCGCGGCGGCGAGGAGCCGCTCGAGTTCCTCGCCCGCGGGCAGGGTCGCGGGCGTGAAGACACCCATGAGGACGGCGGTCGCGAGGCGGTCTTGACGCGACGATCGAGCGGAGGTGGTGGGCACGAGGCGGGAGGTTAACGAGCTGACACCTCGCGCACGCAGCGGCGCGTCCGGCTCCAAACCTGCGCGCCGGCGCTCGTTCGGTGCCGCTCGCTCCCGGCGGGGCACCAGGCGGGGCTCGGGAGCGTCGCCGGGGCTAGTCTTCCCGGGACCCACACCCACCGCCAGGGCTTCGGAACTCGCGCCGCGCCCGTCTCTGTTCCACACGATGAACCGCAACGTCCTGGCGCTCGGCGCCGCCTTCCTCGGGTCGGCGGCCGCGCCCGCTTCCCTTTTCGCCCAACAGTTCGTCCACCAGCCCGGCCTCCTGACGGAGAAGCTTTGGACGGAGGGCGTCGAGCCGGCCGACATCGACAACGACGGCGACATCGACCTGTTCTTCGCGAACGGCGACGGCTTCGCTTCGGCTAGCACGAAGCGCCAGAACAAGCTCTATCGCAACCGGCTCGAGATCAGCGCGAACAACTGGGTCGACGAAAGCGTTTCGCGCCTCGGTACGAGCATCTCGAACGCACGCATGGCGGTTGCCGGCGACATCGACGCCGACGGTTGGATCGACGTCCTGTTCTGCAACGGCTTCAACAACGACCCGCCGTTCCTGTTCGTGAACGATGGTGCGTCGGCGCCGGGCTTCTACACGAACGAGAGCAGCTCGCGCGGACTGACCGAGATGATCAGCTCGGCGTCGGCGCAGTTCGGCGACCTCGACAACGACGGTGACCTCGACCTGATCATCTGCGATTCGGGTTCGAGCTACCTCGGCAGCCCGGGCGACGAGCCCAAGCTGTTCATCAACAACGGCGCCGGTGTGTTCACCGAGCAGGCCGCGAAACTCAACGCACCGACGAAGCGGGCGCACATGGACGTGCAGCTCGTCGACATCGACAACGACTTCGATCTCGACTTCTTCGGACCCTGCCGCGCCGACAACGGCGCCGCCGACCACTACCTGCTGATCAACGACGGCAACGCCAACTTCACGGACTCGTCGGCGCTCATCACGACGACGAGCACGAGCACGTACGAATCCGACGTCGGCGACCTCGACGGCGACAATGACCTCGACCTGTTCTTCGTGAGCCTCTCGGGGTTCGCCGAGGGCCACGTGCGCAACAACTTCGCGGGTTCGGGCACGCTCTCGTTCACGAACGGTTCGTCGCTCGGCGGCGACGACGACAACGAAATCGCGCTGCTCGACGCGGACAACGACGGTGACTACGACGTGATCGTCGGTTCGCTCGGGGGCAGCGAGAAGTTGATCCGCAACAACGGCGGGCTCTCGTTCTCGTCGGTGAACGGCGCCTTCACGGCCGTTGGCGACTCGTCGCTCGATTGCAGCGTCGCCGACTTCGACAACGACGGTGACTACGACATCATCACGGCTCAGGGCGAGAGCAACTCGAACCAGTTCGACAACAAGATCTACCTCAACAACGGTCCGGCCGACACACGCGCGCCGATCGTCGCGTTGCAGGAGACGCTGCCGACGCTGCCCCCCGCGAACGGTCCGTGGATCATCCGCGCGCGCATCCGCGACGCCGTCATGGACGACGGTCAGGACTGGGTCACCGGCACGGGGCGCTACCGCCTCGACACCGCAAGCGGACCGGGCCCGTGGGTCGACGCGGTCGCCTCGCGCATGGGCGGCGGCCAGTGGCGCTTCCTCATGCTCGACACGGCCGAGGGCCTGGCGACGACGCTGCGCTACGAGTTCACGTTCACCGATTGGGCCGGCAACGTCACGACGACCGCGCAGACCGTCGTTCCGCTCGGTCCGCCGTGCGGCATCGTGCCCTACGGCTTGGCCGAAGCGGGCGCGAACATCCTCGTGGGCGGCGGACGCGGCAACGTCGCGCCGGGCGGCTCGTTCCAGATCACCGTCGAGTCGAACCTCGGCGGCGTCGCGATCGTCGCGCTGGCCTTCGGACGTGCCGACTACCCGATCTTCGCCGGCACCGGTCTGATCGAGCCGACCACGTTCTCCACGTACAAGATCGCGAACGTCGTCTCGGGCACCGCCACGACGTTCTGGAGCGTCCCGGCGAACGCCGCACTCGTCGGAGCGCGCGCGCACTTCCAGGGCTTCCAGTTGGACGGCAGCCAACCGGAGGGTTTCGCCCTCAGCAACGGCGTCGAAGCGGCCATCTGTCAGTGACCGCGAGCGAGGGGCAGCGCGGCCGCGCTATCGTGGCCGCGATGCCCCTCGTTCACAGATGCGCGGTCCCGTCGGCGTTCGTCGGCCTGTTGCTGTCGGCCTGCGCGAACACACACGCGCGGGCACCGGCCGACGCACCGGCCGACGCACCGGCCGACGCACCGACGAGTCCGTCGCCGACGTCCGACGGGGTCGCGGCGCCGGCCTCGGACGGCGCTCCGACCGCTGACCCGGCGGCACCTGCAGCGGATGCGACACCGCAGCAGCCGCCGCTGTTCGCCGAACTACCGGACGCGCTTCTCCTCGCGCGTTGGAGCGAGGGGGTCGAAGCCGCCGACGTCGAGAACGACGGCGACCTCGACCTGTTCTTCGCCGACGGGCCCGCGTTCGATCGGCCCGGACCGAAGCAGCAGAACCAGCTCGAGATCAACCGCCTCGACGAAGCGGCGCGCGCGTTCAGCAACGAGAGCGTGCTGCGCCTCGGGCGCCACGCGTCTCACGCGAAGATGGTCGTGACTGGCGACGTCGACGGCGACGGCTTCGTCGATGCGCTCTTCTGCAACGCGTTCAACACGGACCCGCCGTCGCTCTTCCACAACCGCGGCGCGGCACAGCCGGGTTGGTTCGACCTCGAGAGCGCGGAGCGCGGTTTCACGACGCCCTACAACAGCGGCTCGGCGCAGTTCGGCGACGTCGACGACGACGGCGATCTCGACCTCGTGCTGTGCGACTCGGGCGAGCACATCCTCGCCGGCGCCGGCGCGGCACCGCACCTGTTCCTGAACGACGGTCGCGGGGTGTTCACGGAGCGCGCGGACCTGTTGCCCGCACCCGTGAAGAAGGCGCGTGTCGACGTGCAGCTCGCCGACCTCGACGGCGACTTCGACCTCGATGCGCTCTTCGCGAACCGCGCCGAGAACGAAGGCGGCAACCACGACCTCCTCTTGAACGACGGCCGCGGGCGCTTCACGCCGGTGGCCGGCGCGGTGCCGGACGCGTCGAAGAACGTCTACGAGATCGAGGTCGGCGACCTCGACGACGACAGCGATCTCGACCTGTTCTTCTTGAGCCTGTCGGACTACTCCGAAGGGCCCGCGGAGAATCGCCTCGTGCCGCACGGCGAACTCGTGTTCGCGCCGGGAACGGCGCTCGGCGGTCTCGACGACAACGAGGCGGCGCTGCTCGACTTCGACATGGACGGCGACTTCGACGTGATCGTCGGGTCGCTCGCGGGCGAAGAGAAGGTGCTGCGCAACGACGGCGGCTTCGCCTTCACAGAACTCGACGTGCCGATCACGGGCGTCGAGGATCCGACGCTCGACATCACCATCGCCGACGTCGACCGCGACGGTCGCCACGATCTCGTCACGGCGCAGGGCGAGGGCAATCCGGCGCTCTACAGGAACCGCGTGTACCTCGGCACAGGGCCGCGCGACGAACGTGCACCGCGTGTCGTTCGGGTTTCGAGCGGGCGCTTCGACGAGCGCACGGGCGAGTGGGTCGTGCACGTCCAAGTGCGCGACGAAGTCATGGACGACGGCCAGGACTGGGTGCGGGGGAGCGCGCGCGTGCGCCTCGATGGCGCCTCGCGTGATGCGCGAGCCACACGTTCGGCCGCGGGCCTGTGGCGCTTCGCGGTGCCCTGCACCTCCGCCGACCACGGCCGCACCGCCCTGTTCGAGTTCACGTTCGAGGACGCCGCCGGGAACACCACCACGGCGCGTTCACTCTGAAGATCCACGGAGCCACGAGAGACATGCTTCGATCGACGACACTCGTGTTCACGGCGGCGCTGGGTCTGTCTGCGGCAGACGCTGGGCAGGACGGCGCTCCGCAGGGCGGAGTTCCGGCTGCCGACTCCACAGCGCCGGTCGTCGCACCAGACGATGCGCAGGCGCCGCTCTTCGAACGGCGCGATCTCGTCGCGAACGGTGAAGTCGTGCGCACGCGCTGCGGCAGCGCCGACAAGGACTACATCGTCGAGGTGAACGGCGGCGGCATCGTGCTCGGCGACTTCGATCGCAGCGGCTCGGTCGACATCGTCGTGATCAGCGGCTCGTCGATCGCCGAAGTCGAAGCGAATCAGCCGGGCGACGCGCCGCGTCTGTTCCTCAACGATGGCGCTGCGAACTTCAGCGCCGCGCCGGAAGCCTGGAACATGGCGCCGGGTCGCTGGGGCATGGGCGGCACGGCCGGCGACGTCGACGGCGACGGCGACCTCGATCTCGTCGTGACGCAGTGGGGTCCGACGCGACTGTTCGTCAATCAAGAGGGGCGCGGTTTCGTCGAGAAGACGGACGCAGGCTTCAGCGGTTCGCGTTGGGGCACGAGTGCCGCGTTCCTCGACTACGACGACGACGGGCACCTCGATCTCGTCGTCGTGAACTACCTCGCGTTCCGCCGCGACGAGATCGAGTCGCGCACCAGCGGCGCCTGCAAGTGGAAGGGCCTGCCCGTCATGTGCGGCCCCGAAGGGCTCACCGCCGTGCACGACCAGCTCTTCCGCGGACGCGGCGACGGAACGTTCGAAGACGTGACGGCCGCAGCAGGCTTCCGCCCCGAGGCCGCCGCGTTCGGACTCGGCGTCACGACGGTCGACTACGACCTCGACGGCGACACGGACGTCTACGTGACCAACGACTCGACGCCCAACCACCTGTGGGAGAACCAAGGCGACGGAACGTTCGTCGAGGTCGGCTTCCGCCGCGGCGTCGACCTCGACGCGAACGGCAAGGAACAGGCGGGCATGGGCATCGCCGTCGGCGACATCGACGAGGACGGCTTGCAGGACCTGTTCGTCACGAACTTCTCGGGCGAAGCCAACGCGTTCTATCAGTCGCGTGCGTCGAAGAGCGGGAGCTCGCCGCGCTTCTCGGACCGCTCACACGCCGTCGGCCTCGGCGGCCCGAGTCTGCAGATGCTCGGCTGGGGCACGGGCGCGATCGATGCCGACCTCGACGGCGACCTCGACTTGTACGTGATGAACGGTCACGTCTATCCGCAAGCGGATGCGCCGGGCACGGACACGCGCTACGCGCAGCCCGATCAGCTCTACGTCAACGAGAGCGGCCGGTTCGTCGTGCGTACGCTCGCGGGCGGCCCGGACCTCGTCTCGCGCAGTGCCGCACACGCGGACCTCGACGGCGATGGCGACCTCGACATCGTCGGCACGCAGGTCGACGGGGCGGTGCAGGTGTTCGTGAATCGCACGGCGCCCGGTCGCTGGATCGCATTCGACGTCGAAGCGGTCGGCGGCAATCGCGACGGACTCGGCGCGATCGTGGAGATCGTCGCGGGCGACCGGAAGCGGCGCGCGGAGATCCGCACCAGCGGCGGCTTCCAGGCCGGACTCCCGCCCACGGTGCACTTCGGCCTCGGCGCACTCGAAAGCGTCGACCTCGTGCGCGTCGCTCTGCCCGATCGACGCATCGTCGAAGTGGAGTCGCCGCCGATCGGACGCCTGACGACGATCGCGGTGCCCGCGCAGGAGGAACAGCGATGAGCGTGTTCACGATCGCCGCACTGGCCGCATGGGCGACGCTCGCGCTGCGGCAGGAACCGCCGCAGCCGGTCGACGCGCCGCAGCCCATCGTCGAGTCGACGCCCGCCGTCGACCCGTTCGAACGCCGTGTCGCGGATCTGCCGCGCGCGGCACCGGAGCGCTGGAAGGGCTTCGTGGCCGCGGTCGAGGCGGGCACTGCGGAGACCTTCGTCGCACGCGAGCTGATGGTGCGGCACGCACTCGCCGAACAGCACTACGGACGCGACGACTTCCGCAGCGCGCTGACGGAGTTGTACGCCGTGCTCGAAGCGGAGCCCGACTTCCCGCCGTCGTTGATCGTGCTCGGCACCGCGCTGTTCCGATTGCGCCGCTACGGAGACGCCGCCAGCGCGTTCGAGCGTTTCGTCGAGGTCGCACCGGAGCAGGTCTTCCGCACACAGGCGCTCGCGCACTGCTACTACAGCCTCGGCGACTACGCGCGCTCGAAAGTGCACTACGAACGTGTGATCGCCGCCGGCGCGCAGAGCCTCGAAGCGCTGCGCGGACTCGCGCTCGCATGTTGGCGACTGGGTGACGACGTGCGCGCGCTCGAGTTGCTCGACCAGGTGCTGGCCGTCGATGCCGACCACGTCGAAGCGCTGCAGTGGAAGGCGCAGGTCCTGTTCGAGCGCGGCGACCACCAGCTCGCATTGCACCTGGCGGAGCGCGCCGGCGCCCTCGCGCCGCACGATCCGCGCCCGTTGTTCCTGCAGTCGCGCTGCCTGTTCGAACTCGAACGCGACGACGAAGCCGAGCGCGTGCGATTGCGTTGGCGCGAACTCGACGCGTTGACCCAGAACGTGCGTCGCATCGAAGGCCGACTGCCGTTCGAGCGCGCGCCCTACGGCCTCGCGATCGAACTCGCCGAGCTGTGCCGTCGCACGAAGGACGTCGAGTCCGCGCGCAGCGCCATGGCCGTCGCCGAGCGATCGCGGCCCGCCGACGTGCCCCTCGAGAACTTCCACGTCTATGCGCTCGATCTCCTGTACGAGATCGGCGACTTCGACGGGGCACGCCTCGCGGCGATCGCGCTCGAG
>JBIKNC010000084.1:0-16909 GCA_044358925.1 Planctomycetota bacterium | reverse complement strand
AGCAAGCGCGCAAAGCGCGCTTGCTGCCCCCCGCGGCGATTCTGCACTTCGACACCGCCGTGACGGCTACGTGTCTGACACCGTACGCGTCAACGCGGGACCTTCAGGCCCAGCGTGAAGTTCTTCCAGGCTTCTTCGATCTCGAAGTAGTCGACGCCTTCGAAGGCCTTCTCGACCGCCGTCTTCCTCGACCGCTCTTCAGCGGCCATCTTCGCGAAGTCGGAGGGGTCCTCGCCCAGTGCCGCCATCTCCTTGTCGTACTCCTCTTTGAGCACGTTGAAGTAGATGTCGTTGATCTTGCTCCAAACCGGGTGGCTCTTCGCTTCCTTGCTTTCGCGCAAGAAGTAGATCATCGACCAACCCTGCGCATAGCAGACGCCCGGGTTGCGGTAGTACTGCGCTTGTTCGTAGCGCGTGATCTGCTGCCACGGCACGTACTTCTTCGCGCGGATGACCTCTTGGATGAACTCGATGCGCCAGGTGTTGACGTCGATGCCTTTGAACTTGCCGCCGGAGATCTTCGCTCCGGAGAAGTAGTCACCCGTGCCTTCGTTGTACCAGGAGTGCGGCGACAGCTTGCCCGTCGAGTAGTAGATGTACTGGTGGAAGGCCTCGTGGTAGAGCACGATCAACGCGTCGTCCTTGCCCGAGCCTCGCCCCTCGCCTTTGACGTCTTCGTAGTCGAAGAACACCAACTCTTCCGCGACCCAGTTCCAGTAGCCGCCCGAACCCACGGGGCCGCCGTACTGGTGGTACTCCTCGAGGTCGCGGCAGATGCGCACGGTCGAAACCGCCGTCATCGGACCGGCCGGCGGGAACATCTCGAGGTACACACCGCGAATGGCCTCGATGTCCTTCATCAACTTGCGAAGGAGCGTCTGGTCCTTCGTGTTGTAGACGAAGATGTAGTTCTCGGTGTCCTCGTACTTCCAGCCGCGAACGAGGTCCTGGATGATCTTGATGCGGTACTCGGGATCGACGAACTGCGGACGTTTGGCGTAGTACTCGCGCAGCTTGTCGGCGTTCTTCCCGTCGGGTTCGAAGAACGTGAGCTTGGAGGCCATCTCCTCCCAGATCTTCGTGTGCTCCTTCCACTCGGGCTCTTCGCAGTAACCGAGGAAGGCGATCGTGCGCTTGCTGCTCTTCACGACGAAGGCCCAGCCCATCAAGCCCTCGGCGAAGCGCCCGTTCTCGCCCGGTTCGAGTCGGTAGAGCTTGGCCGTGTTGTCTTTGTCGATGTCCTTCTGGTCTTCGCCGCGACCGAGGCGCCACACGTCCATGCGAGCGACTTCGAGGTAGCGCTCCAGCGTGTTGATGCTCACGCGCGGGGACGAGTCGTCGTCTTCATCGGCCGACTCTTCGGGGGCCGGAGGCTCTTCACCGCCGGGACCCGGCGGCGGCGGCGGCGGGTTGTTGCCGCCCGTGGTCGGGTTCGCGGCCTCGGCGACGTGGTCGATCCACACCATCTCGAGGCGCGGGCGGAAGACCTCGCGGACGTTGAACTCGGGGAAGTCCTTGTCCTTCTCGGGCTCACGTGTCTTCGACTGCTTGAGCACCCACTGCGAGACGATCCACTCCTCGGTGGGCTCGGTCGGGAGCGCTTCGTAGTGGTTCGCGACGGGCAGCTCGACGCCGACCGTTTCGAGCTTGATCTTCTTGTAGCCGCCCTGGGCGGAGGCGTCGGCCGCGAAGGTGCCGCAGGCGAACGCGGCGGTCAGGGCAACCGTCGCGATGGTTCGAAAAGCAGTCGGCGAGCAGAGCATGAGGGCCTCTCGTGATGGGCGCTGGGGAACAGGACGAGGGGGAAGCGACAGTGTACGCCGCGACCCGTAGGTGTATTGGCGGATGGACGGAGCGAACGTTTCGGGGCGCGAGCTCAGGCCGGCCGCGCGTCGACGGGAGTGGCGTCGTCCGAGGACGAGCGGGAGTTCGATTCGTGAAGACCGTGTTGCGCGACGCGAATCCGAGGGCGGGTGAACGGCGACGCGCGCCGACGCCTCCGCATGCGGTGGACTTCCCGTGCGGCGACAGCACAACGATGCGCGGCGAAGCGCGCGGTTTCAGTCCGTCGCGGATTTCTCGGGATCCGGCCGCTGTCGTCGGGCGGCCGATCCGGCGTCGACGAGGGGCGCGAGGCCGCGCCGCTCCCGTTCGGCGTTCACGAGGAGCCGCGGGACGGCGTGGACGAGCCCGCGCACGTGCTCGAGGAGCCGCGCATAGTCCGCGACCTCCGCACGGCCGGGCTCGGCCACGAGAACCAGCGACCCGCGCGCCGTGAACCCGAGTTCGGCGGTGAGGAGGTGGTCGGTGAGCTCGGCCTCGAGGAGCGCGTACGCCGCGCGCCGATCGCGCGCCTTCACGTGGAAGCGCTTCGAGAAGTGCGGATCCTCGACGTCGATGTCGTCGAAGCCCACCACGGCTGCGAGTTTGTCGAAGAAGTTCTCGGGGCGCACGTCGATCTCGCCGACGGCGAAGCCGAGGTCGAGCAGCAGGCAACGATGGTGGTAGTGGCGCGTGCGGCGGTCCTTTCCGGAGCCGGTGGTGATCGCGTAGTGGTAGTGGAACAGCTCGAAGCTCGGGTCGTCGAGTCCGCGCAACGCATCGACGAGCCGCCCGTTCACTTGATGGTCGGCGTAGCGCGAATGGCCGCGCTCGAAGAGCTCGAACGGCACGTGCGGTGCGCCCTTCGCGCGCCCGGACGTGTAATGGAAGCCGCGTTCGCCGGCCCAGGCCGTCAGCTCGGCGATGCGTCGCTTCTCCGCGCGATGCGCCAGGATCGCGCCGAAGATCACGCCCAGTACGACGAGCGGAACGATCACGAAGACGGGCCACGGCAGGTCGGCGAGACCTTGGAGCGCGACCGTCTCGACGACGTTCGAAGGCGATGCGAGCACGACGCTCATCGCGCGACGTCCCCGCGGTCGCGGGCCGTTCCATTGGACGCGTTGTCGTTCGCAGCGGCGTGCGCGCGCGCGCCCGAGAGATCGACACGCGGAGCGGAGCGCGCCGCTTCGCTCTCGAGCTGGAAGTACTCCGCTCGCGTGAAGCCGAAGGCGCCGGCGACGAGCATCGTCGGAAACGTCTCGACCTTCGTGTTCAGCTCGCGGACGTTGCCGTTGTAGTAGCGCAGTGCCGACGAGACGCGGTCCTCGGTGTGGGCGAGTTCGCCCATCAGGTTCGCGACGTTCGACTGCGTGCGCAGTTCCGGATAGGCCTCGATGCGAACGACGAGGCGCTGGAGCGCCGACTCGAGCCGGCGTTCCGTCGCGACCTGTTCGTTCGAGGCGGGCCCGGGTCGACGGGCTTCCGCTTCGCCGCGCAGGCGCGTGACTTCCTCGAGCAACTCGCGTTCGTGCGTGAGTGCGCCCTTCACGGTCGCGACGAGGTTCGGGACGAGGTCGTGGCGGCGCTGCAACTCGACATCGACGCTGCTCCAACTCTCGCGCACGCGTTGGCGCGCGGCGACGAGCCGGTTGTAGAGCACGACGGCGACGACGAGCAGGAAGGTGAGACCGGCGAAGATCGCCAGCACGGCCGGCGGGAACGGGAAGTCGTCGGGCACAGGAAGTGGGCCGGTGCGGGTCGGTGGATCGAGCGGAAGCGGATGGACGATCGCCGCCGGGGCCGGGCGGCCCACGGAAGCGCACGGCGGCGCGCACGGCGCGCGGCGCGGCGGTGGTCGAGAGCGGAGCCTACGCGGGAGCGTCGCCGAGGCTTCGCGGGTCGCCCCGGAACGGTCCGCCGGAGGGCGGGGGCCCTGGCGCGGGCGTCCGCGCCTACAGATCGACTCGTAAGATACCGATTGGTATAGTACCAACAATGCCCACCAACTTCATCGGCCGCGCCCGCGAGCTGTCGGTCCTCGACGAACTCGCCGCCTCCGGCCGACCCGAGTTCTTCGTGCTCTACGGCCGCCGCCGCGTCGGCAAAACCGAGCTCCTGCAGCGCTTCTGCGAAGGTCGCCGTGCCGTCTACTTCCTCGCGGCGCAGGTGCGCGAGAAGGACAACCTCGCCGCCTTCGCGCAGTCGATGGCGGAGTGTCTGAGCGATCCGCTCGCACAGACCGTGCGCTTCGACGACTGGCCGGCGGCACTGTCGTTCGCGGCCGAGCGCGCGGGCGACGAACGTCTCGTCGTGGTCCTCGACGAGTTCCCCTACCTGTGCGAGGCGAACAAGGGGCTGCCGAGTCAGATCCAGCGCTTCTGGGACACACGCGGCAAACACAGCTCGCTCATGTTCGTGGTGTGCGGCAGTCAGGTCTCGTTCATGGAGCGCGAGGTGCTGGCCGAACGCTCGCCGCTCTTCGGGCGGCGCACGGCGCAACGGCGACTGGAGCCGCTCGGCCCGACGGAGTCGCTCGACTTCTTGCACGGCTGGAGCCTGCGCGAACGTGTGTTCGCCTACGCGATCGTCGGCGGCATGCCCGCGTACCTGCGGCGCTTCGACACACGCGTCGACCTGCGCACGAACCTCTTGCGCGAGGTCCTGCGACCCGAGGGCTATCTGTTCGACGAGGTGCAGTTCCTGCTGCGCAGCGAACTCCACCAACCGACGACGTACAACTCGATCCTCGGAGCTGTCGCGAAGGACCTCGAGCGCGTCGGCGACGTCGCGGCCGAAGTCGGCGTCGACTCGACGACGGCGAACAAGTACCTGCACGTGTTGCGCGAACTCGGCCTCGTCGAGCGCACCGTGCCGCTGACGGACCCCGACCCGCTGCGTTCGCGCAAGGGCCGCTATCGCATCGCCGATCGCTTCCTCGCCTTCCACTTCCGCCACGTCCAACCGCACGTCTCGTTGATCGAGGCCGGGCGCGGCGAACGCGTGTACGACGAACACGTCGCGAAGGACGAGCCGCGCCTGGTCGGCGACGCTCTGCTCGACTTCGCAGCCGAACATCTGGCGGCCAACGCCCACGAACTGTTCGGCGCAGACGTCGTCGAGTTCGGTCGCCACAGCGGTCGCGTGGTCCGCGCACTGGCACGCCTCTCGAACGGACGCTGTGTGGCGCTCCAACTCGCCGGAGACGACGCGTCGCGCGGCGAACTCGAGCAGGACCTCGGCGACATCGCGCGAGTCTCGGCGGACACGCCGCTGCGGCTGCGCTACGGACTCTCCGACGACGTCGCCGCGCCGCTGCGCGTCGAACGACCGCGACTCGGTTGAGCGCGAGCGGCTATGGTGCGCGACATGTGGCGTCGGTTCACCCTTCTCGTTCGCCGCGCGGTGCGCTCGCGCGGCAAGGGTGAGCTGGGCTCCATCGGACGCTCCGTTGCGATCGCGAGCGTGGTCGGGGTGCTGGGCGGACTCGCGGCGGTCGCGTTCCGCTGGCTGACCGACACGATCGGCGATCACGCCGTTCGCGAACCGCTCCACGTGACCGGCGAGGGTTTCGCGAAGATCGACGCGCGAGCGTGGTGGATCCTGCTCGTGCCTGCGCTCGGCGGCCTCGTCGTCGGTTGGATCACGCAGCGCTGGGCGCCCGAGGCCGAAGGTCACGGCACCGAACAGATGATCCGCGCGTTCCACCGCCTCGGCGGGCACGTGCGCAAACGCGTCGTCGCCCTGAAGGCACTGTGCAGCGCGATCACGATCGGCACGGGCGGATCCGGCGGACAGGAGGGTCCCGTCGCCCAGATCGGCGGCGGCGTCGGGAGCACGACCGCCACCGTCCTCGGCCTCGGCGACCGCGATCGGCGCATCTTCATGCTCGCGGGCGCGAGCGCCGGAATCGGCGCACTGTTCACCGCACCGCTCGGCGGTGCGTTGTTCGCGCCCGAGGTGCTCTATCGCAAAGCCGAGTTCGAAGGCGACGCGATCATCCCGTGCATCGTCTCGTCGATCCTCGCGTACACGACCTTCACGTCGCTCACCGGCGAGACACGCGCGATCCCGATGGACGCTGCGTTCACTCAGGGACTCGCCTTCCAAGGCGCCTCGGAGTTGCCCGCGTATCTCGCACTGGCGCTCGTGTGCACACTTGTCGGCTGGGTCTGGGTGCATGGCTTCGCGTGGGTGCGGCGTCGCTTCCGCGCCCTGACTCGCTGGCCGCTCGCGTTCCGCGCAGCACTCGGCGGTCTGCTCGTCGGAGGCCTCGCCCTCGCCACCGCAGGTGTCGCCGGCGATCACGGCATCCTGTTCGGCGGGTACGAACTGATGCGCGGCTCGATCTTCGGCGAGATCGGTGTCACGGCACTCGTCGTCCTGATGCTCGCGAAGATCCTCGCGACGTCGCTGACGATCGGCTCGGGCGGCAGCGGCGGTGTGTTCGCACCTTCGCTGGCGATCGGAGCCTTGTGCGGCGCCCTCGTCGGCGAACTCGCCGCGCGCTGGTTCCCCTCGGTCGGCCACGATCCCGCGTGCTTCGCGCTGGTCGGCATGGGGGCTTTCTTCGCGGGTGTGGCGAAGACACCCATCTCGGCCATCCTGATGGTGTGCGAGATGACGGGCAGCTACCACCTGCTCGCGCCGCTCATGTTCGTCTCGGTCGCCCATCTCGTGCTGGCATCCGGCTGGAGCTTGTACGAGACCCAGGTCGGCGGGCCCATCGATTCGCCCGCACACGCCGGTGACTTCGTCGTGGACGTGCTCGCGAGCATGCACGTCGCACAGATGATCGAGAACGAGAGCCCGCCGACCCTCGTGGCACAGGACGCGACGCTGCGTGAGGCGCTGGCGATCGTGAGCACGGCCTACGGCTCCTACTTCCCCGTCGTCGACGAACGCGGCGAACTCACCGGCATCTTCTCGCTCAGCGACGTGCGCCGAATCTTTCTCGAAACCGACGTGCACGACATCGTGATCGTGAAGGACTTCATGGTCGACCACGTCGTCCGCGTGAAGCGCGAAGACACACTCGATCACGCGCTGCGAGCGATGAACGAACTCGCCGTGCACGCGATCCCTGTGGTCGATTCGACAGACGATCGCCGCGTCGTCGGCATGTTGACGCGCACGAGCATCGGTGCGGCCTACCACCGCCGCCTGCAGGAACTGCGTGGCTGACGCGGTGGAGCGCCGACGTCGTCGGCAACGCCCTCGAGCCGCGAGAGTTGCTGCGGGGTGCGGTTCGCCGAGCCGGCGCGTCGGTACCATGCGGGTGTGAGTGATTCGGAACGCATCGAACTGGCCAAACGTCTGCTGCAGGAGGCCGTCTTCGCTTCGCGCGGTCGCAGCGCACCCAAGGACCTCGGCGCGAGCGGCGCCGGCTGCGGACTCGGTGCCGGTCCGAATCTCGACCTCGCCCTGACCGAAGACGGAGAACGGGTGGCGAGCCTCTTCTGGCCAGCGGGCCTCGACGGCGCGCGTGCGAGTCGAGCACGCACCCTGCTGACGGAGTGGATCCGTCGGCAGGACGCGCTCGATCGCAAACGCAACCACTTCCTCAAGGCCTTCCGCGGCGAACACGGTTTCGATCGCGCCGCCTACACGAGCGAGCTGACGGAGCTCTTCGAAGCCGGCCTCGAAGCCGTCAACGCCGAGAGCCGCGCGCGCCTCGACGAAGCGTCCACGGAACTCGCGAGCGTCTGACCGGTCCTCTCTCCGCTCGCAGGTGTTCGACCGAAGTCAGCCACTCGAGAGTGGCCGCATCGGCACCCGTACGAACAGACTCCGTCCCCAGCATCAGTCGATCGGAGCCGGAGTCCAGCCCGGGCCTCCGCCCCCCGAACCGCCGATGCCGCCGCCCAGTCCTCCGGCGCCGCCTGCCGGACCGCGACGTCGTCCGTTGGGCGTTCCTCCCGCACCGCTCGTCGGCGGAGTCGAGCCTTCGCACGCGTACGTGCCGTAGGTGATGTAGCTGCCCGCGTTCACGGGATCGCTGCACTCGCACGTGGTCGGAATGCCCGTCTCGATGAACGGCAGCACGAGTCCGCCGCAGTCGCACACCTGCCTCTCGACGGCGAACGTCCCGACCGGCCGACACTCGTATCCCACCAGCGCGGCGCCCAGGCAGTCCGAATGCGCGGGGATGAAGTGCATCCACTTCGGACACGACTCGCCGATGATCGAACCACCGATCCCGAAGATCTGGATGCCGAGTCCGCAGGTCTTCTTGTCCGCCGATTCGATGACCTCGGGCGGGACGTTCGTCGCCTTCTGATCCGGACAGTCGTCGGCCATGGAGCGACCGCCGAACACGACGCCGAGACACACGATCCAGAGCCAGAGCACACGTTTCATCGCTGTTCCCCCTTCTCTCTTCACCACAGCGCGCCCGACCGACACGGCCCCTCCGTGTGGCGTACGAACGCACCGATTTCCTCGACACGTCAGCGCTCGAGGACGCCGTTCAACCACGCAACCGTCGGCGCGTCGGCATGCGCCTCGAGCAGTGACAACACGCGGCGCCTGTCCGCCAACGAGCGTGTGTCGTCCAGCACGATGTCCGTCAGTCGCTCGACGAAGTGGCTGCGGGCGGTCGCGTCGGACGCACTTTCGAGGGCATCGAAGACGTTCTCCGCCGCGAACAGCGCGAGGGACAGATCCAACCCGTGTGTGTCGTCGAGCGCCGCACACACGATTCCGAGATCGGTACCGACGAAGTCTGCGTCGCGCTTCGTGGTGAGCACGAGCGCCGCTTGCGCTCGCACGCCGCCGTCCGGATCTCCGAGTGCCGCTTCACGCAAGAGACCCGTGTCGCCGTTCGCGAGCGCAGCGACCATGAGTCGGCGCGCCTGTGGATCGTCGTCCTGTGAGCGTGCCTCGGCGTACTGCAGCGCGAGCAACTCCGCCGCTCCCTCTCGTTCGCCCAGTTCGAGCCACAGCGCCGCCGCGTTCTTCAGGTCGTCGGCGCGCTCGAACGCGAACGCGACGGCCTGGTCGACGGGCGCCGCACGCACGACGGCCTGTGTGATCACAGCGCGGCCGCGAGCATCCGCGGCCTCGTACGACGCGGCTGCGATCTCGAGCGCGAGCCACGGCTCCTCCGCCGCGAACAGCTCCGCGAGTCCGCGAGCCACCGCCTCGACGTTCGTCGGATCCGAGACGAGCCGACTCGCGAACGCTCGGCGCTCGGTGTCCGAAGCGTCGCTGGCCGCCGCGAGCATCAGCCGCTGCAACAGATCCGCCCGTGTCGGATGGCGTTCGGCGAGTCGTTCGAGCACCTCGCTCTGACCGGCTGCACGCGCAGCAGGCGTCGTCGTGAGCACGAGCTCGGCATTGTCCGCCAGCAGATCCGCCACGCGCCGTTCGACCGTCGCCACACAACGGAACACGTCCGTCAGCGAGGCCTGCAGCTCGTCACCGCGTCCGTCGCGTGCACGCAGCAGTCCGACCCAGTACCAACCGCGCACGGCTCCGTAGATCTCCTCGTCACGCGCCGTCGCGAGTGCACCTTCGAGCCGCTCGAGCGGCGCGTCGACACGCGCCACGAGTTCGAACAGCACGGCGTCGTGCACCGCGAGCGCTCCGACCGCCGCTTCGAGGCGTGCGCGCGCGACGCCGTCGTTCGGCGAGTTCAAGAGCGCCCGTTCGGCGTGTGCGATCGCCCGCAGCTGCTCCGACCACGACTCGATCGGCAACGGAGCCGGCAACGCGCCGCGCCGCTCGCTCGCCACTTCGGCGAGGAGTTCCTGCGGCGCATCCACGGGCGACGCGTCAACGGGCTCGCGCTCCGCCGACGCCACCTGCGGCCCCGACGCTCCGCTGCCGACGACGAAACACACCGCCACCGCGAGCAATGCCGCCGCGCCGCACACCACACGCACCCCAAGCACCCGCGCTGTCTTCTCCATGTCGAATCGCGCGAGCAACCACTCGCGCCCTCCGGGAGAAAGACGTCACTCGCGCGCGCCGGTTGCAGTCGGCGTGTGTGAACGTCACGCTCGCTGCCGCGCGGAAGTGGCGAAACTGGTAGACGCGCGGGACTTAGGATCCCGTCCTTCGTGGGTAGGGGTTCGAGTCCCCTCTTCCGCACCACATCGCACGAAGAACCGCGTGCAGTCTCACGCTGTCGCGGAGCAACTCAAGCGTCCGCGTTCGCATGGGCGTGGAACCACGCCGGCAACTCGCGCAGTTCGCTGACGACGTGCACGCCGCGCGGACCCCGGCGACCGGAACGCGCACCACCGCCGCCGATCAGGACCGCGACGTTCGGGCCCACTTCGTCGCGCAGAGCGCCCAGCGCGCGGTCGGTGTCGACGCCGCTCGACGCCAGTGACACACCGACGCCGACGGCGCGCGCGCGCAGTTCGCGGGCCGCGCTCGCGATCTCGCGCACCGGGGCATCCACGCCCATCACGACCGCGCGCCATCCGCACTGACGCGCAACGAGCGACGCCATCAGGATGCCCAGCCCGTGCTGTTCGCCGCTGAGCGTTCCGAAGACGATCGTCGGCGCGCCCGGCGGCGCGTTGAAGCGGTCGCCCTCGCGCCGCAGAACGTGCGCGATCACTTCCGACGCGAGGTGTTCGTGGCGCACGTCGAGGCCGCCGGCCGCCCATATCGCGCCGACACGTTCGAGCAGCCGCGCGACGCGCATGCGCAGCCAAGTGACGACGTCCATGTCGTCGCGACCTTCGAGGACGAGGAGTTCGAGTCCGTCCTGATCGAGACGTTCGACGCACGAGATGGCGCGCGTGAGCCAGGCCTCGTCCACCTCGACCACGACCGGCGAGAGCCACGCGTCGAGCTCCTCGTGCGATGCATTCACCGCCTTCGACGCGCGCACGCCGCGTGCCAGCGCATCCGCGACACGCCGCAGCCACACGACTTGATCGTGCGTGAAGCGGCGATGCCCGGAGGGCAGGCGCTGGGGCACCGGCTTGCCGTAGCGCCGCTCCCAGATGCGCAGTGTCTCCGCGGCGATGCCCGTCTCGCGTGCCGCGCCGCCGACGGAATAGAGGCGCAGGTGCGGCGGGCCGTCGTGGGCCTCCGCCCCGCTGTCGTCGTCGGGATCGATGTCGTTCACAGGCGAGTCGAGGCGCTCACGCTCCGATCTGCGGGTCTTCGAAGCCCATCACTCCGTGGATGCAGGGAGTGCAATCGGTCGCGTCCGCCCCTCGGTGTGCCGACATCCAACCACGGACGCGCCGCATCCGCGAGGCACAGCGACGGCGAACTCCCTCGCGCCTCGTCCCCGAAACACCACCCACACGACACATGAAAACGATCCTCTTCCTCGCAGCTCCCCTCATCGCCCTCGTCTCTCTGCCGTTCGTCGCCTCGGCGGATGCCGACTCGAGCCCGACGGCCGCGCTCGAAACGAACATCGTCGACGTCGCGAAGAGCACCGGTGTCCACGGCACCCTGCTCCGCGCCGCCACAGCGGCCGGCATGGTCGACGCACTCTCCGGTCCGGGCCCGCTCACGGTGTTCGCTCCGGTCGACAGCGCCTTCGCCGCACTCGATCCGAAGCTGCTCGCGAGTCTGCTCGAGCCCAAGAACGTCGAGACGCTGCGCGAAGTGCTCGGCTTCCACGTCGTGGCCGGTCGCTTCGCCGCGGCGGACGTCGTGAAGGTCAGTGAACTGCGCACGCTGTGCGGCCAGCGGCTGACCGTCGACGTGCGCCCCGAGGGCGTTTTCGTCGGCGGCGCGAAGGTCTCGACGGCCGACGTCGCCGCGAGCAACGGGATCGTCCACGTCGTCGACACGGTGATGGTGCCGGCCACGACCGACCTCGTCGCGACGGCGGCCGCAGCAGGTTCGTTCAACACGCTCCTCGCCGCCGTCCAGGCCGCCGGACTCGTGGAGACGCTGAACGGAGGTCGGCCCTTCACCGTCCTCGCGCCGACGGACGCGGCCTTCGCCGCCCTCGATCAGAAGCTGCTCGCCAGCCTGCTGGAGCCGGCCAACAAGGAGAAGCTCGTCAACGTGCTGAAACTGCACGTCCTGCCGGGTCGCGTTTCGGCCCTCGAAATCGCAGCGGCCGGGACGGTCGAGACCCTCGGCGGCGTGCGCCTGCCGGTGCGCATCGAGGGCGGGCGTCTCACGGTCGGCGGCGTGGCCTTCGCCGGTAACGACGTCGAGAGCACGAACGCGACGATCCACGTGCTCGAGAGCGTCGTGCTCCCGCGCTGAGTTCTCCCGCGCTTCGAGCGCGGTGCTTCATGATCCGCCCCGGCCTTCGACCCCGAGTCGAGCGCCGGGGCGGGTCGCTTTCCGGCGAGCCGCCCTCGTCCGCGTGCCAAGTTCGAAGCGCCGACGCAATCCATAGATCCATCGGCACACGCCTCGGTGGCCAGGAAAATGCCTGGACAACGTCCAAGTCCGTACCCCCACGGCTCTTCGGTCGTCCAGGTGCGCGCAGTGATCACAACATGCTTGCTCACAAGATGTTGCACTCCACGATCTCGAAACCTTGCATCCGCGACACCCATTTCCGTCCAACTTAATCCATGGACAGACGGCGAACGGATAGAAGTGGAGACGAGCGGGCCCCCTGAACGGACCGCGCGCCTCCTCCGGCGCGCCGACGGACGGACCCTCGAGGACGACCATGATCAAGAGCGCGATCGAACGACGGACCACGACCTTCGAGCGCCACCGTCGCGCGGTGCGGCCGGCGGTTGCGGCGGCTCCGGCGCAAGCGGCACAGGCCGTGGGCGCAACGTCCGCACACGCTGGGACGGAGCCGCTGCTCCACCGCTTGGCCGGCGGTGACGACGCGGCCGTGCAGGAAGCGCTCGACACGTTCGGGCCGCTCGTGTGGAGCATCGCGCGTCGCCACCACATCGATCGCAGCGAAGCGGAGGACGCCGTTCAGGAAGTGTTCCTCGATCTGTGGCGCACCGCCGCGCGCTTCGATCCGGCACAGGGCAGCGAGGCCACGTTCGTCGCCACGGTCGCCCACCGGCGCTGCATCGATCGCCACCGGCGCGCCGATGCCCGGCCGCGCTTCGAGGACGCCGGTCCGGCTTTCGAACGGGGCAGTGCTCCCGACGACGAGATCGTCGAACGCGAAGAAGAGGGCGACATCGTGCGCCGCGAACTGGCGGCGTTGCGGCCGCAGCAACGACTCGTGCTCGAACTCGCGTTCCTGCTCGGCCTGTCGCACAGCCAGATCGCCGAACGCCTCGGCATGCCGCTCGGCACCGTCAAGACCCACGCGCGTCGCGGACTGCGGCGCTTGAAGGAAGCACTCGAAGAAACGAGCCTGGCCGCATCCATCGCCTGAGCGCGGACGTACCGACTCCCAACGGGCGCCCTTCGCCCACTCTCGCCACCACACCATGCGCATCCTCCGCCGCATCGCCGCCCTCGCCCTCGCACCCTTCGCCGCCGCCTGCGGCGCCATCACGACCACCGACGTGGAGAAGAACGAGACCCAGTCGAACACCAGCTTCTATGCCCTCGAAGCGAAGGGCCTCGACGGCGCCGCAGTTCCGCTGGAGCGCTACCGCGGCAAGGTCGCGCTCGTCGTGAACACGGCCAGCAAGTGCGGTTACACGCCGCAGTACGAGGGCCTCGAGAAGCTCCAAGCGGAGTACGGCGAGCGCGGCTTCACCGTGCTCGGCTTCCCGAGCGGTGACTTCGGCGGACAGGAGTACGGCAGTGCCGAGGAGATCCGCGAGTTCTGCGACTCGCGCTTCAAGGTCACGTTCCCGCTGTTCGAGAAGAGCGGCGTGAAGGCCGGCCCGAATCAGTCGCCGGTGTTCGCGTACCTCGGCGCGGCGACGGGGTCGCTGCCGGGTTGGAACTTCGGCAAGTACCTCGTCGATCGCGAGGGCAAGGTGCTCGCCTTCTTCCCGACGCCGACCGAGCCCACGGGCGCCGAGATCAAGGGCGCGATCGAGAAGGCGCTGGCGAGCTGAGTTTCACGCTCCGTGAGCGGCGTCGCGCGTGTGTGCGCCGACGCCGGTGAGCAACTCGCGGTGCCAGCGCGCGACCTGTGCGGCGCGCCCCGGCAGTTCCGTCGTTCCCCACACGACGCTCAGCGTCCGCCGCGTGCCCTCGTGGGTCTTCGTGCGCTGCGCGTCCTTGACCGCGTTCGCGCACGGACCATCCGCGTCGAACAGGCACAGAAGGCCTTCGAGGTCGATGGTCTGGCCCGAGCGATTGAAGACGTAGTTCGCGCCCGCTGCCGCGATGGCGATCGAGAGCGGCGCGCGCGCGAGATCGAGGTCGACGACGCTGATCGGCAGGCCGCTGTGCAGGCTCGCGACGTTGCAGGCGTCGACAGCGGTGTTGATCGTTCCGAGTTCGCCCTTCTGCGCCGCACCGAGCAGGTACTCCGAAGCCGGCTTGCCGCGCCCCGTCGGCCGGTAGCCGCCGTGCCTCAACAGGCGCCGCACGGCGGCGCGTACGTCGTCGTCCGACGCGAACGGCGCGGGTGCGTCGAGGCGCAGGCCGTCGACGAGGCCCGGCGCGGGTGCGAGCTCGCCCAGAGGTGCGACGAACTCGGTCTCGAACAGGGCGACTTCGAGCAGCGGGTGGGCGGCGACGTGGATCACGGTGAGGGGCTGGGATGGGATCGGGCGAGTTGCGAGCATGATGGCGTCATGCAACGCCGCACACACGTCGCACTCGCCGCTCTCCTCGCTCTCACGCCCTTCGTCAGCGGTTGCTCCAGCACCGACGAGGTCGCGCAGGCTCCCGCTGCGGAACAGACACCCGTCTGGACCGGAGCGCTCGACGAAGCCGCGTTCGCCGCACTCCACGACTTGAACACCACGACACCGCCCGCGCCGATCGGGCGGGAGATCGAGCTGGCCGACGGAACGCGCGCGTACCTGTCGGAGGCGCCGGGTGGCGCGGCGCCGGGCGTGATCGTCATCCACGAGTGGTGGGGTCTGAACGACCACATCAAACATTGGACGGATCGCCTCGCGGCCACGGGCTACAACGCGCTCGCGGTCGACCTCTACCGCGGCAGCGTCGCGACGACGCGCGAAGGCGCCATGGAAGCGATGCGCGCCGTGAACGACGACGAGGCACGCGCGACGTTGCGCGCAGCCGCGCTCTACATGAACGAGACGTTGCGCGTGCCGAAGTACGGGTCGATCGGCTGGTGCTTCGGCGGCAAGTGGTCGCGTCTCCTGGCGCAGGACCAGCCGGCGCTCGACGCGTGTGTGATCTTCTACGGACAGCTCTCGACGGACGCGGAGGAACTCGCGCGCATCGACGCGCCGCTGCTCGGAGTGTTCGGCACGCGCGACGCGTCGATCCCGAACGACGTCGTCGACGCGTTCGAAGCCGCCGCGATGGCGGCCGGAGTTCCGCGTGTGCGGGTGCTGCGCTACGACGCCGAACACGCCTTCGCCAATCCGTCGAGCGGTCGCTACGACGCCGTGTCGGCCGCAGCGGCGTGGGAAGAAGTGCAGAGCTTCTTCGCGGAGCACCTGCGGTGACGCGGCGCCTCGAGCGGCCGCTCGTTCCGCACGAGCTGCGCTTCCGCACGCTCGTGCACACGCGCTGGGTCGACGAGGACAACCAGGGCGTGCTGAACAACGCCGTGTACCTGACGCTGCTCGAGGAGGCGCGGCACGCCTACTTCGGCTCATTGGGTCTGATGGACGGCACGCACTTCCCATTCGTGTTGGCGCAGTGCAACGCGTGGTTCGTGCGGCCGGGGCGCGGCGGTGTCGATGCCACGGTCGAACTGGCGACGGTGCAGATCGGAACGTCGTCGTTCGTGCAGGCCTACCGCGTCGGTGTCGCCCACACGGGCGGAGCGCTCGAGACGTGGCTCGAAGCCGAAGCGCTGCTGGTCGGCTGGGACAACCGCACGCGTGCGAAGGCGGCGCTCTCGACGCACTTCGTGGAACGTGTGCGCGCCTTCGAGGCGCACGGCGCGTGAGCGGACTGCTCGCGCGCAACCCGCAGTTCCGGCGGCTGTGGTCGGCGCAGGTGGTGAGCCAGGCCGGCGACTGGCTCTCGCGCATCGCGACGCTGCAGTTGCTCGACACGTACGGCGGTGCGGATGCTGCGATCGTCGGGCTGGGGCTCCTGTTCGCGCTCGAACACGTGCTACGCCTCTTGCCGAGTGCGTTGCTCGGCCCGCTCGCCGGCCCCGTCGCGGATCGTCTGCCGCGCAAGCTCGTGCTCGTCGCGGGTGACGCGGGGCGAGCGTTGCTCGTGCTCGGGTACCTGCTCGTCGACTCGCCCGAGGAGCTGTGGATCGTCTACACGCTCGTGCTGGCGCAGATGGGCCTGTCGGCCTTCTTCGACTCGGCGCGCCAGGGTGTGTTGCCGAACACCGTCGGCACGGGCGATCTGCACGGCGCGATCGCGCTGTCGGCCGCGACGTGGAGCGCGATGCTGTCGATCGGTTCGCTCGCCGGCGGACTGCTCGTCGCGCGCTTCGGCACGAGCGCCGCGTTCGCGATCGATGCCGCGTCGTACGCGGTCAGTGCGCTGCTCGTCACGGGCCTGCGCCTGCCGCCGCAGTCGCGCCCGCCGGAGCGCTTCGTCATCGCCGACGTCGTGCTCGCGCGCGACCTCCTGCGCGGCCTCACGCACGTGCGCCAACTCGGGATCGCACACACACTGCTGGCCAAGGTCTGTTGGGGCGGCGCGGGCGGCCTGATGGTGCTGCTCGCGCTCGCGCCGCGCACTCGCTACGGCGGCGACCTCGGCGCCGCCTTCAGCAGCGCGTACGGCTACCTGCTCGCGGCGCGCGGCGTCGGCACCGCCGTCGGTCCCTACCTTGCCCGGCGCTTCCTCGGCACCGATCCGCGCGGCCTCGTGCGCACGATCGGCTGCGGTTTCGTCGTGGCGCCGCTCTTCTATGCCGGCTTCGGAGTCGCGGAGCCGCTGTGGCTCGCCGCCCTCTGCGTCGGCATCGCGCACATGGGCGGCGGTGCGATCTGGGTCGCGTCGACGAGCCTGTGGCAGCGCCGCGTCGCCGACCACTTCCGCGGGCGGGTGCACGCGCTCGACTTCCTCGGGACGACGATCTCGTTCAGCGCGTTCACGCTGCTGGCCGGAGTCATGTACGACGCCGGCCTGGCGATCGAGCAGGTGACCTCTA
>JBIKNC010000292.1:0-4856 GCA_044358925.1 Planctomycetota bacterium | reverse complement strand
CGCGTCCGTCGCCCCCGCTGCACGCGCCGCGCAACGTGAGGTTTTTTGCTACGGCACCGTATTCTCAGGCGAGCCAGTCGCGCAGATAACGGAAGTCGTGGTTGATCGTGCGCTGGCTCAGCTTCGCGATCACCGGCATGCGGCGCTTGTACTGGTTGCGCACGATGCGTTTCGCGATCGCGTCGCACAACTCGGCCGAGAATCCGGCTGCGATCACGTGCTCGCGCTTCATGCGCAGATCGACCATGCGGTGCAGCACCGCGTCGGCCTCGGCGTACGTGAAACCGAGATCGGCCTCGTCGGTCTGGCCCTCGAACAGGTCGGCGGACGGCGGCTTCTCGATCACCTCGCGCGGCACGTCGAGATGGCGCGCGAGCTGCACGACCTGGTGTTTGTAGAGGTCGCCGAGCGGGTTCACCGCGTGCGCGGCGTCGCCCCACTGAGTCGAGTAGCCGAGCAGCATCTCGGTCTTGTTGCTCGTGCCGACCACCAGCCCGCGCCACGGCACCGACAGGTCGTAGAGGATCGTCATGCGGCAGCGCGCCATGACGTTGCCGCGGCGCGTCGCGTCGGTGACGCCGTTCGTTTCGACGTAGCCGTCGACCATCGGTGAGATGTCGACGACGCGCCGCTCGACGCCGAAGCGATCCGCGCAGAGGTGCGCGTGCGCCGCACTGTCGGCGTTCGACGTGCGGTAGGGCAGGAGCACCGCCAGCACGTTCTGCGCGCCGAAGGCGTGCACGCACAACACGAGCGAGAGTGCCGAGTCGATGCCGCCCGACAGGCCCACGACCGCACGCTGCATGCCGGCGCTGCCGACCTCTTCGCGCAGGAAGGCCACGAGCATCTCCGTCGCGCGCTTCGGATCGACGTCGAGGTCCTGATTCACGCCCCGTCCTCCGCGCGCCGGCGCAGCTCGCGTTCGAGCAACCACGGCTTCGCGTCGCGCAGGAGCGGCGTCGCGGTGCGGTAGCGCTCCAGCAGCGCCGCATCGAGCACGCCGTCCAGACAACCCGTGTCGATCGTCGCGAGGCGCGCGACACATGCGCCGCCCGGCGCGAACACGGCGCTGTGTCCGCCGTAGCCGATGCCGTCCTCCCAACCGACGCGGTTGGCGAACAGCACGTAGCAGTTCGTCAACAGCGCGTGCGCCGCGAGGATGCGTTCCCACGCGGTGACCGACGCGAGTTCGCCGCCGTCGCTCGCGAGAATGCCGCGCGCCGGACTCGCAGCCGGCACGACCAGGAGATCCGCTCCGTCGAGGAAGTGCAGCAGCGCTCCGTCGACGTGCCACGCGTCCTCGCACACGAGGACACCGGCCGCCGCGCGCGGGCTGCGCACGAGTTCGTAGCGCTCACCGGCCGCGAAGTCGCGCCCCTCGTCGAACATGCCGTAGTGCACGAGTTGCACCTTGCGATGCACGTGCACGAGGCGCCCGTCCTCGAACCAACCGGCCGAGTTGTAGCAGCGCCCGTCGCTCGACCGCTCGACGAAGCCGATCACCGCCGCAAGGCCGCGTGTGCTCGCCGCGATGCGCGCGAGCTCCGGCGCATCGAGAGTGAGCGCGACCTCGGGCACCTGATCCTTCAGGAAGTAGCCCGTCAGCGCGAGCTCGGGCAGCACGAGCAACTCCACGCCGTCCGCGCGCGCCGCGTCGATGCGCGCACACACGTCGTCGAGGTTCTTGTGCACCGCGCCGAGCGCGGGGTTCGTCTGACACAGCCGGAAACGCAGTTGCGGTCGCATGGTCGCCTCGCGTTCACTTCTTCGCGCGTTCGAGCAGTTCGTCCGCGAGTTCGTCGACGTCGACGCCGCGCGCTTCGCCTTCGTAGTTGAGCACCAAACGGTGGCGCAGCGCCGGCCGGCACGCGAACTCGAGGTCGCTCTCGTCGACGTGCAATCCGCCACGCAACAGCGCGTGCGCGCGCGCGAGCCGCACCAGCGCCTGTCCGCCGCGTGGGCTCGAGCCGTAGCGCAGGTTCGCGCGCACCGCGTCCGGCGCCGCTTCGTGCAGCGGGTCCGACAGCAGCACGACACGCGCGCAGCGGCGCAGCAACTCACTCGGCACCGCGACGTCCTGCGCGAGTTCGCGCGCGCGCCGCAGCGAGCGCCCGTCGAGGCGCGCGGTCTGTGCCGCCGCGTGGCTGCCGCGTCGCGTCGTCTCGTCGAGCACGCGCACGAGGTCGTCCTCGCTGGGCATCGGCACGCGCAGCTTCGCGATGAAGCGATCGAGTTGCGCTTCCGGCAGCGGGTACGTGCCCTCCATTTCGAGCGGGTTCTGCGTCGCGACGACGAAGAACACCGGATCGAGCGCGAGCGTCTCGCCGTACAGCGTGACCTGCCGCTCCTGCATCGCTTCGAGCAACGCCGACTGCGTGCGCGGCGTCGCGCGATTGATCTCGTCCGCCAGCAGCACCTGCGCGAACACTGGTCCCTTCAGTTGCACGAAGCGTCGCCGCCCGTTCTCGTCCTCGTCGAGCACACGCGCGCCGAGGATGTCACCCGGCATGAGGTCGGGCGTGAACTGCACGCGTTTGAACGCGAGGCCGCAACTCTCGGCGACCGCGCGCGCGAGCGTCGTCTTGCCGAGTCCCGGCGGACTCTCGAGCAGCACGTGTCCGTCCGCGACGAGTGCACACACCAGCGCGCGCACGAGTTCGCGTTGCCCGAGCAACGCCTGATCGAGGTCCGCTTGCAACGCGGTGAAGCTCTTCACGATGCCGTCGATCTCCGCTTCGACATCGGACGATGTGCGCGACTTCATGCGACGCGTTCCTCCACGTACTCGAGCAGTTGCGGCAATCCGTCGACGACGTCGAACGAGTCGTGGATCGTGTCGTCGTTCGCTTCGCGCGCGGCGCCAGGGTGGCGCACGAGTACGAAGTTGCATTGCGCAGCACGTGCCGCGCCGTCGAGATCGACGCGATCACCGGCGTGCAGGCACTCGTGCGGCGCCACGCCGGCGCGAGCGGCCGCGAGTTCGAACGCGCGGCGGTCGGGCTTCTCGACGCGGTCGAGCGCCGAACAGACGACGAAGTCGAAGGCCTGCGCGAGGCCCAGTGCGTCGAGAACTCGGGGCAGACGCGCACTCCAATTCGACAGCACACCCACACGCAATCCGAGGCGCCGCAGACCGCCGAGAAGCGCGTCCACACCCGGAAAGAGCCGAAACGTCTCGGCACTCTGGAAACGAGTGAACAAACGTTCTGTCAAAGTCGTCAGCTCTCCGTTCGCAACTCCGAGTTCCAGTCGGAAGATTCGAGAGATGAATTGTTCGAACCACGGATCCGAGTAGCGGTACGAACCATCGAGGACTTCGGGCAGGTGGTGGTGTGCGGCCCGCATGAGCTGCGCCATCCGCTGGTCCGACACGTCGAGTCCGAGTCGGCGCGCCTCCGCGGCATAGATCGCGGGGCGCGACTCGACTTCGGTCACGAGCGTGCCGCCGAGGTCCAAAGAAACGGAGCGAATCATGGAACGAGCCCGCTCGGTCGGGCGACGCACCCGTTCCCCCCGCGGGCCTGTCCCGGCATCGTACGAAACCACTCGGCTCGGCTGCGGCTCCTCGAAAGGGAGCCCGGCCCCACAGCGCGCGACCGCTGCCGAAGGACGCGCGTGTTTCACCGTCGCGGCTCTGGCCGTGTGTGTCCTCGTCGGCGCGTGCCATTCGACGCGCACGGGGCTCGACGAGATCGCCACGCTCGTCGAAGAGGCGCGCGCCGCGACGCGTTCGGGCGACTTCGGCGGCGCCGTCCAACGTTGGCATCAGGTGCGCCGCCTCGATCCGGCGCGCGGCAGCGAACCGCATCTCGAACTGTCGCGGTCGTTGCTCGCGTTGAGCGAGGAGGAGCGCGCGCTCGACGCCCTCGAGTTCGGCATCGAGTTCTTCCCCGAGGACGATGCGTTGCGCGGCGCGCGCGGTCGCCTCTTGATCGAGCTGGGTTTCCGGCGCGCCGCCGAAGCCGATCTCGAAAGTGTGTGCCTCGTGCGCAGCGACGACCCGCTGGCCTGGTGCGAACTCGCCGAGCTGCGGCGCGAGATCGGCTTCCCGGTCGCGGCCGCCGACACCTACGAACACGCGCTCGAGCTCGCGGACTGTCCGCCTGCGGCGTTCGCGGCGGCTGCGCGCGCGAATGCGGAGGCGCAGCGCTTCGAGCGCGCGCACGATTTGTTCGAGCGGGCCGTCGAACATGCTCCGGAGGACGTCGCGAGGCTGCGCGCGGGTGCGTGCCATGCGGCGGCGTGGCTCGTGCAGTCGGTCGCGAACGCGGACGAGGAGAGCGCACGGGCGGCGGCCGTCGAACTCGCGCTGACTTGGGCGCGACGCGCGTGTGAACTCGATCCGCAGGACGTCGAAGCGCACGTGGTGTTCGGCACGCTCGCCGAACACACGGGCGATCTGCCGGGCGCCGCCGCCGCGCTGCGACGCGCCGTCGAAGTCGACAACTTCCACGTCGCGGCGGCGCTCGCGTTGGCGCGTGTGGAGGCGCGGCGCGGTGAGTTCGACGCGGCGTGGGCGGTGTTCGAGCACGCCGTGTCGCTCGCGCCGACGCTCGAAGAGGCAGAAGCGTGGCGGGCGGCGTTCGAGGCGGAGCTGCTGCCGCGCGAATCCGACGAGCCGCAGCCCGAGCCTGAGCCCGAACCCGAAGTCACCGAACCGCCGGCCGAGCCGCTCGCCGAACCGGCACCGCAGACGGAGCCGCTGCCACCGACACCGATCGACACGCCCGGCGAGCGCGCCGCCACTCCGTCACACCGACGCGGTCCGTCGGTCGACGAGTGACAAGTGACGAGCGGGCTGGCGGTACGGTGTCAGACACGTAGCCGTCACGGCGGGGTCGGAGTGCGGAATCGCG
>JBIKNC010000291.1:0-4858 GCA_044358925.1 Planctomycetota bacterium | reverse complement strand
CACCACCTCGACGGCGCCCTCGGCCCACACGGGATCGGGCTCACTGCGACTCATCGAGCACGCGCCGACGGCGAGCGCGCCCACGACGACGACGGCGGACAGGAGCGCACGGCGCGCGGCGAAGTAGGTAGTCATCGTCAGTTGGCGTCGGTGCGCGGTTCGGGTTCCTCGTCGTGGATCACGACGTCGCTCGTGTCGTCGAGGTCGGGATCGTCGCCGAAGTCGTCGTCGAGATCGTCGTCCTCCTCGTCGCCGAAGTCGGTGCCGGAGACTTCGACGAGCGGCAGGTCCTCGAGATCGATGACGTCGCCGTCACCCGCGAGATCCTCCGCGTTCCCGGCCCCGCGCCCCAGCGCCAGTCCATGCGGCGCGTCGGCGGCCAGAGCCGCGAACTCGGCGTCCTCGGCCAACTCCGCTGCGGCCTCCTCGGCCAAGAGCTCGGCGTGACCGGCGCGCGCGCGCTCCTCGCGGATGATCTCGTCCTCGTCCTCGGAGCCGTCGCGCAGCACGAGCCGCATCGGCACCTCCTTGAACGGCAGCTCGAGTCGCAACTGGTTCGTGAGGTAACGCAGGTAGTGCTTCGCGATCAGACGTTTGTCGTTCACGAACAACACGAACGTCGGCGGCTGACGACCGGTCTGCGTCGCGTAGTGGATCTTGACGCGCTGGCCGCGCGAGCTGGGCCCGCGGCTCTCCATCGCGTTCTTGAAGATGCGATTCAGTTCACCGGTGCCGACGCGGCCGCGCGCTTGGGCGAACAGCTCGCGTGCCGTCTTCAAGAGATCGTCGACGCGCCAGCCGTCGCGGCCGGACAGACACACGATCGGTGCGAACGTCACACCGACCAGTTCCTTCTCGACGTACTCCGCGAACTCCGCCGGAGTCGTCTTGCGGGCGACGAGGTCCCACTTGTTCACGCCGAGCACGATCGGCTTGTGGTGGTCGAGCGCGTAACGCGCGAGGCGCTTCTCGAGGCCCGAGATGTGCTCGCTCGCGTCGAACAGCAGGACCACGACGTCGGCGCGCCGCACGGCGCGGTACGAACGTGTGTCGCTGTAGAAGTCGATCGCGTCCTCGAACGACGCCTTCTTGCGCACACCGGCGGTGTCGATGACGACGAACGTCTCGCCGTCGCGCTCGAAGATCACGTCGACCGCGTCGCGCGTGGTGCCGGGCACCTCGCTGACGATCATGCGGTGCTCGCGAGCGAGTGCGTTCACGAGCGTGCTCTTGCCCGCGTTGCGGCGTCCGACGACGGCCAGCTTCATGACCGGCTCGTACGGCACTTCCGTGTCGGCCGGCGGTGGCAGCGCCGCGTCGAGCGCTTCGAAGAAGTCCGACAGACCTTCGCCGTTCTGCGCGCTGATCGGGATGGGATCACCGCCGGTCCCGAGCGTGCGGAACTGATCGACGTCCCACACGAGGCGGTCGCCCTCGCACTTGTTGACGAGCAACACGATCGGCCGCTTCGTACGCCGCAGGCGCTGCGCGACTTCGATGTCGAGCGGCGTGACGCCGTCGCGCACGTCGACGACGAACACGATCGCGTCGGCGCTCGCCATGGCGATGGCGATCTGCTCCTCGACCAGCGGCCCGAGGTCCTGGCGGTCGACGATGCCGATGCCGCCGGTGTCCATCATCTCGACGGTGCGCTCGCCGTCCGCGGTCGGGAAACGCACGGGCAGGCTGACGCGGTCGCGCGTGACGCCGGCGGTCGGCTCGACGATCGACACACGACTGTTGACGAGCCGGTTGAGCAGCGTCGACTTGCCGACGTTCGGTCGGCCGACGATCGCGACGCGCGGGAAACGGTGCTTCGTCATGGTGGTCGCGGACTCAACGCAGAGCGAGGAAACGATGGACCTGCGGCACGACGCGCACGGCGAGATCGAGCTCGCAGGCGTGTTCCCACAGCGCCCGCAGTTGCAGGAGCGTGGGCGCCGCAGCGCGCGGCTGCGGTGTCGCAGGTTGGATGAAGAGCAGGAGATCGGGTGCGATCTCGGCCAGGTCGTCGATCGCCTCGAAGGCCTCGCCCTCGTGGGTGTCGGCGGTCACGACGAGCTTCGCACACGCATCGCGTCCCGCGACGAGGTCGAGGCAGTCGCGCCGCGCGGCGCGCCAGGCGGCGGCGCTCGCGGGCGCGGTTTCGTCGAAGGGCGTCGCGCCGTGCGCACGCACTTCGTCGGTGGTCGCGATCTCGACGGGTGCGTCGAGGTCGCTTGGGAGTTTGAGGTCGAGGCTGACGTGCGCGAAGAGCCCGAGCAGCTCCCCCAGCGTCCGCGGATGGCCGCCGCCCGTCTCGAGGTGCAGGCGGCGCGGCGCGACGAGGCGCGCGAAGTCGCGCACGAAGTGCGGCCAGGCGAGCGGCTCGCCGCCGGTCAGGCTGATCGTGAGCGGCGGGCCGCCGTCCTCGACCTCGGCCGCCCACAGCGCCGCCTGGAAAGGCGTCGCGAGACTCGCGGCGCTGCGTTCACTCGCGTCGAGCGTCGAGCCCGAGGCGATGCGCGCCGTCTGCCCTTCGCGCAGCACCCACGAGTGCGGCGTGTCGCAGTAGCGGCAGCGCAGCGGACAGCCGCGCAGCCGCACGAAGACCTGCGGTTCGCCCAGGTAGCGCCCTTCGCCCTGGAGCGAGCGAAAGACCTCCAGGACCGGGGCGCTGTTGCCGCGCGCGCTGCCGTGGTCGCGCGCAGGCGCGGCGCCAAGCTCGGGCGGCGCGTCAGCGGATGGACGAGCGCCCACGCAACGTCACTTCTTCGCCGGAGTCTTCGCGGCGGGAGCCTTGGCTGCCGGAGCGGCGCCCTTGGCGCCCTTCTCGGCCGGCTTCGCTTCCGCACCGGCGGCCGCTTCGACCTTGACCTTCTTGGCGCCGGCGATGCGGAACTTCGTGCGCATCTTCGGCAGGCCGACGACCGTCTGTTTCTTCGGGTCGATGCGGCCGTCCTTGATCATCTTCTCGACGCGCTCGAAACGCGTGAGGACGGAACGCTCGCCTTGGCGCGTGTTGACGCCGCGCAGACTGCGGTGGATGGACATGACGGTCGGTGTTGCTGGCGAACGGGTGTGCGATCGGACGACGCCGGCCTCGCATCGAGGGACGGCACGCCGGGGGCGTGCGGCGGCACGCGGGGCGAAGAAGGTAACGGCGGCCGGGGGGGGCCGCAACAAGGGAGACGCAGCGCCTGATCCCAGCAAGGCGGTCGTGGCGGCTCGAGCACTGCTGTTGCTGAGCTCTGCCACGCGCCACGCGGCACCGTTGCTGAGCTCCGCAAGCGTCGCTCAGCGCTCGATCAGCCGGTCGATCTCGCGCACATAGGCGCCGGGGAAGCGCGCGCCGCTGTTGCGGGAGTCGGGCAGCGCGCGGATCTGCTCGCACAGCCGTTCGAGCGACTCCTTGTCGGGCGCGGCCTCGACCAGCACGACCAGGTGCTCGCCGCGGCCGACGAGCAGCGGGCCCACGACGCGCAGGCCCTGGCCGTCGAGGAAGTCGACGTGCTCTTCGGCCACGGCCTGCGCCGACGCCTTGTTGTTGTAGGACGCGACCTGGATCGTGAAGCGGTTCACGGGGTTGGTCAGGTCGGCCGACAGGCCCGTTGAGCCGCCGCTCTGCTCCGCGCCGAGGCGCAGCAACTCCTCCGCATTGGCGGCCGGTGCGTCGGACGGCGTCTCGTCGAGGACCACCGCGCCGTCCCCGCCCTTCGCTTCCGCGACGCCGCCGTTGCGACTGCCGACGAACAGGCCCACGGCGAAGGTGAAGAACAGCGACGCGAGGACGACCGGTCGGCGCAGCGTCGCCAGCAGCGGCTCGTCGCTGCCGCCCATCAACGAACGGCGCGCGGGTCGGTCGTCGCCACCGGAGCCGCCGCCGCTCTGATCGCCGCCACCACCGCCACCGCCACCGCGGGTCGTGTCGTCGCTGCCCGAACCGCCGCCGGTCGCGGCCGCCGCGACGCGCGCGGCTTCTTCCTCGCTGCGGCGCTGGTCGCGCTCACGCAGCATCTGGTGCAAGTGTTTCGTCATGGCGGCGATCGCACGCTACGCGGACGGCGTGGATCCGTCCAGCGCTGCACGCCCTGGTGCGCGGCGTGTGCCCCGTAGACTCTGCGGCGGCATGCAACGGTTCCCGCGCTCGGTCGCCTTCCTCGCACTCTTCGTGGCCGCTTGTGGGCGACCGGAACCGTCCGAACCGAGCGCGACACCTGGCGCCGGTGTGGACGCCGGTGTCGCCACCGACACGAGCGGAAGCGCCGGCGTCGCGCAGTCGAGCGGCTCCGCGCCGAGCGGTTCAGCGACGGATGGAACGCCCGCCCCGTTCACCGGCCCCGTCCTGCCCGACGTCGCGAGCGAACGCGGACTCTCCTACACGAACACGAGCGGCCGCCCCGACAAACCGACCGTGCTGGAGGCGAACGGCGCCGGGGTCGCGCTCCTCGACGTCGACGCCGACGGCGACCTCGACGCCGTCTTCGCGCAGGGCTGTGCGGACCTCGCGACGCTGCTCACGGGACCCGGCGCCGACATCGAGGTCTTCGTGAACGACGGCCGCGGCAACTTCGAGCGCCGCGCCGGACCCGGCCTGTCGGGCTGGTGGACCGGCCTCGCGAGCGGCGACGTCGACGGCGACGGGCGCGCGGACCTGGTGGTCGGCGGCTTCGGCGGCGCGGCGGTGCTCCTGCAGAAGGACGGCGGCGTGTTCGAGTCCGTGGCCGAGCACGGGCTGCTGGCGGGCGACGGTCGCGCGCCGCTCGTGCCGGGCGAGGCGCGCGAAGCGGGTGCGCCGCCGACGTGGATCACGAGCGTCGCGCTCTTCGACGCCGATCGCGACGGCCGCCTCGACGTGTACCTGTGCTGCTACCTCGAC
>JBIKNC010000083.1:0-17147 GCA_044358925.1 Planctomycetota bacterium | reverse complement strand
CGCGCCCCTGCGACGTCATCCGACGCGCTGCGAATCCTGAGGCTTTTTGCTACGGCACCGTATTCTCACCGTGGCGCCTGCGTGTCAGACACCGTACCGCCAGCGCCTCGTGCACCCGCGTACGCCTTCGGGCTCGCTCAGCCGGAGAAGTCGTAGATGTACGACAGGCGCGTCTTGTTCAAGATCACCCAGTCGAGCTTCTTCAACGTCTCAAGGTCGCGGTCGCCGTCCAGGTTCATGCCGCGCACCTCGGGCTGCGTCATCACGAAGAAGCGGCGCGTGCGTTTGTCGTCGGCCTCGTAACTGCCGGGGCGCACGTTGCCGGCGACCTCGACGTTCAGATTGCCGGTGTAGAACACGCGCACGCGGTTCTGCTTCATGCCCTCTTCGGTCGCGATCTTCGCGAGGCGCGCGTCGGTCGTCGAGTCGAGGAACTCGTGCGCGACGAGGATCTCGTCGAGGTTGACGTGCACGAGCGGCGTCTGGATGCGCTCGCGGCTCGACAGGTCGATGAGCGTCGCGTCGCGCACCTTGAGGAAGTAGCGTCGGCACTCGTCGAGCATCTGGCTCAAACGCGCGTACTTGTTCTCGACCTGGCCCTTGATGAGGAACGAGTCGGTCAGGAGTACGTCGGAAACGATGGTCAGCATGGTTCGATCGAGCGCGACAGCTCGGACGGCGGAGGAGGCTCCGAGGACGTTTCGGCTCGGGGGCCCGGCGCCTTGAGGTCCCGCGGGGCGCGTCTCGGAGCTGGGCGGCGTCGGTCGCGAGGCGGCGAACGCGGTCGTGCTCGCGGCGCACACGAGCCCACCTGCCGGCGGAGCGCCGGCTCGCCGTCAGGCGGAGGCACCCGCCGTGCGCAGGTGGCGGCGCACGGGACCGAGCAGGTGCAACGAGCCCGTGACGAGCACGGTCCGCCCGTTCGCACGCGCCGCCGCGAGCGCGACCTCGAGCGCGGCGACGGGGTCGCGCTCCACGCGCACGTCGTGGCCGCAGCGGCGCGCGCTCGCCTCGAGTTCGGGGAGGTGCGCGGCGTGGTCGGCGTCGATGGCGGTCACGACGAGGCCCGCGGTGTGCGCGCGCAGCACCTCGAGCATCGCGCCGCTGCGTTTGTCGGGGCGGCACGAGAAGACGACCTCGAACGGGGCGCGATGGCCGCGGGCCTCGAGTTGAGCGAGGACCAGGGCGACGCTCTCGGGCACGTGGGCGCCGTCGAGCACGACCGCCACCTCGGTCTCGGCGCTCCCGCCGCGCACGCGCCAGATCTCGAAGCGCCCCGGCAGCCGCGGAGTCGCCAACGCACCGCTCGCCACCGCGGCCGAGGCGCGGTCCGCTGCGCTCTGCACGCGCGGCCAGTCGACGTGTGTCGCATCGGTCGGCGTCGCGTCGGCCAGTTCGCGCAACAGGCGCGCGGCCAGTCGGCGGTTGCGCGCGTCGATGTCGCCGCTCGGCGGGCACCACACGACGCGAGCGCCGCGCGCGCGCGCGACTTCGGCGATCGCAACGGCGGCAGGATCGTGCGGTTCGAGCCCGACCACCAGCGCGCGACCGGCGCGCGCGATGCCGGCCTTCTCGACCGCGATCGCGGGCCGTGTGTCGCCGAGCACCGCCGTGTGTTCGAGTTCGATCGAGACGATGCCGCTCGCGTGCGTCTCGAACGCGTTCGTCGAGTCGAGTCGCCCGCCGAGCCCGACTTCGACGAGCCACACCTCGGCGCCACTCGCGTCGGCGGCCGCGGCGCTCGCCGCCGTCACGACGTCGAACCAGGTCGAGTCGCCACCGGGTGTGCCCGCACTCGCTGCGGCGGCGCGCGCCGCGAGTGTGTGTTCGATCGCCGTCGCGAACGCGGCCGCGGCGATCGGCTCGCGCGCGATGCGCAGACGTTCGGTGACGCTCTCGACGTGCGGCGACGTGAAGAGCGCGGTGCGCACACCTTCGGCCGTGAGGCCGGCTTCGACGAACGCCAGCGTCGAACCCTTGCCCTTCGTGCCGGTCACGTGCACGAGCGGGCGCCGCCGCTGCGGCTCGCCGAGGCGCTGCAGGAGATCCCGCATCGGCGCCATCGACACACGCATCGCCGCCGTGCGATCGCGGCGCTCCCAGTCGACGAGTGCGTCGAGGCGCGGGAGCGCCGCGCGCAACTCGGCGCCCTCGTGGCGGTATCGATCGAGCGCCGAATCGGCTCCAGACGTCGTCACGCGCGAGACGATAGCGCGGACGAGGTGCGTTCCCCGGCGTCCTCGTTCGCGCTGGGGCGGCGGACTTCGCGAGCGTCGCACCCGCGGCGCCGCGAAGGAGGAATCCAGAACCGAAGCGGCGCCACCCGCGTCGTCCCCATGGTCCAACTCGTGCACCGCGTGAGGCTGTTCGTCTACAGCTTCAGGAACAGCCACCCGGACTACCTCCTGCTGCGCCGCGACCAGGGCCTCGAAGCCGTCTGGACGCCGCTGCAGGGTGTGATCGGCTTCGACGAGAAGTTCGAGTCGGCCGTGCTGCGCGAGTTCCGCCGCGAGACCGGCATGGAACCGCCCGACGAAGTGATCGACCTGTGCATGCCGACGCAGTTCGACCTGGGCGACGAGCGCGTCATCGAATGGAACTTCGCCGCGCGCGCCGAGCCCGGCGATCCGCCGGTCGCGTTGCACTCCGACTGGGCCGCCTACCGCTGGAGCGAGTTCGCGGAAGCGTTCCCGGTGCTCGAGTTCGAGCAGGACCGCGCGGCGATCGTGCGGTTGCACACGCTCTTGCTCGCGCGCTGAAGACGCTGTCGACTCTCGGACGCTCTCATTCCGCAGACCTTTTGCGGTCGTTGCCTTCCTTTGCTTTGACTTTGCGTCCTTTGCGTCCTTTGCGGTGACGTGCAACAGACCCGGTATCACGGACCTGTTGCACGTCACCGCAAAGGACGCAAAGGACGCAAAGTCAAAGCAAAGGAAGACAGGCTGCGACACGTCGAGAGTGCACGGCGGCCGAACGCGTCGAAGGCCGTCGAGCCGCCACGGCTGACAGTCAGACGCGCTTCTTCAACGCCAGGAAGTCGAGACTCGCATGCCGCCCTCCAAGCACCGCATTCGCGTCGGCTCCGAACCAGCGCTCGATCACAGTCGCATAGACCGAGCGGAAGTCGGTCGTGTGCACGAGGTCGCCGCGCTCGTCCAGTTCCGTCAGCGACGGATGCTTGCCGAAGAGACCGCCCTTCACGTTCGAGCCGAGCACGAACATCGGGCCCGCCGTTCCGTGGTCGGTGCCGAGCGAGCCGTTCTCCTGCACGCGGCGGCCGAACTCGCTGAAACACAGCACGACGACGTGCCCGTCGTTGCCCTTCGCGCGCAGGTCCGACGTGAACGCGATCAGCGCCGCGTCGAGTTCCTCGTGCAACTGCGCGTGCCGATTGAGTTGCCCCGCGTGGGTGTCGTAGCTGCGCTGCTGCACCGACAACACGCGCGCACCGATGCGCGCATCGACGAGCGCCGCCGCGACCGCCAGCGATTGCGCGAGGTCCGAGTCGGGGTACTCGCCGCTCGGCCGATAGCGCGCCACCGCGCGCCGCACCTCGAGTGAACTCGCGCGCGCGTCGGACATGACGCGGCGCAGGTAGTCGAGTTGCGAGTCCGCGCCGCCCTCCTCCGCCGCCGGACCGCCGAGCCCCGCGATGTCGTCCTCGTTGCCGGCCCAGCGGTAGTTCTCGGGCGTCGCGAGGTTCAGCGCCGGATGGCGCGTCGAGTGCAGCGAGTACGGCACCTCCTTCCCGACGTGCACGATGCGACCGGGCAACGGCGCGTCGGGCCACAGGTCGTTCGCGAGGTGGCCGATCCAACCCGGACCCGAGTCGCGGCCATCGGCGCGCGCGGTGTGCCAGATCTCCATCGACATGAAGTGCGAGCGGTTCGGCTCCGGGTACCCCGCTCCCTGCACGATCGCGAGTCGACCCGCGTCGAACTCGGCGCGCAGGCCGGCGAGTTGCGGCGCGAGACCGACGTGACCGTCGAGGTCGAGCACACGCGCCGCCTCGATGCCGATGCGCGGCCGCGCGCGGTGGTAGGCGTCGTTCGCGTGCGGCACGACCGTGTTGAGCCCGTCGTTGCCGCCGGAGAGTTCGACGAGCACGAGGATCGGCTCGTCGCCGTCGCGCTTCGCTCCGAACAGGCCGGAGAGGCTCGCGTGTGCGAAGTTCGCGGGCGCGAGGAGCAGGCTGCCGGCGCCGAGCGCCGCACCGAGGAAGTGTCGTCGATCCATGGTCTTGGGTCCTCGTGTGTTCAGTTGAGTTGGGCTTCGGGCAGCGAGAGCATGAGGTGCGCGAGTCGACGCGCGAGCGGCTCGGCCTCGCTCGATTTCGCTCCATTGCTCGACATGTCCGTCCACAGATCGTCGGGCAGGCTCTTCGCAGCGCGCTCCTCGGCGAGGAACGCGAGCAGTTCGGCGCGCGACTGCGCGGAGAGTTCGACCGCCAACAGATCGGTCGCGAGCCGATCGACGACCGCAGCGTCGGTCGTTGCACCGGCGCGCGCGAGTCGCGCCGTGAGGTTGAGGTTCGGGCGCCAGCCGAACTCCTCCATGCGGCCGACGAGGCGCGAGAGTTCGTCGCTCCGCTTGCGCCGCGGGGGTTCCGCACCGTCTTCCATCATCGGCCCATCGGCCGGTGCATCACCGGCTGCGCGCTCCATCCCGGCCAGCGCACCCTCGACGAATTCGCTCGCACCGATCGTTCCGACGAGCACGCCCGCGAGATTGCCGCGCTGCATGATCGTCTGCGTGTCGATCCACGTGCGGCCGCCGTCCCAGCCCTTCACGCTCGGCGGTTCGAAGAGCATCTCGCCCAAGTTGCCCGACGCCAGTGCGACGAGGCGCCCCGCCGGATCGACACCGAGGCGCCGCGCGTGGCCGACGAGGAAGTCGATCGGGCTCGCGATGCGTTGACCGGCGACGTCGCTCGCCTCGAACGCGGGGTCGACGAAGAGCTTCTCGAGCAACGGTCGCACCTCGTAGTCCGAGGCGAGCAGCAGCGCGCCGTACTCACGCACACGCTCCTCGCTCGCAGGCCGCCCTTCGAACCACGCGAGCAGCCGCCCCGCGACGTGCTCGGCGCAGCGCGGCTGCTTCAGGATGATGTCGATCACGTCGTCGCCGTCGAGGTTCCCCGTCACACCGAGGAAGGTCTTCTCGCCGTCGTCGTGCTGGCGGCGCTGGAACACGAATTCGCCGTCGCGATCCGTCCAACCGGTGAACGCGCGCGCCGCCGCGACGATGTCGGCCTCGCTGTAGTGCCCTTCGCCGAGCGTGAAGAGTTCGAGCAGCTCGCGCGCGAAGTTCTCGTTCGGCTCGCGCTTCTTGTTCGACGCGTTGTCGAGGTACTGGAGCATCGCCGGGTCGCGCGCGATCCCTCGCAGCAGCGTCGCGTAGCTGCCGAGGGCGTTGTCGCGCAGGAACGTGTGCTGCTCGATCATCGCGCTCGAACTCTTCACCACGCGGAACGACGACGTGAAGAGGCCCGACCAGAACAACGTCATCCGATCGCGCAACGGATCGTCGCCCGCGATCAGACGTTCGAGCCACCAATCGGTGTAGGCCGTCATCTGCCGCCGGTCGGCGCGTTGGAACGCGGCGCGCGCCTTGCGTTGTTCGTCGCGGCGCGCCTCCATGCCGGCCTCGTCCATCGGCGCGCCGTCGCTCATGGCGCCGTCTTCCTGGAGCTGCGCGCGGCGCATCTCGCGGTAGCCCTGATCGAGCTCGACGAAGAACGGATCGACCACGCGCAGCGGTTCGAAGAGGCTGGCGATCGCCGCCTCGCGACCGAGGCGCGCGAAACGGGCGATCTCGAGGTCGTTCGCGCCGAAGCCCGCGCGATTGAGGAGGTGCTCCGCGGCGCGAGCGTCGAACGCTGCGGGTGCCCCGTCCTGGGCGGCGGCCAGCGACGCTCCGAGCGAGGCGAGGAAGACACTGCGGACGAACGTGTTGAGCGAGTTCATACGGCGATCGACGTTGTGTCGGGAGCGCGCCATGCGCCCCGGCTCGTCGCGTGCAGTATCGCGCGAACTCGACGCAAGGTTGGAGCGCGGTCGCAGTAGGTCCCCGGGTGTGTTGGGAACGGGCGCAAATCCGGCGGGAAGGTCCGCACTGGGAGCGAACGGTGCAACGCGCTACAAGGGCCCGCGTGCGAGCACCCCGAGACCTGCGCGAGTTCGTCGATCGCTTGCGAGCCGCGGGTGAACTCGTGGAGGTGCGCGCGCCGGTCGACGCGCACCTCGAGGTCGCGGAGATCCATCGGCGTGTGATCGCGGCGGGCGGACCCGCGCTCCTCTTCACGAACGTCACGGGGCGCAGGTTCAGGCTCGTCACGAACCTGTTCGGCACGCGGCGGCGCGTCGAACTCGCGTTCGGAGCGGAGCCGCCGCAGCTCGTCGCGCGCGCCGTGAAACTCGCGCAGGGCGAGATGCCGCCCAAGCTCGGGCGCCTGTGGAGCGAGCGCGATCTCCTGGGGCGGCTCGCGAAGCTCGGGCCGCGCGCGGTCGGGCGTGCGCCGGTGCTCGAGAACATCAGCGCGGCGCCGCGTTTGAACGAGCTGCCCGCGCTGACGACCTGGGCGCGCGACGGCGGTCCGTTCCTGACGCTGCCGCTCGTCATGACCGCGCATCCGGAACACGGCGGCCTGAACCTCGGCATGTACCGCGGCCAGGTCTTCGGACCGGGCGAACTCGGGCTGCACGCGCAGATCGGCAAGGGCGCCGGCTTCCATCTCGCCGAAGCGGAGCGACTCGGCCGCCCGCTGCCGGTGCACGTGCACCTGGGCGGGCCGCCGGCCGCGGTGCTCGCCGCGATCGCGCCGTTGCCGGAGAACGTGCCGGAGCTCTTGCTCGCGAGTTTCCTGCTCGGCGAACGCGTACGCACGACTCGTGTACCCGGCAGCCCGCTGCCCGCGTTCGCCGACGCCGAGTTCTGCGTGGTCGGTCGCGTCGAGCCGCACGCGCGGCGCGCCGAGGGTCCGTTCGGCGACCACTACGGCTACTACTCCGAAGTGCACGACTACCCGGTGATCACGGTCGACCGCCTGCTGCACCGGCACGAGCCGATCTTCCCCGCGACCGTCGTCGGCAAACCGCGCCAAGAGGACTTCTTCATCGGCGACTGGTTGCAGGAGCTGCTCGCGCCGCTGCTGCCGATGGTCATGCCGGGCGTGGTGGACCTGTGGTCGTACGGCGAGACGGGCTACCACGCGCTCGCGTCGGCGATCGTGCGCGAGCGCTACGGGCGCGAGGCGCTGTCGACCGCGTTCAGGATCCTCGGCGAGGGCCAACTCGCGCTGACGAAGTTCCTGCTGCTGACGGACGGCCGCGTCGACCTGCGCGATTTCAAACGCACGTTCGAACACGTGCTCGAACGCGCCGAGCTGCCCGGCGACCTCTACCTGTTCGGCAACCTGTCGATGGACTCGCTCGACTACGCGGGTCCGAAGATCAACCGCGGCAGCAAGGGCGTGCTCGTCGGGCTCGGCGAGGCGCGGCGCAAACTGCCGGAGCGTTTCGAAGGCGCGCTGCCGCCCGAAGTGAAGCGCGTCGTGCCGTTCTGTCGCGGTGTGTTGTGTGTCGAGACGGCGCCGTACAGCGCAGGCTCACACGAACAGGGCGCGCAACTGGCCGGTGCACTGGCGCGGCATCCGTCGTTCGCCGCCTGGCCGCTGATCGTGCTGACCGACGACGCCGCGCGCGCTGCGAAGAGCGACCAGAACTTCCTGTGGACGACGTTCACGCGCTTCGACCCCGCGCGCGACGTGGTGCCCGCGCGTGTCGACCTCGTCGGAACGCAACCCGCCTACCACGGCCCGCTCGCGATCGACGCGCGCATGAAGCCGTGGTATCCGGAGGAGTTGTTCTGCGACGACGCGACGCACGCTCTCGTGACGCGCCGCTGGCCCGAGTACTTCGCCGGCGCGAGCGTCGCGATGGGCGACTCCTCGCGCGGCCACCTCGACTGACCAGAGACCGGGCGTGTTGACGGCTACGTGTCTGACACCGTACCCGTCAACACCTCGCGCAAGGTGTGTGGACCCGACAGGCGCGCTCGCCTCGACCTCAGCGGATCGGCGTCTTCGGCGGCAGGCGACGGATGCCGCGGCCGTGGCGGATGATCGCGCCCTCGACGATGTAGACGACGTCCTCGGCGATGTTGGTCGCGTGGTCGGCCATGCGCTCGATGCTCTTGCTGATGCCGAGCAGCAGCACGTAGGGCTCGATCTCGGCGGGGTGCGCTTCCATCTGCTTGATGAAGGTGCGATTGATCTCGGCGTGCAACGCGTCGATGATGTCGTCGTCCTTGCAGACCTGACGCGCGAGGTCGGCGTCGTTGCGCACGAAGGCGTCGAGCGACTCGCGCAGCATGCGGCTCGCTTCGTCGGCCATCCGGGTGAGGGCGGGCGGGAGCGGGAGCGGCGGCGATGTCGTGAGCACGGCCGAGCGCTTCGAGATGTTCACGGCCAGGTCGCCGATGCGCTCGAGGTCGTTGTTGATCTTGAGGCACGAGGTCACGAAGCGCAGGTCGTTCGCGACGGGGTGGTGCAGCGCGAGCACCTTGAGGCAGTCCTCTTCGAGTTCGACCTCGCGCTCGTCGATCGCACGATCACCTTCGATCACCGCGAGCGCCGTGTCCTGTTTGCGTTCGACCAGCGAGATCATGGCCTTGCGGAAGTTCTGCTCGACCTCGGCGGCGAGGTAGAGCAGCTGCCGCTGGAGGCGCTGGAGGTCGGAGTGGAGGTGGGTGCTCATGGCGTTCGGCGCGGCGCTCGGTCTCTCGCTCGGTCACTCACTCTCAGCCGAAACGACCGGTGACGTAGTCCTCGGTTTCCTGGAGTTCGGGGCGCAGGAAGATCTTCTCCGTCGGGCCGAACTCGATCATGCGGCCGAGGTACATGAAAGCGGTGAAGTCGCTCGTGCGCGACGCCTGCTGCATGTTGTGGGTGACGATCAGGATCGAGTACGAGCCCTTCAGCTCCTCGATCAGGTCCTCGATGCGGCCCGTGGCGATCGGGTCGAGCGCCGAACACGGCTCGTCGAGCAGCAGCACTTCCGGCTCCGCGGCGATGGCGCGCGCGATGCACAGACGCTGTTGCTGACCGCCCGAGAGCGCGAGCGCGCTGTCCTGCAGGCGGTCCTTGACCTCGTTCCACAGGCCCGCGCCTTCGAGCGAGCGACGGCAGACTTCTTCGAGCACCGCCCGGCTGCGCTCGCCGTCGATGCGCAGCGAGTAGATGACGTTCTCGAAGATGCTCATCGGGAACGGGTTCGGCTTCTGGAACACCATGCCGATGCGCTTGCGCAGCTCGATCACGTCGACCTTCGGGCCGTAGATCGCGTCGCCGTTGAGGCGCATCTCGCCCTCGATCGAGACCGACTCGATCAGGTCGTTCATGCGGTTGACGCAGCGCAGGAGCGTCGACTTGCCGCAGCCCGACGGTCCGATCAGCGCGGTCACCTTGCCGGCCGGCACGCGCATGTGGATGTCGTAGAGCGCCTGTTTGGCGCCGTACCACAGCTCGAAGTTCTTCACCTCGAGCACGGCGGCTTCGGCGGCCAGCTCGGGGTGCACGCGCGTCGGATAGGCGCGTCCTTCGGAGACGACCTTGAACACCGACGGCGCGTCGGAACGGCTGCTGCGCTCGGGACGCGTCGTGGACTCGGTCATCGGGGGTCGGGTCTTCGGCTGAAGCTCCATGGTGTCTCCGGGCCGTCCCGCGAGAGCGCGCATCATGGCACGCACCCGCGGCGACGGCGGCGGTGTTTCAGATGGCCGCTTGCGCGAAACGTCGCCGCAAGCGCGCGCGGATCCACACGCCGACGAGGTTGAGCCCGACGACGATGGCGATGAGGAGGAACGTGGTCGTGTAGACCATCGGGATCGCGGCCTCGCTGTCCGGGCTCTGGAAGCCGAGGTCGTAGATGTGCGAGCCGAGGTGCATGAAGCGCCGCTCGGGGTGGATGAACGGGAATTCGCCCGAGATCGGCAGCGAAGCCGCTTCCTTCATCGCTCCGACGAGCATGAGCGGCGCCACCTCGCCCGCGCCGCGCGCGATCGCGAGGATCGTGCCGGTCATGATCCCGGGCATGGCGCGCGGCAACACGATGCGGCGGATCGTCTGCCACTTGGTCGCGCCGCAGGCGTAGCTGCCTTCGCGCATCGAACCCGGCACGGACGAGAGTGCTTCTTCCGTCGCGACGATGACGACAGGCAGCGTCAGGAGCGCGAGTGTGAGCGAAGCCCACAGGATGCCGCCGCCGCCGAAGACCGGCTGGTTGCCGTACTCCGGGAAGAAGAGCGGGTCGATCACATCGCCGCCCAGCCAGTAGCAGAAGAAGCCGAGGCCGAAGACGCCGAACACGATGCTCGGCACACCGGCCAGGTTGTTCACGGCGATGCGCACGACGGACACGGCCAGGCCCTGCTTCGCGTACTCGCGCAGGTAGAGCGCCGCGAGCACGCCGAACGGCACCACCGCGAAGCACATCAGCAGCGTGAGCAGCACCGTGCCGAAGATGGCCGGATACACACCGCCTTCGGTGTTCGCCTTGCGCGGGTCCTCGAACAGGAACTCGAACCAGCGGTCGACGTAGACCGCGACCGACGCGAAGAAGCCGATCGTGTTCGCCGGGTAGGCGCGCACGATGTCCCAGATCTCGACGAGTTCGCTGTCGCCGGCGGCGTTGCGAACGAGGAGTGCAGGGGCACGCGCCGCCGTCTCGATCGCGGATGCCTGTTCTTGCAGGCGAGCCGTGGCCTCCGCATTGACACGCGCGAGTTCCCGAGCGCGCTCGACGGCGGCCGTGTGTTCGGCGGAGCCTTCGCCGCTCTCGAGCGCCACTTTGCGCGCGTCGAGCTCCGCGGCGCGCGAGCGGCGGCTCAAGGCGCCGATCTCGTGCTCGATGATCGTGTTGTAGTCGGCACGCTGCTTCTCGGCGGCCGCGAGTGCACGCTCGAACTCGGGCCACGCGGCCTCGGCGCCCTCGACGCGCCGGTCGCCGTCGACGAAGCCCTCGAGTTCGCCGTAGTAACGACCGCCCTTGAAGCGTTCGACCGCGAGCGCCCACGTCGGCCGTTCGAGCACGCGCTCGAAGCGACCGTCGAGGCCCTGATCGTCGCCCGCGAGTGCGTAGTCGTCGTACCAGGCCGTGCGCGCTTTGGTCGTGTCAGCGAGGTCGACCGAGCGCACGAGACGGCGCTCGGTGCGCCCTGCGCTCGCTCGCAACGCCGCAACGGCCTCTTCGCCGATCGCTTGCGCGATCTCCGCGATCTGCGCCTCGTCGAGTACGCGCTCCTCGGCGTCGCGCAACTCGCCGAGAACGACCTCGCCGCTCGACATCGTGAAACGCACGACGTCCTCCGGCCAGAAGGTCGCGAGGCCGCGCGAGATCACGAGCGTCAGCAGCCCGAGCACCATCACGAGGCCGAGTGCGAGCGAACCGCCCGTCAACCAGACCATCGGCTCGCCATGCGCGGCGAGCGACGTCGCGCGACGACGGCGCGGCGCTCGCGGCGACTTCGCGGCGGGAGCGGTCGTTCGATCGGCCGTGGTCGGAGTGGTCGTCACAGTTGGTAGGCGCGTTTGCGGAAGCGCTGCCGAACGACCTCGGCGAGTGTGTTGAGCACGAACGTCATCGCGAACAGCGTGAGCGCCGCGAGGAACAACACGCGGTAGTGCGTGCTGCCTTTGACGGCTTCGGGCAGCTCGGTCGCGATGTTCGCGGACAACGTGCGGAAGCCGTTGAACACGTTGAAGTCCATGATCGGCGTGCTGCCGGTCGCCATCAGCACGATCATCGTCTCGCCCACGGCGCGGCCGAGGCCGACCATGACGGCCGAGAAGAGGCCCGACATGGCCGTCGGCACGATCACACGCATCGCGGTCTGCCACTGCGTCGCGCCCGCGCCGAGCGAGGCCTGGCGCAGGTGCTGCGGCACGCTCGACAGCGCGTCCTCGGCCAGCGTGTAGATGATCGGGATGATCGCGAAGCCCATCACGAAGCCGACCACGAGTGCGTTGCGTTGAACGTACGTGTCGACCATCCCGCCGCGCGGATCGACGCCGGCGCCGGCGAGGCCGTGGCCGAGCGCGAACGCCAGAGCGATCGCGACGCAGCCGGCCACGACGAACTTGAGCAGGTGCACGCGCGCGAGGGCGCCGTGTTCACTGTGAGCGAAGCGGTCGCGGATGAACGGCTCGAGGTAGCGCTGCACGAGGAACGCGACCGCGACGAACGACAGCGGCAGGAGGATGAACGCCCAACCGCTGCCCGCGCCCTTCGGATCGCGCGACGACAACCAGGCGATCGTGTCGCCGCCGAAGAAGATGCGCTCGAACCACGGACCGATCGTCGCGCCGAGGAGCACGGCGAGCGGGATCGCGGTCGCCACCATCGCGAAGCGCTGCCAGCCGGTGCCCCACGGAACCGCGAGGCGTCGCGGCACGAGTTGGAAGAGATGCGCGCCTATCAGGAAGCACAGCGGCAGCGCGAACAGCACACCGAGGACACCCGACAACTCGTCCTGCACGAACGGCGCGATGACGAGTCCGCCGAGGAAACCGAGGACGACGCTCGGCAGCGACGCCATCAGCTCCATGACGATCTTCACGCGCGCGCGCAGCCGCGCACCGAGGAACTCGCTGGTGAAGAGCGCCGCGAGGAGCGCCAGCGGCGCACCGAAGATCATCGAATAGAACGTCGCCTTGAGCGTGCCGAACACGAGCGGCACGAGCCCGAGCTTGGCTTCGAACGTGTCGGTGCCCGACGTCGACTGCCAGACGTGTTCCGGCTCCGGGTAGCCCTCGTACCAGACCTTGCCGAACAGCGAGTGCAGACTCGCATCGGGGTGTTTCGGGTCGACTTCGAGGCGCGCGATGCGACCGTCGGCGACGGCGAGGATGGTCTTCTCCTCGCTCGAGATCTCGAGTGCGGTGATCGGCCCGTCGAGACGCGACGGCGCTTCGCCGACGTCGCCTTGTGTCGTGGCCTGGTAGACGATCACACGACCGTCGTTCGAGCCGCCGATCAGGAGCCGCGAGTTCGACGACGCCGCGAGCGCGGTGAGGTGGCCGCCTTCGAGCGTTCCGAGCAGACCCGGCGAGACCGTGACGAGTTTGTTCTCGTCCGCCTGCGACGGCGCCATGAACCACGTCGCGAGTCCGCCGCCGTCGTCGGCGATCGCGATCGTCTCCTCACCGAGGATCTGCGTGGCAGCGCTGACGCGGCGCGCGGGATCCGGCAGGAGATCGGCCTCTTCGGCGAGTTCCGGGCCGCTCGAACCGACTCGGTAGCGCTGGTAGCGACCGTCCTCCCAGATCAACTGCACGTCCGTGCCGCGCGCGTCGAGGAAGAAGAACAGCGGCAGCCCCGCTCCCTCGGGCTGCGCGTACGGCAACTTCGTGCGCGACGCCGTGCGCGTCTCGTCGCCGATCATGCTGCGGCGCACGCGGATGCGCGACAGGACCAGCGTGCCGTCGACCGCGAGCGACGCGTAACACGGACCCGTGGCGGTGAGCGTCGCGTCCGCGTGTGCGATGGCGACGTCGCCGTGCGGGAAGTCCGGCTCGGTCGGCGTCCACACGAGGCGGTTCGTGCGCAACTGACCGACGGGCGTGCGCTGCACGACGCCGCCGTCGTTCGCGGCCGTCGCGCCGACGGCCAGTTCCTCGAAGCCGGGCACTTCCGCGTCGGTCGCGAACGCCTCCTCGAAACCGATGTCGACGAGCACGACCGCGCCGTCGGCGTAACCCAGCACAGCGCGCGAGTGGCCCGGCGAATAACTCTGTGTCGTCGGCGCGCCAGCGCCTTCGCGCACGAGCGAGACCTCGGCGACCGTTGCGCCGTCCTCGACGCGCATGCTGCGCACCGAGCCTTCGCGATCGGCCACCCACTTGACGACTTCGTAGCGGTCGATGCCGAGAGCTGCGATCGGCGGCGACGGCAGGTCGAGCACCTCTGCAGCCTGCACGTCGGAGCGTTGGAACGCCGGTACGACGACGGCGAACAGGAACGCGAAGATCAACGAGACCGCGACGATCGTGCCGAGGCCGCCGGCTGTGACGAGCGTGCGCGCAACGACCTCCGTGATGCGCACACGACGACTCGTCGTCCGTCGCCGCGCCTTGCCGGAGAACGGTTGCCCCGGTCGGCGTGTATCGGCCGCACGGCCGCGATCGAGGTCGTTGGTCATCGGGAGAGCGCGGCGGACGTCCTCGGGCGCGGCATGGTAGCGCTGCGGTGCATCGCGTCGAGCAGCACGGCCCGCTGCGTGAAGTCACGCAGCGGGCCGGCGTTCGTGCGACTCGGGATGCACATGGCGAGTCGCGTCGTGGGCTGGGCAGCGCGTCAGCGGCCCTTCTCGCCCTTCTCCTTCTTCTCTTCGAGCAGCTCGAGCGTGATGCCGACCGTCGCCGCGCTGCGCTGCGCGACGATGGCGGGCAGCGGCAAGTAGCCGTCTTCGATCACGAGCGCTTGACCCTCGGCGCTGTACACGAAGCGGATGAACTCGCGGCGCAGCGGATCGAGTTCGGACTTCGGCTCGTGGTTGACGTACACGAGCAGATAACGCGCCAGCGGATATTCACCCGAGTAGCCGTAATGCGCCTCGCCCGGGAAGAACTGCTCGTCGCCCGCGTTCTTGAGCGGCACGACCTTCACGTCTGCTGTGCGGTACCCGATGCCGCTGTAGCCGATCGCGAACTTCTCGCCTGCGATGCCCGACACGACGCCCGAGCTGCCCGGCTGCTCCTTCACGCTGTCCTTGAAGTCGCCGTTGCCGAGTGCGTGCTCCTTGAAGTAGCCGTACGTGCCCGAGGCCGAGTTGCGGCCATACAGCGAGATCGGCTTGTCGGCCCACTCACCTGTGAGGCCCAGGTCGCCCCACGTGACGATGTCGCTCTCGTGTCCGAGTTTGCGCGCCTTCGAGAAGATCGCGTCGACCTGCGCCAGCGAGAGACCTTCGATCGGGTTGTCCTTGTGGACGAACACCGCCAGCATGTCGACGCACATCGGCAGACCGATCGGGTCGTAGCCGAACTTCTTGCGGAAGTCGTCGACCTCCTTCGTCTTCATCGGGCGGCTCATCGGACCGAAGTTGGCGGTGCCTTCGATGAGCGCGGCCGGAGCGGTCGAGCTGCCCTTGCCCTCGATCTCCGCCGTCACGTTCGGGTAGTGGACTTTGAAGCCCTCGGCCCAGAACGCCATGAGGTTGTTCATGGTGTCGGAGCCGATGCTCTTGAGCGCCCCCGTCACGCCATCGGTGCGTGTGTAGGTCGGGAAGCGCGGATCGACCTTGACCTCGTCGAGCCGGCCGCTGGCGACGACGATTCCGGCAGTGAGTGCGAGTCCGAAGAGTCCGAGCAGAACTTTCACGTGGTGCCTCGTGGAAAGGAGGAACGCGAGTCGGGTCGGCTCACGAACGCGCGCCGCACGAGCGGCGCGCCGAGGTCCCGATCGAGTTCGAGGCCGGAGATTGGAGCGGCAGGCGTTCAGCGTCATGCGAACACAGCATCAAGGGCATGTGAATACGCGCGGGCGGCCCGCCGGCCGTGCCGCGTTTCGAATACGTGACCGCAGCTGCCAGAGACCTCCATTTGACTCCCCTGTCACTGGAACGTGACCGCCCTTCGCGGCCCGCGCCTGGGACGCTGAAATGCACTTCGGGACGCACCACCACAATCCGAGGCCCGCACTTAGGCTCCCCCGCCTCCCGGTGCCGCACTCCATGGCGTCGCCGGGCGCCGCGATTGACCGAGCGGATCCCAGGCCGCGGCACTCAACACCTGCGAGGACAACTTTCCGACATGACTCGTTCCTACCTGACTCTCGGCGTCGCCAGCTTGTTGCTGCCCGCCCTCGCTCACGCGAACACGAACGGGAGCGAAGCACCGCTCGCAACGACGCCGATCGCCGACGACTTCAGCAAGGTCTATTGGAACAACGACCTGCGCTTCGAGACCGAAGACAAGCAGTTCACGACGCGCATCGGCGGCCGCATCCAATTCGATGGTTGGTACACGGACGACCGCGGACAGGGCGGCACGGACGGGTCGGACAGCGATGGTTGGCAGTTCCGCCGCGCGCGCATCTACATCCAAGGCACGGTCTACGGGAACGTGCACTACAAGGCGCAGTACGACTTCGCCGGCAGCACGGCGGCTGCACCGGACTGGCGCGACGTGTACGTGAAGATCGACGAGCTGCTCGGGCCCCTCTATCTGCAGGGCGGACAGTTCTTCGTGCCCTTCGGTCTCGAAACGCAGAGCAGCAGCAACTCGCAGACGTTCATGGAGCGCGACCCGCTCGTCACGCTCGGCCCCGGCAACTTGGGCCGTTCGACCGGTTTCGCGACGGGCGGCGACTTCGGCGAGAAGAACGGCACGTGGAAGGTCGGCATCTTCAACGTCGCTTCGGGTGAAGACGGCAACGCCATCGGCGGCACGTACGAAGGCGCGGGTCGTGCCACGTACAAGTTCGACCTCGACGAAGGTTCGTTCGTGCACGTCGGCGGTTCGGTGGCGGGTGGCAGCGCCGACGGCGTGCAGTTCCGCGCGCGTCCGGGCACGAGCCTCGGCAACCGTCTCGTCGACACCGGCGTGATCGCGAACGCCGAATCGACGCAGCGTTTCGGCGGTGAAGTCGCGGGTGTCTTCGGTCCATTCTCGGCGCAAGCCGAGTTGATCCACACCAACGTCTACTCGCCGACTCCGAACGACCCGGGCTTCACGGGCTACTACCTGCTGCTCTCGTACTTCCTGACCGGCGAGTCGCGCAGCTACTCGGAAGGCCTCTTCTCGACGATCAAGCCGACGAACCCGTGGAAGGGCTGGGGCGAGGGCTCCGGTGCGTGGGAGATCGCGTTCAAGTACTCGCTGCTCGATCTGTCCGACGTGGCGGGTTCGGGTGACGAGCTGATGCTGCTGAGCGGCGGCATCAACTGGTACCTGAACACGAACGCACGCATCACGTTCAATTACACGACCGGTGAGAACGACGCGTCGCCGTCGGTCGATCAGGATTCGTACGGCGTGCGCTTCCAGGTCACGTACTGAGCACGGCCGGCCTGACGCGTACGGTGTCAGACACGTAGCCGTCACGGTCGGGCCGAAGTGCGGAATCGAAGGGCCGCAGTCTTCCGCGCGC
>JBIKNC010000290.1:0-4868 GCA_044358925.1 Planctomycetota bacterium | reverse complement strand
CAGCTCGAGAACGGCGGCGCAGAGCGCCGCCGTTCTCGAGCTGCGGGTCGATGCGAAGTGCCGGATCTGGCGACAGGGTGCCTGGCACCGTACGCGTCAACAGCTCGCGGCCCGCTGCTTGGAGCCGTGCTCGTCGCTTGTTGAGATGAACGACTCGCCCGCCCTGCTCGAACTTCCATGCGCGCCCTCACCGTCCTCCTGCCCTGGTTCCGACGCTATCGCTGGACCTACGCGGCCGGCGGCGTGGCGCTCGTCGCAGCGATCGTGCTGCGCCTGTGGATCCCGACGCGGCTCGGCTCGGCGATCGACGAACTGCGCACCAGCCTCGGCGGCGACGGGTCCGACGCGGCGAGTCTCGCGACTTCCGCCGCCCTCGCCATCGCGATCGCGGCGATCGTCGGCGCCCTCGTGCGCACGGCCAGCCGCCTGACGATCCTCGGCGCCTCGCGCCTCGTGACGCACGACATGCGTCAGGACCTGTACGCGCGCACGACCGAGCTGCCGCCGAGCTTCTTCCTGCGCTTCTCGTCGGGCCAACTGCTCTCGCGCCAGCTCAACGACCTCGGCAACGTGCAGGCCATCGCGGGGCCGGTGCTGCTGTACATCGCGGAGACGATCCTGCTGTTCGGCATCGCGATCGTGTTCATGGTCGGCATCGATCCGCTCATGACCCTCGTGACGCTGGTGCCGTTCCCGCTCTTCGTGTGGAAGAGCCGCTCGCTCGCACGCGTCATCCAAGAAGGTTCGCGCCAAGCGTCCGACACCCTCGGCCACATCAGCGAGAAGCTGGGCGAGAACCTCTCCGGCATCCAGGTCGTGAAGTCGCTCGGCCTCGAGCCGTTCGAAGAGCTGCGCTTCGCGACGCGCATCGACGACTACCGCCGCATCCAGCTCGACGTCGCGCGCGCACGTGCGTCGCTGCTGCCGCTCATGGGCGCACTGGGCGGCGTGACACTCGCACTCGCGCTCTTCTTCGCCATCCCGGCGCTGCGCGCGGGCACGGTCGAAGTCGGTGAGCTGGCCGCCTTCCTCATCTACCTGCAACTGCTCGCTGCGCCGACCGCGACGCTCGGCTTCGTCATCAGTTCGCTGCAGCGCGGCGCAGCGGCGATGGACCGCATCGGTGAGGTGTTGAACGAGCCGCCCGGCTTCCCGCCGCACCCCGCGACGCGGCCCGTCGTCGCGGTCGAAGGTCGCATCGAAGTGCGCGACCTGTCGGTCAAGGGTTCCGAAGCGGTGCCCGGCGCCCCGCGCCGCGAGCTGTTGTCGCACGTCTCGTTCGAGCTGCCCGCCGGCGCCACACTCGGCGTCGTCGGTCGCACGGGCGCGGGTAAGACGACGCTCGCGCGTGTGCTCGCGCGACTCGAAGAGATCGAGCCCGGCCACTACTTCATCGACGGCGCGCCGGTCGAGGAACTCGACCTTGCGAGCACGCGCAAACGCATCGGCTACGTGCCGCAGGACGCGTTCCTGTTCAGCGACACGCTCTGGAACAACCTGACCTACGGCGCGCCGGACGCGCCGCGCGAGCGTGTGCTCGAAGCGGTGCGCATCGCACGCCTCGACCAAGACCTCGATCAACTGCCCGACGGACTCGAGACGATGGTCGGCGAGCGCGGCGTCGCGCTGTCGGGCGGGCAGCGCCAGCGCGTCGCACTCGCGCGCGCGATCGCGAAGCAGCCGTCGATCCTGATCCTCGACGACACGCTCTCGGCCGTCGACACGGACACGGCGGCGTCGATCACGGCGGGCCTGCAGCGCGTGCTGGGCACGTGCACGACGATCGTGATCGCCCACCGTCTGTCGGCGCTTCGGCACGCGGACTCGGTGCTCGTGCTCGAGGACGGGCGCGTGGCGGAGCGCGGCACCCACGACGAGTTGCTGGCGCGGGGCGGTTTGTACGCGACGCTGTGGCGCTCGCAGGAAGAGGAAGGCAACCCGTTCCTCGAAGAGCCGGCCGGCGACGGGAGCGCACAGCGATGAGCGTCGCACCCAAGAGCATCGACTCGAACGTCGCTGCTGCGCAGAAGGCGGCCGCCGCGCGCGATGCCGTCGACTTCGAGGAGAAGGGCAAACTCGATCGCAGCCTGTTCAAGCGTTTGCTCGGCGTCATGCGCCCGCAGCGTGGCCTGATCGCGAGCAGCCTCGCTCTGCTGTTGTTCGGGCAGGCGCTGCGCATCCTCCAGCCGCTGCTCGTCGCACTCGCGATCGACCTCTACATCGCGCCGCACCCGCTCAGCGGGCGTTGGGCGGACGTCGCGGCCGGTTGGCAGCACGTCGTCGAACTCGCGGAAGGAGTCATCGGCGTCGCGGCCGAGCCGCTCGCGCTCCTCGCGTTCGCGCTGCTCGGGCTCGTGTTCGCGGAGTTCTTCACGCGCCGCCTGCAGGTCTGGTTGCTCGAACTCGCGGGCCAGAACGCCTTGCGCACACTGCGTCAACGCGTATTCGCGCACCTGCAGTCGTTGGCCTCGTCGTTCTACGACCGCACGCCGGTCGGCCGCCTGATCGGGCGCGTCACGACCGACATCGAAGCGCTGCAGGAACTCTTCTCGACCGGCGTCGTGACGATCCTCGGCGACCTCGTGAACATCGCCGTGATGACGGTCGTGTTGTTCCTGGTCGACTCGGAACTCGCGACCGTGAGCCTGTGTGTGGTCCCGCTCTTCCTGATCGTCACGTCGTTCGTGCGCACACGTGTGCGCCGCGCGCAGGACACGTTCGTGACGTGGCGCTCGAAGATGGCCGCGTTCCTGCACGAGCACATCGTCGGCATGGCGATCGTGCAGAGCTCGACACGCGAAGCTGACACCCGCGCGCGCTTCGGTGTGATCACGGGCGAGATGCTCGGCTCGCAGTTGACGGTGATGCGCCTCGAATCGTGGCTGTCCGCGATCATCGAACTTCTGGGCTCGTTCACGACGGCGCTGATCCTGTGGTACGGCGGCGGCATGATCGCGGCCGCGTTCGGCGTCTCCGATCCGGCGAGCACCGGCCTCACGGTCGGTACGTTGTTCTTCTTCGTCGACCTCATGGGCCGCTTCTTCGGCCCGCTGACCGACCTGACGCTGAAGATCACCGTGCTGCAGAACGCAGCGAGCGCCGCGTCGAAGGTCTTCCGTCTGCTCGACCACGACGAACGCATCGAGGAACGAGCGGGCGCCTCCGTTCCGCGCGAGTCGACGGGCCGCATCGAGTTCCGCGCTGTGCGTTTCGCCTATCCGACGCGGCCCGGCGAGGACGTGTTGCGCGGCCTCGACTTCGTGGTCGAGCCGGGCGAACGCGTCGCGATCGTCGGTTCGACGGGCTCGGGCAAGTCGACCGTCTTGCGACTGCTGACGCGCCTCTACGACGTGACCGGCGGCGCGATCCTCGTCGACGGCGTCGACGTGCGCGACCAACCGCTGGCCGGGCTGCGCGCGCGCATCGCGGTCGTGCACCAGGACGTGTTCCTGTTCGAGGGCACGGTGCTCGACAACCTGCGGCTGTCGCGGCACGAGATCAGCGCGGAGGACGCGCTCCTGTCGGCGCGGCGGCTGAACCTCGATCGCGTGGTGGCGCGGCTCGACAAGGGCTTCGACACGGTGCTGTCGGAGCGCGGCCGCAACCTGTCGGCGGGCGAGCGGCAGTTGATCGCGTTCGCGCGCACGATGGCGGCCGCGCCGCACATCGTGCTGATGGACGAGGCCACTTCGAACATCGACACCCACACCGAGGAGCTCCTGGCGGAGGCGGTCGACGAGCTGCTGGCCAGTCGCACGTCGCTCACGATCGCCCACCGGCTCTCCACCGTGCGCCACTCGGACCGCATCCTCGTGATGGACAAGGGCCGGCTGGTCGAGCAAGGCTCGCACGACGAACTGATGGCGCGCGGCGGGCGCTATCGCGAGCTCTACGAACGCCAGTACGAGACCGGCGAGAAGTGACACGGCGCCCGCCCCCAACGCGCGTCGGCGTGGGCGGCGATCCGCACACGGCTGTTTGGGCGCCGCGAGTGTTTGGGAGCCGTGCGGCCCCGTGCTCCAATCTCCGCCCGCGCGCGCCAGGAAGCCGCCCCCAGCCATGAACGTCCGTCAATTCATCGAGCACCACTACCGCCACTTCAACGCCGCTGCCCTGAAGGACGCGGCCCACGGATACACGTCGCACATGGAGCGCGGCGGGCACATGCTCGTCACGCTGGCGGGCGCGATGAGCACCGCGGAACTCGGCCTCTCGCTGGCCGAGATGATCCGCGCCGGCAAGGTGACCGCGATCTCGTGCACGGGCGCGAACCTCGAAGAGGACATCTTCAATCTCGTCGCGCACGACCACTACAAGCGCATCCCGAACTACCGCGATCTGTCGCCGGCCGACGAGAAGGCGCTCGAGGACCAAGGCCTCAATCGCGTGACGGACACGTGCATCCCGGAAGAGCAGGCCTTCCGCGCGATCGAACACCAGATCCTCGATCTGTGGCAGGAGTCCGACCGCAAGGGCGAGCGCCTCTTCCCGCACGAGTTCATGTTCCGGCTCGTGCAGCAGAAACTGTCGCGCAAGGACTTCCACATCGATCCGAAGGACTCGTGGCTCGTCGCGGCTGCTGAGAAGAACCTCCCGATGTTCGTGCCCGGCTGGGAGGACTCGACGCTCGGCAACATCTTCGTGAGCCACTGCTACCGCGGCCACGTGAAGAACATCTCGACGGTCAAGTCCGGCCTCGAGTACATGGACGCGCTGATCCGCTGGTACCTCGCGACGACGAAGGCCGGCGCGGCGAAGACGAAGAACTACCCCGGCATCGGCTTCTTCCAAGTCGGCGGCGGCATCGCGGGCGACTTCCCGATCTGCGTCGTGCCGCTCATCCACCAGGACATGGGCGAGCACTGCCC
>JBIKNC010000082.1:0-17178 GCA_044358925.1 Planctomycetota bacterium | reverse complement strand
GACGCCCTTGGCCGCCGGCGCGGCGGGTTGCACCGGCTGAGCCGGTTGCGCCGGCTTCGACGCACCCGACAGCGCCTCTTCGAGGTAGCCGATCACTTCGCCGACCTGCGCCGTCTCACCGGCCTTCTTCAGGATACGTGCGACGACACCCGCGATCGGCGCGGGCAGCTCGACCGTGGCCTTGTCGGACTCGATCTCGACCACGGCTTCGTCCGCCGAGACGCCGTCGCCGACGGCCTTCAGCCAGGTGCCGATCTGCACTTCGGTGACGGACTCTCCGACGGCGGGGACTTTCAGTTCGGTGGGCATGGTGCGATCGAGCGAGTCGTGGGCGTGGGGGACGAGACGGGCGTGAGCGAGCGCGTTTGTGGGGCCGTTCAGGTGAACGAGCGTTCCATGAGTTCGGCCTGTTCGAGCGCGTGGGCGGCCGACGAACCCGTGGCCGGAACCGCGGCGCGCGGGCGCGCGATGCAACGCACTTCGCGTCGACCGAAGGCCTTCGAGAGTCGGCCGTGGCGCGTCAGCAGGAACGGCCACGCGCCCATGTTCTCCGGCTCCTCCTGCACCCACCACACCGGCGCGTCGGCCGGGTAGGGGGCGAGAGCCGCGGACAGGTCGTCGACGTTCAGCGGGTAGAGCTGTTCGAGCCGCAGCAGCGCGACGTCGGTCATGCCGAGTTCTTCGCGGCGTTTGGCGAGGTCGTAGTAGACCTTGCCGCTGCACAGGAGGATGCGGCGCACGCGCGCCGGTTCGACGCGTTGGTCTCCGACGACGCCGTCGTCGGGCAACAGGCGCTTGAACGTGCCGCTCGTCATCTCGTCGAGTGTCGACACGGCCGCCGGCAGACGCAGCAGGCTCTTCGGTGTCATCACGACCAGCGGTTTGCGCCACGGGCGCAGGACCTGGCGCAACAGCACGTGGTGGTACTGCGCCGGCGTCGTGCAGTTCACGACTTGGATGTTGTCCTCGGCCGCGAGCGAGAGGAAGCGTTCGAGGCGCGCGCTCGAGTGTTCGGGCCCTTGGCCTTCGAAGCCGTGCGGCAGCAGCAGCACGACGCCCGACAGGCGGTTCCACTTGGCCTCGGCGCTGACGATGAACTGGTCGATGATGACCTGTGCGACGTTGACGAAGTCGCCGAACTGCGCCTCCCACATCACGAGGCCTTCGGGCGTGTCCATCGAGTAGCCGTACTCGAACCCGAGGACGGCGATCTCCGACAGCGGACTGTTGCGCACCTCGAAGCGCGCCTTGCCGATCGCGAGGCCGCTGATCGGCGCGATGACTTCGCCGGTCTCGTGGTCGTGCAGTTCGACGTGGCGGTGGCTGAACGTGCCGCGTCCGCTGTCCTGACCGGAGAGACGCACCGGCGCGCCGAGTTCGAGCAGGCGCCCGAACGCCGCGAGTTCCGCCGTGGCCCAGTCGAAGGGCCGCTCGCCGCGGGCCATCTCGCGGCGCTGTTCGAGCAGGCGTTCGATCTTCGGGTGCGGCGTGAAGCCGGCCGGCAGCGTGGCCGCCACTTCGACGACACGCCGCAGATCCTCGTGCGAACACGGTGCGTGCATGCGCGGCACGCTCTCGTCCGGTCCGCCGAAGTAGCCCTGCCACACACCGCGCAACTCGTCGCTCGGCGCGACCGGTTGTTCGTTGCGCGCGCGTGCGAGGTCGTCTTCCAGCGCGCGGCGGCGACGCTCGGCGATCTCGTCCGCTTCGGTGCGCGTGATGCCGCCCATGGCGAGCAGGTGCTCGAGGTAGGCCTCGCGCACGCTCTTGCGCGCGCGAATCGCCTTGTACATGAGCGGCTGCGTGAAGGCCGGCTCGTCGCCTTCGTTGTGGCCGTAGCGCCGGTAGCACCACATGTCGATCACGACGTCGCGCTTCCACGCGTGGCGGAACTCCAGCGCGAGGCGCACGACCTGCATCACCGCCTCCGGATCCTCGCCGTTGACGTGGAAGATCGGGATCTGGAGGAACTTCGCGATGTCGGTCGGGTACGTGCACGAACGCGCGTCCTTCGGACTCGTCGTGAAGCCGACCTGGTTGTTCACGACGACGTGCAGCGTGCCGCCCGTCGCGTAGCCGTCGAGTTGCGACAGGTTGAGCGTCTCCTGCACCACACCCTGGCCCGCGAACGCGGCGTCGCCGTGGATCAGGATCGCCATGCCGCCCGCGCGCTGCGCGTCGTTCTGGCGGTCCTGTTTGGCACGCAGACGTCCGAGCGCGACCGGGTCGACGAACTCGAGGTGGCTCGGGTTGAAGCACAACGTGACGTGCACGTCGTGTCCGGCCGCGGTGGGGCGGTCGGACGAGAAGCCCATGTGGTACTTCACGTCGCCGCGGCCCTTCTTCGTCTCCGCGTGCAGGTCTTCGAACTCGCCGAAGATCTTCGCCGGGCGTTTGCCGAGCACGTTCGCGAGCACGTTGATGCGTCCGCGGTGCGCCATGCCGAACACGATCTCGCGCACGCCGTACGACGCCGCTTCTTCGACCGCCATGTCGAGCAGCGGGATCAAACTCTCGCCGCCTTCGAGGCTGAAGCGCTTCGCTCCGAGGAACTTCTTCTGCAGGAAGTCCTCGAACGTCACCGCATCGGTGAGCCGCGTGAAGATGCGCACCTGTTCGTCGCGTGAGAGCTCCGTGCGGTTCTCGCTCGCCTCCATGCGATCGGTGAGCCAGTTCTTCACGTTCAGGTCGTCGATGTGCATGAACTGCACACCGATCGAACGGCAGTACGTGTTGCGCAGGCGGTCGATCATCTGGCGCAACGTCAGCGACGTCGTGCCGGTGATCGTCTGCGAGGAGAACGTGCGATCGAGGTCGGCGTCCGTGAGGCCGTAGTAGGACGTCTCGAGTTCCGGCTGGGCCGGGCGCGGCAGGCCGAGCGGGTCGAGGTCGGCCAGGAGGTGACCGCGCACGCGGTAGGCGCGGACGAGTTGGTCGACGCGGTCCTGCAGCACGGCCAGGTCGCCCGCGACCTGCTTGGGACCGGCCCCGTTGCTCCCCGGCGCGCCCGCTGCAGCGGCGTCGGCCCCGGCGTCGGGCGCCGCCATGCGCGAGAACAGGCCGCCCGAGGCGCGCGTGGGGCCGAGCTGCGGCCGCGCCGCGAACGGATCGCCGCTCGCGAGGCTTTCGAAGAACGTGCGCCAGGCCGGATCGACGCTCGCGGGGTCGGCGAGGAAGGCCGCGTAGAGCTCCTCGACGAATCCCAGGTTGTGGCTGCCGATCGGCGGGAGGGGCGTCGAGCTGTGGTCCATCGCGAAGTGCCTCGTTTCGCCGCGGCGGTCCGGGTGTCGGCCGACGCTTTGGGGCGAGCAGGATAGGGCGCCCGCCGTGCGGTTCGGATACACCGGCTCGCGAAAGACAGCGCCCCGATCCTCGATCGGTCGCCGAGCGGCGACGGCGCTCCAAGAGCGGGCCGCAGGGTGCCCCGCCTGGGACGGAACGAGCGCCGCCGGCCCCGCGTGGGGACCGGCGGCGCTCGTGCGCCCGGTGTCCGTCCGGCGCTGGTCGGTGTGTCAGCGCACGTGTGCGCGTTCGCGCCGCTCGAGCAGCACGAAGCCCACGGCGACAGCCGCCGCGAGCGGCACCAGCAGCACGAACGGCGACAGTCCGGTCAACGTCGCGAACGTCGCCTTCCCCAGGCCTGCGGTGTCACCGAACAGTCGGCCGAGCAGCTCGCGCAGCGGTGCGTGCGCCTCCGCATACAGACCCGCACCGACGAGCATGCCCGCCACGCCGAAGCGCGCGTCGCGCGCACCCTCCGCGAGCGCCGCGATTCCGGTGCCCGGGCAGTAGCCGAGCACGACCATGCCGACGGCGAACAGCGCTCCGCCCAGGCCGACGGCCGCGAAGTCGGCGGTCTTGACGTGCAGCGTCTCGACCAGGCCGAGGCTCTGCAGGCCTTAGACGGACAAGCCGCCGACGACGATCGCCGAGAGCATGACCTTCAGCATCGTGTGGTCCCTCAGCAGGAACTGCCCGACGATGGTCTCGTAGCGCCCGACAGCGCCCTTCTGCAGCAGGAAGCCGAACACGAGGCCGGCCAGCGCACCGAGCGCGAGCGTCTTGGGATCGGCGAAGAACGGTGTTTCGAACATGGCGTCACCTCAGGCGCGTGCGGCGCGCGGCTTCAGGAAGAGGAAGGCGAACGGGATGCCGACCGCGAACACCGCGGCGACGAAGGTCCACGAACTGACGGCGAGTTGCAGTCCGCCCGAGATGCCGTGGCCGCTCGTGCAGCCGTCGGCGAGGCGCGCGCCGAAGAGCAGCAGCGCGCCGCCGACGAAGGCGAACGCGTTGCGTTTGGTGCGGGACGGACCGAAGCGCGCCGCGAAGGTGGGCGGCACGTCGGCGGGGCGGGGCGTGCGCGAGAGGCGCGCCGACAGGAGCGCTCCGAAGAACAGCGCGACGACCAGCGCGAACTGCCAATCGAAGGCCGGTTTGCCGACCAGTTGTTTGGCGAGGTAGGCGTTCGCGCGCACGTGTTCGGGCGCGACCGTCGCGAGTGCGGCGCCCGTGGCGTTCACGAACGTCGTCGAGGTGCCGAGCGCCTTGCCCATGAAGGCGAACGTGGCGCCGGAGAGCAGGCCGATGCCTGCGCCGACGAGGTAGGGCGACCAGCGCGGACGTTGGAAGATGGATGTGACGGTCATGGCGGTGCGGGCGGAGCTGGAAGCGCTCGCCACACCGACATGGAGACCGGCCGCCGGTCGCGGTTCCCGAGAAAGACCTCTCGGTTCAGGCCGAGGCGCCGCCTGCAGCCGCGAGGCTCCGTGCGACGCGGGCGGTGAGCTCGCCCGGGAGGGGACCTGACCCGAGTTCCCGGCACAGCTCCTGCGCCAGGTCCATCGTTCCGAAGACCAGGTTGCAGCGCTCGCACACGATCTCGTTCGCGACCGGGAAGGGCACGCCGCGATCGAGCGCGTCCTGCTTCGTGCGCAACAGGTCCAGGCACACCGCGCGCTCGAACGCCGCCGGCGGCACGCTGCGCCGCGGGAGGCCGCGTTCGAGCGCCGTGCGCAACGCGAGTCGCGCGCGATGCACGCGCGACTTGACCGTGCCCGTCGGCACGCCGAGCGCCGCGGACGTGTCCTCGATCGACAAGCCGACGACGTCCTTCAAGACGAGCGGCACGCGGTGCTCGTCGGGCAGGTCCGCGAGTGCGGCGCGCACGCGCTCGACGAGTTCCGCGCGCGCGGCTGCGTCGCTGCCGGTGTCGTCCAGAACGCCGAGTTCCGCGCGTTCGAAGGCGCCGTCGTCGCTGTCGAGTGACAGCGTGTGCAACGGCTCACCGACGCGCCGGCGGTGCATGCGCGCACACGCGCGCGCTGCGATCGTCCACAACCAGGCCGACGCGTCGCCGCGACCTTCGAACTGATCCCAGTGCCGATGGGCGGCGAGAAAGACCTCCTGCACGAGGTCCTCGGCCTCCTCGTGTGTTCGACACAGTCGGCGTGCGAGCGCGAACACACGCGCGCCGTGCTGCTCGAAGAGCTGCGTCACCGCGACGTCGCGTTCGCTCTTCACTCCGTCTTGTTCCGGTTCACTCGCGTTCATCACAGGCGTAGGAACCTACAGCAGCGCGAGTTCGCGCGCTCACCCGCAGCCGTGCCGAAGTTCGTGAGCAACTGCGCATTGACGCCGGTCGATCTCGTCACCAACATTCCGCGCCTCATGTCCGTCCGCATTCCGTTCCTCCGCCACGACGCGCGCCGCGTCTGCATCGCCTTCACGGGCGTCGCACGTCCGGCGTGGTGTGGTCGCGTCTGCTGGTGCAGCGCACGCGGTGGTGAGCGGATCGAGACGGACTGACGACGTCTTCTCTCCCGCGCCGCCGCCCATCGAGAGCGGCGCATCGCGCCGGTGATCGATGGGTGGCGGCAGTGCCGTCCCTTCGAGCCAGAGCCTGCGGCCCACGAGCCGCCCTGCTCCCGATCACCATGAACGCCTCCAGCCTCCGCCGCCCGTCGGCGCACTTCGTCGATTCGCTCCGTGTCGGGTCGTTCCGTGTCGGGACGTTCCGTGTCGGGACGTTCCGCGTCGATTCGTTCCGCGTCGCGTCGTGCCCCGATGCGGTGTGCCTCGGCTGGCTCTGCATCGACGGCCGGCGCCGCGCTCCCGACGGAGGTGGAACGTGAGTTCCGACACACCTTCGATCGCACGCGCGGCCGCCCTTCGAGGCGGCCGCGTGCGTTTCCGGGCCGTTCTTCGCGCCGCCGCGCCGCTCGCGGCGACCATCGCCACCGCCGCGCTGGCGCTGTGTGTGCCTGCCGCGCCGTGGCCGCTCGTCGCCGTCCTGTTCGGCGCGCTCGTCGGTGTGTGGTGCGGTGCCGCGCCGCGCCGCAACGAACCGGCACTCACGCTCGGCTTCGGCCTCGTGGGACTCGAAGTGCGCTTCGACGAACTCGTCTCGGCGGGCTCCGTGGTTCTGCTCGCGCCGTTGCTCTTCTGGGTGCTGCTCGCACTCGGTCAGACGGCGGCGCGCGCCCTCACGCTCGTCGACGGCCGCGGAGCCGGTCTCGTCGCGCTCGGACTGTCGGGCAGCGGCTTGCCGCCGTTGCTCGTCGCTGCGCAGCGCGACCGCGCCGTGTCGACCGTGCACACCAGCACGGCACTCGTCGTCGTCGTCGCGAGCGGCGTGCTCGCCGCGCTCGTGTTGCCGCCGCTCGGTGCGCTGCTGCAACTGAATCACACCGACCTCGGCCTGTGGCTCGGCATCGTCGTGTCGCAGACCACACAGGCACGCGCGAGCGCCGCCCTCGTCTCGCCCGAAGCGGTCGCCATGGTCGCTTCGACGAAGCTCGTGTTGCTCGCCGTGCAGGGTGTGCCGCTGCTCGCCTACCTGGCGGCCGCGCGCGCGATCCTGACGAACGCGGCGGGCGAGCGCCAAGCGGCACACGCGGTCGGCTTCGCCGTCGTGCGTGCGCTGCTGCCGCGCCACGCCCTGGCTTTCGTCGCGACGGCACTCGTCGCCGCGGCGATCGAGTTGCCGAGTGCCGTGCTCGACACGAGCGGCGCCGTCGTCACCGTGTGCTTCGTGCACCTGCTCACGACCGCCGGCCGCGACCTCGGTGCGAACGGGCGCGCAGGCTTCCCGTGGCGCGCCGTGACGAGCGGCGTCGTCGTGTGGTTCCTGGCCGCCGCCGGCCTCGCCGCTGCTCTCGCAGCGACGAACTCGACGGCGCGACTCCACGGCTCGGCAGCCGTCGATCTCGACCCGCGGGCCGCGGCTCACGTCGCTCACGCACACACGAGCGCCCCCGAGCCGAGCAGCGCCGCCGACATCGCCGCCTTCGAAGAGCGCGCACGCGGCAACGAGAAGTACGTGCGCGCGTGCCTCGATTCCGAATCGGCGCACCTTCGCGGCACACGTGAGCTCGACCTGACAGCGGGACTGGGATTCACGTCACTGCGGCCGCCGAACGCGGCGCGCACGCTCGGCCGTTCGACCTGTTCCCCGCCACTTTCGCGGCACAAGGCCTCGTGCGTGAAGTCGCCGACGTTTCCGCGGCGCGCCCATGAATCGCCGCGCGTCCGTTGCGAGATTCCGAGCGTGGGTGGCAGCGAGGATGAAGCGGTAGGTCTGAAGCGCGCCTGGGAACGGCGGGCGCGCTCGCCGCTGCGCGAGTTCCTCGTTGCTTCCGACGCGGACTTCGAGGACGAGGCGGCTGCGAGCGCGCAGGCGTTGCTCGACCTCGCCGGGCTGTTCCTCGGTCACGCTGCCGGAGAGATCGGCTCCTGGCGAGTGCTCGAGATCGGCTGTGGATCGGGTCGACTCGCCAAACACATCGCGCCGCGCGTGGCGAGTTACGCGGGCGTCGACATCGCACCGACGACGGTCGAACACGCCCGTCGTCGCTGCGCGGGAACAACGGCGCGCTTCCTCGTCGGCGACGGCCGAGGCGTGCCTCCCGAGCTGGCGAGCGAGCGCTTCGACTTCGTCTTCAGTTGGGCCGTGATGATCCACGTGCCGCGCGAACTCGCGCTCCTGAACATGGCCAGTGCGTGGGAACACGTCGCGCCGGGCGGGGAGTTGCGCTTCAACTTTCGCGCGGACGCGAGCGACCTCGAACCACTCGACGACTTCCACGCGCTCCTGGGCGATCGAAGTGCGTTCGAGCCTCCGCCGCAGCGTGTCGTCCACGTGCCACAGGATGCCGCGCGTCTCGCTGCACTCGCTCAGCTCCTCGAGCGCGAGCCCGGTGAGCCGTCCTACATGGGCCACGCGTTCACTCGCGCCGAACTCACACGTGTTGTCGAACGACTCGCGGGAGGATCGGGCCGCATCGTCCGCCCGCACCGCGACCACGTGCACGCCATCGTGAGGCGCGAGGCTCTTCAGGGCGTGACGGGGGCGCAGGCTTCGGACGGCGGCGCGTGACACGCGTCGGCAACCGTTGGCCGACGAGCGGCTCGTCGACCCGGAGTACCTGTGCACACCTAATCACTGCCCCGGACTCCGCGCGTACTCACTTTCGTGCATCGCGAAGCACCCGCACGCCATGCGCTGCGCGTCGGGCTAACGTGCAGCGCTCGCGCGTTGGAACGACGATCGCTCGCACCTCGACCTTGCAACTCCCGTGACCGCCATCGAATCCGACGTCGCTTCCGCTTCCAGCCATCACAGTCCCGATTCGAGCGCGAATGGTGCGCGCGATCCGGAGGCCGAAGTCGCGCCGATGCTCCGGCGCATCGCGGAGTTCGAAGAGCGCTCCGTGCACGCGTCGAGCGACGAGCGCATCGCTCTGGCCGAGACGATCTCCGCGCTGCGTGAGGCCGTCGCCGCGCGGCGCGAGTTGCACCGCGCGTGGGACGCGGTCGAGGAGCTGAAGGGAGCGCTCGCCGAACGCGCGTCGTGGATGCCGTCCGGGCACTTCTACTCGCCGATCCACTCGAACGGCGACATGCAGCGCGAACTGGATTCGGCGGGCTCGCGCACCGTCGCTAATCCGCCGGGCATCGACATGCGACCGGACCACCAGGTCGACCTGCTCCTGCGCATCGCGGCGGAGTACCGCACGTCGAACCTGGCGGTGCAGCCGACCGAAGGGCGGCGCTACTGGTCGACCAACGAGTACTACCCGTTCGGCGATGCGCTCGTGATGCGGAGTTTCATCGCGAACGAGCGGCCGAAGCGCATCGTCGAGATCGGCTCCGGCTTCTCGTCCGCGTTGATCCTCGACACACTCGACGAACTCGGTGACACGACGACGGTGTGCACCTTCGTCGAGCCCTTCCCCGCGCGCCTCGAAGCGCTGCTGCGCGACGCGGACCGCACGCGCCACCGCTTGTTCGTGAACGTCGTGCAGGACGTGCCGCTCTCGATCTTCGACGAACTCGAAGCGGGCGACGTCCTCGTGATCGACTCGAGCCACGTCTCGAAGGCCGGTAGCGACGTCAACCACCTGTTCTTCGACGTCCTGCCGCGCCTCGCGCCGGGCGTGTTCGTGCACGTGCACGACGTCATCTGGCCGTTCAGTTATCCCGAGCTGTGGCTCGCCGAGGGCCGCGCCTGGAACGAGAGTTATCTCCTCAAGGCCTTCCTCCAGTTCAACGAGGCCTTCGAGGTCGAGTTCTCGATGGGCTACGTGATCCTGCCGCACCTCGAACGCGTGAAGCGCGAGCTGCCGCGTGTGTACGACGCGCCCGGCACGGCGTTCTGGATCCGGCGCAAGCGCTGACGCGCGCGCGTCACTCGTTCACGTCGAGCGCACGGCCCACGTGCCGTGTGCACGCGCGACGAGTTCGCCGTCCGCGACGCGGCGGCACTCGGCTTCGGCGAACGCCACGCGCTGACCGCGTTTGGTCACGCGACCGACGGCGCTCACGATGCCGTGCGCCGGCGCGAGGAACTGCACCGAGAGCTGCACGGTCGCACACGTGCCTCCGGTCGCGAGCGTGCGCCCGATCGCACGACCCATCGCTCCGTCGAGCAGGAACGACGTCAAACCGCCGTGCACGATGCCGACTTCGTTCGTGTGCTCCGGCCCGGTCGCGAGGCGCAGCTCGACCGTGCCGTCGGCGTGGTCGATGGTCTCGACGCCGAGGTGTTCGTTGACGGGGCTCTTCATCGCGCGGAGTTCTCCGAAGGCGCGAGCGGCGCCCCGAACACGCGCCGGAACAGGCGCAGCACGGATTCGTCGACGTCGACCGCGCTCAGTTCGTGCGGCGCGAACCAGCGCAGCGCGAGGCTCTCGTCGCTCAGCGCCTCGCGGGCGCCGGCCGGTGCGTACACGACGAAACGCACGTCGAGGTGCAGGTGCGCGGGCTCGATCGAACCGTCCTTCGTGCGGCGCTCCGGGATGGTGTGCACGTCGAGGTCGATCGGCGACTCGTCGATCACGAGCCCTTCGATGCCCGACTCCTCGTGTGCCTCGCGCAACGCACTGCGCGCGAGGTCGCCGTCGCCATCGACGTGTCCGCCGAGCTGCAACCATCGATCGAGCTTCTTGTGGTGGGTGAGCAGCGCGCGCTCGCAGCCCGCGTCGACGACGAGCGCCGATGCGGTCAGGTGGCCCGGCCCACAGGTGCGCAAGAGTGCATCCGCGTGGGCGTCGCAGAAGGCGACGATGCGCGCGCGTTCGGCGGTCTGCGCCGCGCTGTGCGGGCCGACGACCGGTGTGTAGTCGGCCACGACGCGCCGCGCGCGTTCGAGGCCGGCCGATCCGCGTTTCTCGAGTGCCGCACGATCGAGCATGGATCCGTTCCGGCGCGGCGCCAGTGCGTCGGCCGCGCTCAATTGCGCAGCAGCTTGCGGTAGCGGCCCGCGCGCGACTCCGGCCCGAAGCCCATCTTCTTGCGCCACTCGTCGCGCCACGGCACGTAGTCCTCCCAGGTGCCGTGGTGGAAGTTCACGTGCCCGTCGCCTTCGAAGGCGAGGATGTGCGTGACGATGCGGTTCAGGAAGTAACGGTCGTGGCTCACCACGATCGCGCTGCCCGGGAAGTTCTCGATCGCGTCTTCGAGCACGCGCAGCGTGTCGAGGTCGAGGTCGTTGGTCGGCTCGTCCAAGAGGATCACGTTCGCGCCGTGTTTGAGCATGCGCGCCAGCAGCACGCGGTTGCGCATACCGCCCGAACACTCACCCAGCGTCTTCTGCTGGTCCTCGCCCTTGAAGTTGAACCGCGCGACGTACGCGCGCCCGTCGATCGTCGTGTTGCCGAACGGGATGAGGTCGTTGCCCTCGGTGATGTTGTCGTAGACCGACTTCTCGTCGTCGAGCAGGATGCGCGACTGGTCGAGGTAGGTCATGTGCACGGTGCTACCGATCTGCACCGTGCCTGAATCGGGCGGTTCCTTGCCGAGCATGACGCGCAGCAGCGTCGTCTTGCCCATGCCGTTCGCGCCGACCACGCCGAGGATCGCACCGCCCGGCATCGAGAACGTCAGGTCCTTCACGAGCACGCGATCGCCGAAGCCCTTCGTGAGGTGCTTGACCTCGATGACCTTGTCGCCGAGGCGCGGGCCGGGCGGGATACGCAGGTCGATCGACTCGACCTGGTCCTCGATGCGGTCGTTCTCCATCTCCTTGAGACGGGCGAGGCGCGACTTGCTCTGCGTCGTGCGTGCGGCCGGCGTGCGCGCCTTCCACTCACGTTCCTTCGCGATGAACTTCGCGAGGCGTGCGTCCGACTGGCGCTTGATGGAGAGGTTCTTCTCCTTCTGTTCGAGGTACGCGCTGTAGTTGCCTTGGTACGGGGCCGCTTGGCCGCGCTCGATCTCCAGCATCCAGCCGACGACGTTGTCCAGGAAGTAGCGGTCGTGGGTGATGAGGATCACCGAGCCCTCGTACTCCTGCAGGTGGTGTTCGAGCCACTCGACGGTTTCCGCGTCGAGGTGGTTGGTGGGCTCGTCGAGCAGCAAGAGGTCCGGGTGGCTCATCAGGAGCTTGCACAGCGCCACGCGGCGGCGCTCACCACCCGACAGCCGCTTCACGTTCGCGTCCATCGGCGGCAGGCACAGCGCGGTCGCGGCCTGCTCCAATCGGCTCTCGAGGTCCCAGATGCCCTTGTGCGACATCTCGTCGGACAGGCGCTCGTACTCGGCGTTGAGTTTCGCCTCTTCGGCGCCGCTCACACTGCCCAGCAGACCGAGCACTTCGTTGTAGCGCGCCTCGATCTTGCGCAGCGGCGCCACGGCCTCCTCGAGGTTGCCCGCGACGTCCTTCGACTCGTCGAGCGGCGGCTCCTGCGACAGGTAGCCGATCGACAGGCCCGCGAGCGGCTTCGCGGTGCCTTCGAACTGCTTGTCCTCGCCCGCGATGATGCGCAGCAGCGTCGACTTGCCGGCGCCGTTCGGCCCGATCATGCCGATCTTCGCGCCCTCGAGGAACGAGAGCGTGATGCCCTTCAGCACCTCGCGCTGGCCGAAGTACTTCTTGAGGTCTTGGAGCTGGAAGATGATGCGATCGGCCATGGAGCGTGTCCCCGCGTTGTTCGCACGCGAGGGCGAAAGAGGGTAGCGAGGGCGTGTGGCAGCGGCCACTGCCTACACTCTCGCCGCGCATGCGGCGGGACCCCGTGCGCGACACGCCCCATGAGCACCGTTCTCGACGTTCCGGCCCTTCTGCGCACGCTCGGTATCGAAGCCCTTCACTCGGGCGCCTACGCGGGCGAGTGGCTCCGAACCAGCGGCCCCGAACTGGCCGTCTCGAGCCCCGCGACCGGCCGTCCGCTCGCCAAGGTGCGCCAAGCGACCGCCGCCGAATACGACCGCACCGTGGCCGCCGCCCACGCCGCCTTCCTGCGCTGGCGCGAGGTGCCCGCGCCGCAGCGCGGCGAGTACGTGCGCCGGATCGGGCAGCGCCTGCGCGAGTTCAAGGAGCCGCTCGGGCAGCTCGTGACCTTGGAGATGGGAAAGATCCTCCAGGAAGGACTCGGCGAGGTCCAAGAGGCGATCGACATCGCCGACTTCGCCGTCGGTCAGAGCCGCATGCTCTATGGCCTCTCGATGCACAGCGAGCGCAAGGGCCACACCATGCGCGAGCAGTGGCACCCGCTGGGCGCCGTCGGCATCGTCAGCGCGTTCAACTTCCCCGCCGCCGTGTGGGCGTGGAACTCGCTCCTCGCCCTCGTGTGCGGCAACGCGTGTGTCTGGAAGCCGAGTCCGAAGACGCCGCTGACCGCGATCGCGATGACGAACGTGTGTCGACCGGTGCTCGAGGAGGCCGGCTTCGGCGCGCTGCTCGGCCTCGTCGTCGGCACGAACGAAGAGGTGGGGGAGCGGCTGGTCAACGACCCGCGCCTGCCGTTGATCTCGTTCACCGGCTCGACGCGCGTCGGTCGCGAGGTCGGAGCGAAGGTCGCGCGCCGCTTCGGCAAGGCCATCCTCGAACTCGGCGGCAACAACGCGCTCGTCGTCTCCGACAAGGCCGACCTCGACCTCGCCATCCCCGCGATCGTGTTCGGCTCCGTCGGCACGGCGGGGCAGCGCTGCACGACCACGCGCCGCCTGTTCCTGCACACGAAGATCGCCGACGAAGTCGAGAAGCGCCTCTTGCGCGCCTACGCCCAGGTGAAGGTCGGCAACCCGCTCGAGAAGGGCGTGCTGTGCGGCCCGCTGATCGACAAGGCCGCCGTGGACGGCATGCAGAAGACGCTCGCCGAAGCCAAGTCCCAAGGCGCCGAACTCCTGTGCGGCGGCGAACCGCTCTCACTCTCCGGCGACGAGAAAGGCGGCCACTACGTGCGCCCCGCGATCCTGCGCGCGCGCCACGACATGCCCTGCGTCCAGCACGAGACCTTCGCGCCGATCCTCTACGTCCTGCGTTACACGGACCTCGACGAGGTCATCGCGCAGCACAACGCAGTACCCCAAGGCCTGTCGAGCGCCATCTTCACGCTCGACATCCGCGAAGCCGAACGATTCCTCTCCGCCACCGGCTCCGACTGCGGCATCGCCAACGTCAACATCGGCACGAGCGGCGCCGAGATCGGCGGCGCGTTCGGCGGCGAGAAGGAAACCGGCGGCGGCCGCGAGTCCGGCTCGGACTCCTGGAAGGCCTACATGCGCCGCCAAACCAACACCGTCAACTGGTCGCGCGAGCTGCCGTTGGCTCAAGGCATCCAGTTCGGTTGAGTCGCGGCATGGCGAGACGCAACTCACAGTCGAGTCGGGTGCGCGAGTGACCAACCGATCGCTCAGGGAACTCGTCGACGACTATCTCCTGCTGCTGAAGCAGGGTCGCGAGTCGCAGCAGGCGACTGAGTCAGCTCTGGCGCGTCTGCTCGACGACTTGGCCTGCGTGCGCCACGACGTGGAGTCCACGTTCGACGAAGCCGATCACCCGGATCCTCCTGCTTCGACTTACGGCGAGTGGCGCGCGCTCGCCTGCGCGCGGTTCCCGAACTACGGTCTCTACAACGACGCGGTTCCGGTGACGCACTCGATCGGCGACGGCGAAGTCGCACTAGGGGATGCGATCGACGACCTTGCCGACATCGCAAGCGAGCTCGCCGATGTGGCCTGGCGATTCGAGAACACGAGCGAGGCCGATGCGCTGTGGCACTTCGGCAACTCGTACGACTGGCACTGGGGACAGCACCTTCGCGACCTCCAGCGCTACATCCACTGCCTTCGGACGGATTCGTAGAGTGCCTCGGTCGGCTGGCCGAGGTGGGTCGAGCCGTGCGTCGTCACCCGCTCACTCACCACACGCAACAGTCCCAATGGACCGAGACCAAGAGCAGCGCATCCGCGACGACGAGCACCTCAAGCTGCTCGCGATCTTCCACTACGTCTTCGCGGGGTTCGCGGCGCTGATGGGATTGTTCCCGATGCTGCACGTTGCGCTCGGCATCGCACTGGCGAGCGGCAAGCTGAAGGACCAGACGACCGGCCGAACGCCGCCGGAAGAGATCGGCTGGTTGATCGCCGGGTTCGCCGGTGTGATCGTCGTCATCGGGCTCTCGTTCGCGGCGCTGACGGCCTTCGCCGGCCGATCGCTCCAGCAGCGGCGTCGCCACACGTTCGTGCTCGTCGTCGCGGGCCTCATGTGTCTGTGCATGCCGATCGGCACCGTGCTCGGCGTCTTCACGATCGTCGTGCTCTCGCGCGACAGCGTGAGGCAGCAGTTCTTCGCCGAGCAGCGAGGCTGAAGGACGCTGCCAGTTCGGAGGAACCTGTCAACCTGCCTCCGTTGTGTTCTGTGTCCTGTCTCCTGCATCCTTTGCTTTGACTTTGCGTCCTTTGCGTCCTTTGCGGTGACGTGCAACAGACACCTGATCCCGGGCGTTGCACGTCACCGCAAAGGACGCAAAGTCAAAGCAAAGGATGCAGGAGACAGGACACAGCGAAGGCGACGTGTCAGCCTCCTGCCGCTGAACGCGACGCTCCGCTGCCGAAGCGCTCTCGATCCTTCAACGCAGCATCGTTCGGCCCTTGAAGTCCTTCACCGCCGCCACGATCGCCGCCTCCGCCTCCGCTCGCGCGCCCCAGCCGTTCGTCTCGACGGTGACGCCCTCGAGCTGTTTGTAGGTCGAGAAGAAGTGCTCGACCTCGCGCAGGTAGTGCTTCGGCACGTCGTCGAGGTCGTGCACGTCCTCGTAGAGCGGGTCCTTGTTCGGCACGCCGAGGATCTTCAGGTCCTCCTTGCCGCCGTCGCGCATGCGGAAGAGGCCGACCGGGCGCATGTCGATCAGGCAGCCGGAGAAGGTCGGGTCGTGCAGCATCACGACGGCGTCGAGCGAGTCGCCGTCGTCGGCGTAGGTGCCGGGGATGAAGCCGTAGTCGCCGGGGTAGTGGCTCGACGAGTAGAGGTGGCGGTCGAGCGCGATCAGGCCGGAGGCCTTGTCGATCTCGTACTTGTTGCGCGAGCGCATCGGCACCTCGACGAAGACGCGCACGATCTTCGGCGCGTGCGGACCGGGGTCCATGTGGAGCGGGGCGGCCCAGCGGGACGGATCGAGTTTGCTCATCGCGAGTGGAGGCGTCAGCGGTTCGAAGCGCGACGCGCGTAGGCGGCAGCGAGTGGTGCAGCGAGCGGCGAGGGGCTGCTCTCCCAGGACGTGAACCGGTCGGCGGCGAGGCGCCACGAGCCGAGCGCACCGGCGGCTTCGCGGCGCACGAGCGCGTGCGGATCCTGTGTCGCTGCGACGAGATCGGCTTCGAGTGCGGCGAGGTCCGCGCCCTCGACGGGACCGAGGCGCGCGAGCGCGGCGGCGGCGTGGGCGCGGACCCAGGCGTGTGTGTCGGTGAGCGCCGCGACCAGTTGCGCGGGCGCGGCGAGTGCGAGTTCGTCCGCCGCGAACGCGAGCGCGAACGCACCCTCGGCGCGCAGCAGCGGATCGGGGAGCGCGAGCGCGGCCGCGCCTTGCTCGGGTAGGAGTTCGCACTCGCGCTCGTCCGCCAGCGGCCAACGCTGCACGAGGTCGCGCGTGTCGACGAGCGCGTCCACGCGCGCGACGAGGCGCAAGTCGTTGTTCGTCTGGCGCGCGCTGCGCTCCTTCGGCACGAAGTCGAACGTCGCACCGCCGACGGTGCCGAGTTGGCGCAACGGGCGGATGCCGTTCGGCAGCACGAGGTCCGTCACGAGCGTGAGCGACGTCGGGTACGCCGCGGCGAACTCGAAGCGCGCGCGCGCGAGGTCCGCGGTCGTCGGGAGCGGCGGGCGCAGCCAGTCGCCGCGCTCGAAGGCGAGGCGCGCGTCGAGCGGCGCTCGCGCGCGCGACGCCAAGAGATCGAGAACGAGGCGTTCGGTGTCCTCGCACAGCTTCGTGTGCGCTGCGCCTGTCGCGGGCCCGTCGAAGCCGGACCACACGGCGACGATCGCGCCGCTCGCGTCGACGAAGAGCGTGGTGGGGAAGGCGACGATGCGCTCCGTCAAGCCGAGCGCGGCGGCGGCGCGCGCCTTGTCGGCGGTGCCCGCGAGCAGGAGCGGATACGTGACGCCGGTGTGCTGTGCGAAGCGCGTGAGCTGCGCCGCGTCGCGCGCGAAGTCGCCCGTGAGTTCGAACGCGACGCCGACGACGTCGAGGCCGCGCGGGCCGAAACGTTGGGCCAAGTCCTGGAGCAGCGCGGCCGCGTCGTGGCAGTTCGGACACCACGAACCGAAGACTTCGATCAGCGCCGGGCGGCCGGGCGTCCACAGGTGGCGCCACGTGCCGTCGGCGGCGGGGAGTTCGAGGAACGGGACGAGCACGTCCGACCGCTCTCCGGCGAGCGCGAGCGGATCGGCGAGCTCCG
>JBIKNC010000081.1:0-17201 GCA_044358925.1 Planctomycetota bacterium | reverse complement strand
CCAGCCGAACCGCTCGACGGTCGAACTCGGCCTCAAACACATGATTGTCGTGGATCTCGCCACGCGTTCGCTGTGGGAAGGCGGCACGTACACGTTCGACGCGGCGACGGGCAAGGTCGCGCGCGTTTGAGGACGGCCCGGGTTCGCGTGAACTCGGCGCAACAGAACCGCCGAATTCGCAAGGACTCGGCCGAGAGAAGCGAGGAACGAGGAACGTGAGCAGCGCGTCGTCCGCGGCGCGCTCCTCGCCTTCGATCGCTGCCATGGACGCCGCCGAGCCGTACGTCGTCGAGACCCTCGCCCTCCAGGCGATGGCGACGCGCTTCGAACTCGTGCTCGTCGGCGCGGATCGCGTGCGACTGCGCGCGGCGGGTGAAGCGGCGCTCGAAGTGATCGGGAGCACCGAGCGCGAACTGTCGCGCTTCACCAGCGACGGCTTCGTCGCGCTCGTCAACCGCATCGCGGCGACGGCGGCCGTGCGCGCCGATCCGTCGCAGTGGGAGTGGTTGCTCGCGGTCGAGGACGCGCGCGCGGCGACGGGCGGCGCGTACGACGTGTGCCACGGCACACCGGGCGGACTGGTGCTCGAGCATGCGACGCGGCACGTGCGACTGTCGCACCCGCGCGCACGGGTCGACCTCGGTTCGATCGGCAAGGGGCTCGCGCTCGATCGCGCGGCCGAGACGTTGCAGGAGTGCGGCGTCGACACGGCGCTCCTGCACGGTGGAACGAGCACGGTACTGGCACTGTGCGCGCCGCCCGGCCGCGACGGTTTCGGCGTGCGCGCGCGACGGCCCGACGGATCGGCGCGCGACGTGGTGCTCGCCCGCGGCGCACTGTCGGTCAGCGCGCAACACTCGCAAGACACGCTCGACGAAGGCGGACACGTGGTCGACGCACGCGACGCGCGGCGCGCGCGGGGTGCCCAGATGGTGGCGGTGCTCGCGACACGGGCTACCCTGGCGGACCTGTGGTCCACGGCGCTGCTCGCCGCGGGCGGAAGCGACGTCGCCGTCGTCGCCGCGAACGCGCGCGGTGTCCGCCTCCTCGAGCGCTTCCCGTCCCCCACCTGATTCCCCTTCCATGCTGGACGCCCGCCGTCGTTTGTTCCTGAAGCAGACCGTCGCCACCGCCGCCGCGCTCTCACTGACGCCGGGACTCTTCGCTGCGCCGTACCGACCGGCGCGCAAGGTCGCGCTGGCCGTGGTTGGGTGCGGTCGCCAGGGGCGCGAGATCCTGAAGGAGCTCGCGAAGATCGAAGGCGCCGTGGTGGTGGCGCTGTGTGACGTCGTCGAGTCGCGCCTCACGTCGACCGTGAAGCGGCAGGAAGGAGCCAAGGGCTACGCGACGATCGACGAACTCCTCGCGGGTGCGCCGGAAGTCGAAGCGGTGTTCGTCGCGAGTTCGACGCACACCCACCGCGCGATCGTCGAACGCTGCCTCGCGGCGGGCAAGGCCGTCTACTGCGAGGCGCCGCTCGCCCACACGTTCGAGGACGCGCGCGCGATCGCGGCGGCGGCCGCGGCGAGCACCGCAGTGTTCACGAGCGGCCTGCTCGCTCGCGTGAACCCGATCTATCTGCTCGCGAACAAGTTCTACCGCTCGGGCTCGATCCAGAAGACCGTCTCGCTGCACGGCGCGTGGCACAAGAAGAACAGTTGGCGCGCGAGCAGCAGCGACGCGAACGCGCTCGCGCTGCTCGATTGGAAACTCGATCCCGCCGTGACCACCGGCCTGCCCGGTGAAGTCGCGACGCACCAACTCGACGCACTGGCCTGGTTCTCCGGCCGGGTTCCGAAGTCGGTGCGCGGCACCGGCGCGGTGCGTGTGCACGACGACGGGCGCACGGTGCCCGACACGATCACACTCGATGTCGACTTCGGCGACGGCCTCGCCATGACCTACGAAGCGAGCCTCGCGAACTCGTTCGAAGGCACGTACGAGGTCGTGCGCGGTTCGATGGGCTCGTTCAAACTCGCGTGGACGGCAGGTTGGCTCTTCAAGGAAGCCGACGCGGAGACACAGGGTTGGGAGGTCTACGCGAACCGCCAACGCTTCCACGACGAAGAGGGCATCACGCTCATCGCCGACGCGACGAAACTCGCCGCGCAGGACAAGTTGAAGGACGGCGTGGGCTTGCCGAACCCGCCGCTCTACTACGGCATCGAGGCCTTCCTGAAGAGCGTCACCGAAGGCGCGCCCGTGCTGTGCGATGCGCAGGCCGGACTCGCGGCGACGCTGGCCGGCATCGCGGCGCACCAAGCGGTTGCGAGCGGCACGGCCGTCGAAATCCCGGCCGCGTGAACATGGACACACCGCGCACGTCGCTGCTGCAAGGTCTGCCGTTCCTCGCGCGCATCGGCGCGACGGGTTTCCTGTTCGCCGCGGCGCTCGGGCTGTACGCGTCGCTGCGGCAGATCCAGCACCACCACGGCAAGAACGACGGCGTGCCGGAGTTGTCGTACACCGACGTCGTCGGCGCGTACCACGGTGTGAACCTGCCCTCGCCGATGCGCTCGGCGCTGAACGGTTCGCTCGCCGGTCACGGTGACCTCGTGTTCGAGGCCGGAGAACGTGAAGCCCTGCTCGCGTGGCTCGACGACGGGCGCGCGGCCGAGGTCTTCGACGACATCGACCGCGGCGACATGGCGCCGATCGAGATCTTCGCGCGGCGCTGCGACGCGTGCCACACCGGCGGCGGAGCCGCGGCGGCGTTCGACTCGTTCGCGAGTGTGAAGCCGCTCCTGTCGGACAAACAATTGGTGCCGACGCCGGCCGACATCGTGTGGACGAGTCTGCACACCCACGCGCCGGCGATGTTCAGCTACGGCTTCGTGTTGTGCCTCGCCGCGCTGCTCACGCGCCACGGTCGCGTGCTGCGCAGTCTGCCGCTCGCACTCGCGGGACTGGGCGTCGCACTCGACGTCGGCTCGTGGATCCCGGCGCGCGACTTCGGCTTCCTCGTGCCGGCGATCGTGACCGGCGGCGCGCTCTTCAGCGCCGGGTGTGCGCTCGCCATCGTCGTCGTGCTGCACGACGTGTGGTGGCCGGCGCGCCGCATCTGAAACCACAGGCCATGAACACGCGCCGCCGCCTCCTCCACGCCCTTGCGGGTCCGCTCCAAGAGCACCTGCTCCTCGACGAACACCGCGCGTGGCGTGAACCGAAGCCGCGGCCGTCGCTCGGCGGCAACGAGCCCATCCGCGTCGGTGTCATCGGCTACGGCCACATGGGCGGCGGTCACACCGACGGTCTCCTGCGCGCGCGCGACGAGAAGACCGCCAACCTCGACGTGGTCGCCGTCGCCGACGTCTGTCGGCCGCGGCGTGAAGCGGCCGCGGCTCTCTTGCGCACACGCCAGCCCGGCGTCGACGTCCGCGCGTACCTCGACTACGAGGAGCTGCTCGCACGTCCCGACGTCCACGCGGTGTTGATCGCGACACCCGAGCACTGGCATGCGCAGCACGCCGTCCACGCGGTCGAGGCCGGCAAGGACATCTACGTCGAGAAGCCGATGACACTCACGCTGGAGGAGTCCGTGTGGCTCCACCGCGTGGTCGAACGCAGTTCGAGCATCGCTCAAGTCGGCACGCAGTACCTCATGCACCCGAAGTTCGAGCACGCGCGGCGCATCGTGCGGCGCGGCGACCTCGGCGCGCTCGTGTCGAGCCAAGTGCTCTTCGGACGCAACTCGCGCGAGGGCGAGTGGACGTACGAGATCGACCCCGCGCTCGCGCCCGGGCCCGACCTCGACTGGGAGCGCTGGTGCGGTCCGGCCGGACACGTCGAGTGGGACACCGAGCTCTTCCACCGCTGGCGGCGCTACCGCCGCTGGTCGACCGGCATCGTCGGCGACCTCCTCTCGCACCTCATCGCGCCGTTCGCCTACGCGCTCGACCAAGGCCCTCCACGGCGTCTCGTCGCCCACGGATCGCACATGGTCGACTTCGCGATGGAGAACCACGACCAGGTCGTGGCGCACGTCGAGTTCGAGAGCGGACACGTCCTCACGCTGGTCGGTTCGACGTGCAACGAACGCGGCGGTCAATGGGTGATCCGCGGCAACCGCGCCGACCTCTTGCTCGGCGCCAACCGCGCGCGCATCGAACCGCAGGCCGCGTGGGCCGAGGACGACGAGACGCTCGAACGGCAGCAGTTCCCGGAGACCTCCGACGACATCCAACAGGACTTGCGAATCGACTGGTTGCGGTGTGTGCGGTCGCGCAAGCCCAACCGGTCGCCCGTTTCACTCGGGCTGCAGCACATGGTCGTCGTCGAGATGTTCGCGCGCTCGCTGTGGTCGGGCCGTGCGCAGCGTTTCGATCCGTACACGTTCCGCGTGAGCGACGAGTAGTCGCACGAGCCGCGCGTGACGCGGCGTCCCTCGGATCGACGTGGAACGAATCGTGGAAGACCGGGGCGGCGTGCCCGCGCTGGAGATGCGCACCGTCGTCTCGATCTGGTGGCCGCTCGCGGCGAGCTGGTTGATGATGGGCCTCGAATGGCCGCTCGTGACCTCGGTCGTCGCGCGCCTGCCCGACGAACGCGTGAACCTGGCGGCGCTCGGCTCGCTCGTCTTCCCGCTGTGCATGTTGATCGAGGCGCCGATCATCATGCTGCTGTCGGCGTCGACGGCGCTCTCGAAGGACCGCTCGTGCTACCGGCAGCTCTCGCGCTTCATGTACGTCGCGAGCGGACTGTTGACGCTGCTGCACGCCGCCGTCGCCTTCACACCGCTGTTCGACGTGCTCGCAACGCATGTGTTCGACGCCGAACCGCACCTGCTGGAGCCCGGCCGCTCCGCCATGCAGTGGCTGCTGCCGTGGACCTTCGCGATCGCGTATCGGCGCCACCAGCAAGGCGTGCTGATCCGCTTCGGTCGTTCGCGCGCCGTGGGCATCGGCACCGTCGTGCGTCTCGCTACGTGTGCGAGCGTCGCGTTCGGCGGACTCGCCCACGGCGGCGTCGCGGGCAACGTTCTCGGTGCGGCGGCGATCGCACTCGGTGTCAGCGCGGAAGCTCTCTTCGCAGGCCTCGTCGTTCGGCCCGTCGTCGCGCAGCACCTGCCGGCGGATGCGCCGCCGTCGCCCTGGGACTGGCGCGAGTTCGCGCGCTTCTACACGCCGCTCGCGCTCCTCTCGCTGGTCGGGATGATCGCCCAGCCGCTCGCTTCGGCCGCGATCGGACGCATGCCGCGCGAGACCGCGTCGATGGCCGTGTGGCCCGCCGTCACGAACCTCGTCTTCATCCTGCGCAGCCTCGCGTTCGCGGCCAACGAAGTCGTGGTCGCGACGATCACTCGGCCCGGCGCGCGCGCGGTGCTGGTGCGCTTCGCGTGGTGGTTGGGCGGCTCGACCTCGCTGCTGCTCGCTCTCGTCGCGCTGACGCCGCTGGCCGGCATGTGGTTCGGCGCCGTCCAAGGCCTCGACAGTGAACTCGTCGCACTGGGCGTCGCGGGCCTCGTGTTCGCGCTGCCGTACCCGCTGCTGCAGGCGCACATGAGCGTCGCGACCGGCACCCTCGTCGCCGCACGCCGCACGCGCGGTGTGAGCGAAGCCGTCGTCCTCTTCATCGGCGCGAGCGGCGCACTGCTCGTCGCCGGAGCCGCTCTCGTCGACTGGCCCGGTGTGCACCAGGCGGCGCTCGCACTCACACTCGGGTCGCTGGTGCAAACGCTCTGGCTGCAGCGGCGCGCGCGCGCGGCTCGCTCGCTCCTCGTACCGCTAACCTGACGCCGATGGCCAGCCTCGAACTCACCGGGATCGGTCGCACGCTGGGACCGGCGAGTGCACGGACGGTGATCCTCGACGGGCTCGATCTGTTCGTCGCGGACGGTTCGTACTGCGTGCTCGTCGGACCGTCGGGTTGCGGCAAGAGCACGACTCTGCGCCTCGTCGCGGGCCTCGACGAACCGACGACGGGCTCGGTCTCGATCGGCGGTCGCCGCGTCGACGCACTCGCGCCGCACGAACGCGACGTGGCCTTCGTGTTCCAGGGTTACGCGCTGTATCCGCACCTGTCGGTGCGCGAGAACCTGGCCTTCGGCCTCGAACGCCGCCGCGTGCACAGGAATCGTCTGCGCGCACTCGTCGACGCGCGCCACCGCAGCGAGCGCCGCGCCGAATCCGCGGCGATCGCGACGCGCATCGCCGACGTCGCGCGCGAACTCGAACTCGACGCGCTGCTCGCGCGGCGGCCGGGCGAGCTCTCCGGCGGTCAACAACAGCGCGTCGCACTCGGTCGCGCGCTCGTGCGTTCGCCGGCGGTGTTCCTGCTCGACGAGCCGCTCTCCAACCTCGATGCACGCTTGCGCCTCGAGCTGCGCAGCGCGTTGCGAGCACTGCAGGCGCGACTCGGTGCGACGTTCGTGCACGTGACTCACGACCAGGAGGAGGCGCTCGCGCTCGCGGATCGACTGGCCGTGCTCGCGAACGGTCGCCTGCAGCAGTACGACGCGCCGACGACCGTGCACGCGCGGCCCGCCAATCGCTTCGTCGCCGGTTTCGTCGGCGCGCCGGCGATGAACTTCGTCGAGGGCCGCGTCGCGAGCGGACGCTTCGAAGGCGGCGGTCTCGCCGCGGCGGTCGGTGTGCGCGACGGAGCCGCGGTGCTCGGCCTGCGCCCGACCGAGATCCAGTTCACCGGGAGCGGCGCGCCGTCGCTCGGGCGGGCCCGCGTGCAGCGCGTCCTCGAAGCCTGCGACCACGCCGACGTCGAGCTCGCCACGGACGCGGACGCGCCGATCGTCGCGCGACTGTTCGGCTCGGCCGCGCGCGCCGAACGCCCCGCAGTCGGCGCTCACGTCGGCCTCGCCGCGGCGCACGAGGCGCTGCACCTCTTCGAACCCGGTCCGTACGGCGCGCGCCTGTCGACTGCACACTGACGGACGGCTGCGCGGCGCTACCCTGCCGCGCTCCTTCCGCCCCACCTGCTCATGTTCCACCTGCGCACCGCTCTTCTCGTCCTCGCCGTCGGCACCCCGTCCGTCCTTCTGACCGGTTGTCAGAAGGCCTACTTCGCGACGATGGAGCAGTTCGGCGTCCACAAACGCGAGATCCTCGTCGATCGCGTCGAGGACGCGCGCGAAGCACAAGGCGAGGCGAAGGTGAGTTTCGTCGACGCACTGACGGCCTTCCGCGCCGTGCAGGAGTTCGACGGCGGCTCGCTCGATGCGATGTACAAGGACCTGTCGTCGCGCTACGCGACGTGCAAGTCGCGCGCGGACACGGTCACCGATCGCATCGAGAGCATCGAAGACGTGAGCGCGGCGCTCTTCAAGGAGTGGCAGCAGGAGATCGACTCCATCCAGGACGCGAGCCTGCGGAGCGGCAGCGAGCAACAACTCGCCGCGACGCGCACGCGCTACGACGTCCTCATCACCGCGATGAAGAAGGCCGAGGCGCGCATGGAACCGGTGCTGGTCGCGTTCAACGATCGCGTGCTCTTCCTGAAGCACAACCTCAACGCGCAGGCGATCGCGTCGCTCGAAGGCAACCTCGCGACCATGCAGACCGACGTCACGGCGCTGATCGCCGAGATGGAGGCTTCGATCAACGAGGCCGACGCGTTCGTGGCAGGCATGCAGTCGCCGTCGTGATGCGGCGCGGGGCGTGAGCCTGCTCGTCGTCCGCGGTTTCGTGCGCGCCGCGCCCGAAGTCGTCTTCGACCTCTCACGCAGCGTCGAACTGCACGAGGAGTCGGCGCGGCGGACGCGTGAACGTGCCGTCGGCGGCGTGACGAGCGGCCTGCTCGGCCTCGGCGACGAGGTGACGTGGAGCGCCGTGCACTTCGGTCTGCGCTGGCGTCTCACGAGCCGCATCACCGTCTTCGATCGCCCGCGGCACTTCCGCGACGAACAGGTGCGCGGGCCGTTCGCGTGGTTCCGCCACGACCACACGTTCACAGCGGCGGACGGCGGCACCGCCGTGCTCGAGCACTTCGAGTACGCGGCGCCGCTGGGCGTCCTCGGCAGAGTGGCCGAACGCGTCGCTCTGGACCGCCATCTCGTGCGGTTCCTCGAAGAGCGCTTCGCGACGGTTCGACGCGCCGCCGAAGGCCATTGAGCGCGAGAAGCAGGCCTGGGGCGTGCTCACGCTCCTGTGCGGCGCTACCGTCGTCGCCCTGAAACTGCGAGCGCCCCGCTCGCTCCGTCCCGATTCGCCATGAAGAAGTTCGCCCTCCTCCTCGCTCTCTCCGCCCTCGTCGGTTGCTCCGACGGCACTTCCACCGTCGATGGCGCCGCGCCGACCGGCGCGAACGGGACGCAAGCCGAAGCGGTGACGCCGTCCGCTGGTGCGCCGGCCGATGCGTCGGCGAGCACGCCGGCCGGCGAGTCCCTGACGGGCGCGGGCAGCGCGCTCGGCGGCCTCGCGTCGGGCCTCACCGGCCAAGCCGGTTCCGCCCTCGACGCGCTGAAGGGCATCGAACTGCCGAGCCTCGACGGTCTCACGCCGGAGCAGATGAAGACGAAAGGCGGCGACGCCGTCAAATCGATCGCGGCGCAACTCGGTTCGGTCAACGACCTGCCCGGCGCCGAAGCCGTGAAGAAGGCGATCGAGCCGTGGCTCGAGAAGCTCGGCGGCCTGAAGGAGACGCTCGGCGGCGTGCTGCCGGAAGGTGCGACGCTGCAGGGCGCGATCGACGCAGTCAAAGCGCGTCTCGATCCGAACGGCGAAGTCATGAAGACGCTCGAGCCGTTGCTCGCGAAGCTGCAGGGCCTGATCGGTTGAGCTGCGACGCGCGCGAGTCCGCGCGCGTCGCCTCGAAACACACGCGGCGGGCCCGAGGGCCCGCCGCGTGTCGTTTCACGAGTCCTCACGGACCGTGAGGCGTCGGCTCAGGCGCCGAACTCGCCGTTGAACTGCTTCGAGACGCTCTCCCACAGTTCGCGCGCGTTCATGAACGGCGTCTCGTCGTTCGAGAGCGCACCGAGCACGGCCGGGTTCGAGACCGCGGAACTCGTGATCGACAGCGCGTTGATCGGGCGCACGATGGCCCAACCCGTTTCGAGGTCGCCGAGGCCGTCGCAGGTGATGTCGAGCTCGTCGTCGTCGTTCGACGTGGTCGACAGTCCGGGCTGGGTGAAGTAGCCCGAGATCGCCGCGAGCGGCGTACGCGCCCAGCACGCGAACGAGTGTTGGCCGGAGAGCTGGAACTCGTCGTCGTTGTAGATGATGAAGTTGACGTTGACGAGGTACTCGCCGCCGAGGAACGTGAGGAGCGTGAGTTCGCCCGCGACCGCGCCGATGAAGTTGTCGATGTAGAGCTCGTCGGCGATGCCTTCGTACTCGCTGCCGTCGAAGTCACGCTTGCCGTCCTGGTCGAGGTCCGTGTCGCTGCCCTGCGGCAGCGGCGAGACGAACGGCTGAGCGTTGAGGCCGTAGATGCCGCCGCCGACCGAGACGATCAGTTCCGATCCGATCAGGTGGTTGAAGGACCAGTACGTGTCGACGAGTTCCGGGTTGCGGGCGCTGACCACGAGGTAGCCCAGCGTCTTCGCGGCGCCGTTGTGGCAGCTCGTGAGGACCGAGAGCGTGTCGGCCGGCGTGAGCGTCTCGACGCGGTCCGCGATGTTGCATTTCGCGAACAGGAACGGCGTCAGCGACTGCGTGACGTTGACGTACTCGAAGTGCACGTCCGTCTCGCCCGAACCGACGCGGTTCGTGTTCGTGACGTTGACGATCGTGAAGAGCGCCTGCGAGAGCAGACTCGACTCCTGGATCGGATAGACGAGCACGCTGCCCGGCTCGCGGCCGTCGGCCAGAGCGGACGGAGCGAGTGCGGAGAGAGCGGAGAGGGCGAGAGCGGCGACGGTGGTTCGCATGAAGAATCGGATCGAACGGGGGGGAACGGACGTCGGAATCGCCGCCGACACAGCAGGCGGACGTCCCGTGGAAAAAAATACCCCTGAGTCGCGGACCTGGGTCGAACCCTCTAGGAAATCGCATTTGGTGTGCGACCGCCGGCGTGCGAGCGCGGCCGCACGAACCACGCCGCGAGCCGTTCGCAGACCTCCCCCAACGACACGAGGCGGGCCCTGCGGCCCGCCTCGTTCGTCACGGCGCGGCGCGCCGTGCATCAGACCTTCGGCTCAGCTACCGAACTCGCCGTTGAACTGCTTCGTGGGGCTCTCCCAGAGTTCGCGAGCGTTGCGCCAGATGCCGTTGTCGTTGGCCAGCGCGCCCAGCACGGCCGGGTTCGCGACCGTCGGGCTCGTGATCGAGAGCGCGTTGATCGGACGAACCAGCGCCCAACCCGTCTCGACGTCTTCTTCGCCGTCGCAGGTGATGTCGAGTTCGTTCTCGTCGTTGGCGGTCGTCGACAGGCCGGCTTCCGTGAAGTAGCCCGAGATCGCCGCCAGCGGCGTACGCGTCCAGCACGAGAACGCGTACTGGCCCGAGAGCTGGAACTCGTCGTCGTTGTAGATGATGAAGTTGACGTTGATCAGGTACTCGCCGCCGAGCAGGCCGACCAGCACGAGGTCGCCGCCGAGCACGCCGATGAAGCTGTCGATGTACAGCTCGTCCGCGATGCCTTCGTACTCGCTGCCGTCGAAGTCACGGCGACCGTCTTGGTCGAGGTCCGTGTTCGTGCCCTGGGGCAACGGCGACGTGAAGGGCAGCGCGTTGAGCGAGTACATGCCACCGCCGGCGGTGACGAGCTGCTCCGAGCCGATCAGGTGGTTGAACGCCCAGTACGTGTCGACGAGGTTCGGGTTGCGGGCGCTGACGACCAGGTAGCCCTGCGCGTCGAGCGCGCCGTTGTGGCAGCTCGTGAGGACCGAGAGCGTGTCGGCCGGCGTGAGGGTCTCGACGCGGTCCGCGATGTTGCAATCGGCGAACAGGAACGGCGTCGGCGACTTCGTGACGTTGACGTACTCGAAGTGCACGTCCGTCTCGCCCGAGCCGGCGCGGTTCGTGTTCGTCACGCTGACGATGTTGAACACGCCCGGGTTGAGCAGGGCCGACTGCTGGATCGGGTAGAGGAGCACGCTGCCCGGCTCGCGGCCGTCGGCGAGGGCGGACGGGGCGATGGCGGCAGCACCAAGAAGAGCCAGGGAGGCGATGGAGAAGCGACGCATGGACGTGTTCGGGTGTCCTCGCGGAGGACGACTGGGACTGGGTGCGCGCGCCCGACGTGGACACGCGGTGAACTCGACCCAGAAACCTACCCCCGTCTGGAGGGCGGGGTCGGAGATGCCGTTCGGTTGGCGCACGAGCCGACGACACCCGATCATGGAGCGATGCACGTTGCACGCCGGGCCACGGTCACGCTCCTCCCCCTCCTCGTCGCACTCGCCGGCCCTGTCGCGGCGGAACGGATGGCACTGCCCAACGGCGGCTTCGAACGCGCGGGCGACGGCGCCGCACCGGCCGGATTCGAGGTGCAGGGGGCGCTCGAGCGCATCGCCCACGGCGACGGACACGCGCTGCGGCTCGCCGACGGAGCCCGTCTCGTCGCGCGCTTCGAGGGCGGCGCGCCGCGGGAGGTGGAGGGCGTCGCCGCGGACGGCTGGTACGTCGTGGTGTCGATCGACGTACTCGCGAGCGACGACACCGCGCAGCTCGGATTCGCGCTCGACGGCACCGCGCTCCCCCAGGTCGAACGGCGCGGCGCCGTCGTCGGCGGAGGCGCGGAACGCACGCGCCTCTTCGCACGCGTTCCGAATGCGTGCGCAGGGAGCGTGGCCCTCGAGATCACGGCGCGCGGCGGCTCGCTGCTGGTCGACGATCTCTGCGTCGAGCGCCACCACGGCGCGCCGACACGCGACTTGCGCGGCAAGGAGAACGGCTTCGACGGTCCGGATCAGGTGGCGTGCGGAGCACTGGGCTTCGACGCACTCGTCGAACACGACACCCGCGCGTTCGCCGTCATGCACGTGCGCCGCGACGGTGCGGCGGCGGCGGCCGGTCTCGTGCGCGGCGACCTGGTCGTGGCGGTCGACGGCGAACTCCTCGCGCCGGGCAGCCTCGCGGCGGGCCGCGCGTGGTTCGAAAGCGGGCACGAGGCGACGCTCGGGCGCGCGCTCGAACGTGCGGCGCTCGCCGGTCGGACGGACGTCGCGCTGACCGTGCTGCGCGCGGACGGTCTCGCCACACTCGCACTCGCGCAACCGTTCACGGCCGAGCGCTTCGGTTCAGCGCTCCCCACCGAACTCGCCACGACGTTTCCGCTCACGGGTGCACTCGCCGATGCGCTGCACGCGGACCTCACGGCCTTCGCGGTGCGCACGCAACGCGCCGACGGCTCGTGGCCGGGCGCACCGGAGGTCAACACGCCGCTCGGCGGACTCGCGTTGCTCGGCACGGGCGACGGCGCGTTGCGCGAACACGCCGCGCGCGCACTCGCCGCGTCGACCGCGAACTTCCCGCGGCCCAGCGAGATGAAGGGCCTGGCCTACTGGGCGATCGCCTTCCACGGTTGGCTCGCGTGTGAGTGGCACCTCGCGACGGGCGACGCGGCAGCGCTCACCTGGGTGCGCGAAGCGATCGAGTGGTTGCCGTCGACCACACACGCGAGCGCCTTCGGAATGCCCGCGTTCGGCCACGGCCCCGAAGGTCTGCCCTACGACGACCAGGCGCTCATGGCGCCGGCCGCGCACCTGCTCGTTCTCGATGCACTCGCGCGCCGCTGCGGCATCGCGTCGGGCGTGTGGGAGCACATCGAGCCGTACGTCGTGCACTCCTGGTCCGACCCCGCGAGCGGCGGCCACGGCGGCATGGGCTACAACGGTTCGTACAAGGACGAGGACGAGTTCTGGTCGCGCTCGGGCCTGGTCGCACTCGCCGAAGTGCTGCGCGAAGACGGCGAGAGCGGCATGGCCGGCCCGCTCACCGCACTCATGGCGGAGCGCCACCCGTGGATGCTCAACAGCCACGCCTACGGCGAACCGGGCGGCGCGCTCGGGCTGCTCGCACTCTCGGTCGCGAACCCGCGCGCGTTCGCCGCGGTGCTGCCGCAGTGGCGCTGGCGTTTCCTGTGCGCCTGGGAACCGGGCCACGGACTGCGCTACAGCTCGCCGCACATGGGCGCGCCGTACATGGCCGAGGAAGTCGTCGTGAACCTCGCGTATCTCCTTCTGCTGTCGACACGCGACAAGAGCCTGGCCATGTCGGGCCGCACGCGCGCCGACGACGCAACGCCGCGCTGACCGGCGCGCCGGCCGCCGACTCACAAGAGCGGCGAGAAGAGCGACACGAAGTTCTCGAGCGCGCGCGCGGCCCACGAGCGCGCGAGGAAAGTCTCGGCGTCGATGCGCTCGGCGCGCGCGAAATCGGGCTCGAACGAACGCACCAGTTCCGCGGCGAAACTCGGGTCCTCGATCTCGAGCGACAACTCGTAGTTCAAGTTGAACGAGCGCTGGTCGAAGTTCGCCGAGCCGACGAACGCACGCTCGTCGTCGACCACGATGGCCTTGCTGTGCAGGAACGGACCGCGCGTGCGCCAGATGCCGACGCCGACGCGCAACAGCGGGTCGAAGCAGCGGCGCCCACCGAGATCGGGCCAGATCTCGGGCGTCTTGAACGGCACGAGCAGCCGCACCTCCACGCCGGCGAGCGCCGCCAGCCGCAGGTCGTGCAAGACCGTCTCGTCCGGCACGAAGTACGGCGTGACGATGAGGATCGACGTGCGCGCGCTGCGGATCGCCGCGCTGACGAGCGGCACGAACACGTCGCGCACCTCGTCGCAGCCGTGCGGCACCACGCGCAGGTCGGTGTGGCCGACCGCAAGCGGCGACGCGATCGCGCTCAGCTCGTCGGGCGAACTCTCCGTCGCGACGACCCAGTCCTCGAGAAACACTCCCGAGAGCACGCCCACTGCCGGCCCTTCCACACGGACCGAGGTGTCGCGAATCCCGGCCGGACCGTCGTCGAAGTACGGCGCGGCGAAGTTGCGCCCGCCGAGCAGCGCCCGTTCACCGTCGGCGACGAGCAACTTGCGATGGTTGCGCGAGTTGATCTGGAGGCGGCCCATGAACGGGTTCGGTGCGAGGAAGCACTCGTGTGGGATGCGGAGACGCCGGAGCGGCGCGAGGTTGCGCCACAGGAAGCGGCGCGAACCTATGCCGTCGACGAGCACACGCACGTCGACTCCGGCGGCGCGGCGCTCTGCGAGCAGTTCGCACAGCTCCTCGGTGAACGCGTCGCGTTCGAAGATGTACGTCTCGATCCACAGCGAGCGCTGCGCGCCGCGCACGAGCTCGAACATGTCGCGCCGCGCGTCCGCACCGTCCGCGTGCAACACGACGCGATTGCCGATCGTCTTCGGAAGTGCGCCGCTGCGTCGCGCGACCGCGTCGACGACGCTGACGGATGCGTCGTCGCGCGCTGCTCCACGCTTCGGAGCGCGGCGCTCGACCGACCGCAGCGAGCGCGACAGCCGCCGACGGCGCCGCACACGCCGCGGTCCGCTGTAGACCGAGAACGTCACGTACAGGAACACACCGAGCATCGGCAGTGCCCAGAACGCGAACAACCACGCGACGGCCGACGGGGGTGAACGGTAGGTCAGCAGCAGGTGCACACTCGCAATCGCGGCGGCGACGATCGAGACGATGCTCGCGAGTGTGAAGAGCAGTTCCACGACGCGAGGTTAGCAATGCGGTCGCTCCCGTCGTGAGTCGCGCGCATCGCTGGTTAACCTTGCCGACCGTTCCATGCGCCTGCGCGTCCTCTCCTACAACATCCACAAGTGCGTGGGTGCACTCGATCGGCGCTACGACCCCGAGCGCATCGCGGCGGTGATCGCCCACGAGGCGCCGGACGTCGTGCTCCTGCAGGAAGTCGCGCGCAAGAGTCCGCGCTTCCGCGGCGAGTCCCAGATGGAACGCCTGACGGAACTACTCGGATACACGCACGGCGCGTACGTCGTGAACGTGAAGAAGTTCGGCAACGGAGGCGAGTACGGCAACGCGATCCTGTCGCGCCACCGCCTCGAAGAGGTCGAGAACCTCGATTTGCGCATTCCGCCCAAGAAGGCACGCGCCGCGCTGCATGCGCGCGTGCACGTCGATCTGCCGGACGGCGCGTCGCGCACGCTGCACGTCTTCTCGCTGCACCTCGGGTTGTCCGGGATCGAGCGCTCCATGCAGGTCGACCGCTTCCTCGCCAGCGCTCGGCTCGCGCGGATCGATGCGCGCACGCCGACCATCGTCGCGGGCGACTTCAACGACTGGCTCGGCAGCCTCTCGCGCCGCTTCGTCGCGGCGGAGTTCCGCGGTGCGAGCCGCCCGCAGGCCACCTACCCGTCGTACGCGCCGCTGCGCGCGCTCGACGGGATCTGGGTACGCGGCGACGTCGAACTCGTGCAGTGCGCGCGCTCGCGCCTCGAACTCGCGCGCCGAGCGTCCGACCACCTGCCCGTGATCGCCGACCTCGAGATCTTGGCGATCGACGCGTCGCCCACGTGACACCGCTCTTCGACTGGCTGAGCGCCCACCCCGGACTCGTGACGCTGCTCGTCGCGTGTTCGATCGCGACGTTCGTCGTGAGCCTCGTGGCCCTGCCCATGCTCGTGGCGCGCCTGCCGGCCGACTACTTCGAGCACCCCCTTGCGCCGCGCGCGGCCTGGCGCGACGAACACCCGTTGCTCGTGGCATTCCTCGTCGGTGCGAAGAACGTGCTCGGCGCCGTTCTCGTGTTCACCGGCCTCGTTCTGCTCGTGCTGCCGGGCCAAGGACTGCTGACGATGCTCGCCGGCCTCGTGCTGCTCGATCTGCCCGGCAAACGCGCCTTCGAGCGCCGCGTCGTGGCGCGGCCAAGAGTCCTCAGTGCGCTCAACTGGCTGCGCGCGCGTGCTGGCCGCGAGCCGCTGCGTCGGCCGATTTGAAGACGCCACAAGATTCAGGGCGCTCTCAGCTTCGAAGGCGTGTCCTGTCTTCCTTTGCTTTGACTTTGCGTCCTTTGCGTCCTTTGCGGTGACGTGCAACAGACCCCGAGCACCGGGCGTTGCACGTCACCGCAAAGGACGCAAAGTCAAAGCAAAGGAAAACAGAACGCTTTGGACGCATGCGGCCTGTCGGCCGCTGAGAGCTTCAGCGTTCGAAGCCTTCTGCGATGAGAGCGCCGACGATGCTGTCACATGCGGCGGATGCGGCGGCGCCGGCGCGGTTGGTCGCGACGACCACGGCGAAGTCTCTTTCCGGGGCGAGCCACGCGACCGCGAACCAACTGTTGTTCGAGCCGGTGTGCGTGTAGCAGACGCCGCGCGCGCCGGGGTTCGCGCCGCGCGCCCACGGACGTTCGACGACCATCCAACCGGCGGCGTAGCTGCTGTGATCGTCGATGCGGTGGGCGTGCAACACGACCTCGAACGACTCGATCGACAGGTAGTCGCTCGGCTCGCCGCGCGCGCCGCGCACGATCAGCGCGACGAACTTCGCCCAGTCGTCGAGGCTCGCGTGCACCGTGCCGGCGGGCGCGATCGCGGGCGGGTTGTCGACGGTCGGGCTCGGTGTGAGGGGCTCGCCGGTTGCACGGTGCGGCCAGGGCTCGGTCGCGCTCGCGCCCTCGGCGAGAGCGTGGTCCCACGGCACGTCGAAGCCTGCGCTGCTCATGCCCAGCGGTGTGAACACGTGCGCACGCATCAACTCCTCGTACGGCTTGCCCGTCACCGTCTCGGCGATGTACCCGGCGATCGCGCAGTTGGCGTTCGAGTACAGGAACGTGCCGAGTTCGCCCGCCGGCTTCTTCGCGAGCATGTGGCGCACGAGCGTCGCGCGTTGTTCGGTCGGCGTGCCCTCGCGCTTCCACAGCTCGGCCCACAGCAGCGGATCGTCGTGCGGCGAACCGATGCCGCTGCGGTTCGTGACGAGGTGCAGGAGTGTCAATCCTCGCCAACGTTCGCGCGCCGCTTCGTCGAGCTGCTCGGCGATCCGTGGCAGGTATTCGAGCACCGGCCGCCCGAAGTCGAGCAGCTTGGCGTCGACGAGCCGCGCGACCAGTACGGCCGTCAGCGCCTTCGTGCACGAGCCGAGGTGCCAGCGATCGTCGACCGTCACCGGTTCCTCGTGTCCCGCGCGCCGCACGCCGCTCGCGCCGCGCGCGACGATCTCGCCGCCGCGGATCACGACGGCCGCGACGCCGGGCAGATCGAACTCGGCGCGCCGGGCCTCGAGTTGCGCCGTCAGGTCGACGCAGGCGGGCGCGGTCGGAGTCTCTTGCTCGGGCGGCGCCGGCGCGTCGCGCGTCGGAGCGCCCTGG
>JBIKNC010000005.1:0-52706 GCA_044358925.1 Planctomycetota bacterium | reverse complement strand
ACCGCTTGGCCGTGGCGCAACGCGAAGCCCGCCGAACTCTCGAGCGCGTGTCCGATGGTGTGACCGAAGTTCAGCCAGCGGCGGCGGTCCCGCTCGAACGGGTCCTCGCGCACGACCGCGAGTTTCATCTCGGCCGCCATGGCGAGTGCTTCGAAGAGCGCGTCGTCGTCGCGCTCGGCGAGAGCGGGCGCGAGTTCTTCGAGGCGCTCGAAGCGCACCGCGTCGAGAACCGCGGCCTTCTTCACGATCTCGGCCAGGCCTTCGCGGAAGAGCTCGTTCGGCAACGTCGCGAGCCAGTGTGTGTCGCACAGCACCAACGCCGGCTGGCGCGTCGTGCCGAGCACGTTCTTCAGTCCGCCCGCGTCGACGCCGTTCTTGCCGCCGAGCGCGGCGTCGCACGCCGCTAGTGTCGTCGTCGGGCACAACACGACCGGCAGTCCGCGCAGGTGCACCGCGCCGAGGAAACCGACCAGGTCGCAGAGTGCGCCGCCGCCGAGTGCGACGAGTACGGAGCGCCGCGACGCTCGCGCCACGGCCAACGCCTGTGACAGTCGCGCGAGTTCGGCGAGAGTCTTGGACGCCTCGCCGCTGTGCACCGCGAACGAAGCGCGTGCGTCGACGAGGCGCTCGAGTTCCGTGGCCTCGCGCACGAGCCGTTCGTCGTACACGACGAAGACACCGTCGGGTCCGAGCTGCGCGACACGCGCCGCGAGTTCGCGCCGCACGCCCGCTCCGATCAGCACGGTCGTGGACGAGCGCTGCTCGATCGCATACGCCGTCTCGAAGACTCTCGCGCCGTTCACGCGCGCCAGGATAGGACGCGCGGACCGCGCGCCGCTCTCACTTGCCGTCCTCGTCGCCGCGCGCGAGTCGGCCGCGCGCACGACGCAGGGCGTCGGTCAACGCACCCTGGAGATTCTCCGGAGTCGACTCGGGCGCGGGCGCCGGGGGCGGGGGCACGGGGCGTTCGTTCGAGCGACGCACCGGTTCGCGAGCGGGCGCGGGCGCGGCCGGCGCCTCCGGTGCGCTCTTTCGGCGCCGCCAGTTCGGCACGCGAACGTACGACCACAGCGAGAGGCGCCGCATGGCGATCTCGAGCAGCGCCAACAACAGCGCCGCCAGCAACACCTCGCGGTGCAGCGATCGCGAACCGAGGTCGCCGCGTTCGCCGCGGAACAACTCGGTCGCACTCGCGAGCACGCTCCCGCCGCTGCCGAGCGCGAGTTCCTGCAGCGTGCGCCGCGCCGACGCGCCGCCTTCGCCTTCGAACTCGGGCGAGTAGGGCAGGCTCGCGGGCGGCAGCGCGACCGCCGCGCCGTCGGGCAGCGCGAGCGTCGCGAGCACCGTCCCGCCGACCGGCAGGTCGAGCCGCGCTTCGAACGTGGTCGCGTCGCGGCGCTCGAACGACAGCTCGGCCTTCGTGCCGTCCGGCAGGAGCGCCGAGGCCCTCAGCGCGCCGAGCTGTGCGGGGATCGGCGCGCTCGGGTCGACTTCGAGCACGAAGCGCGCTCGCGAACCCTCGCGCACGACCGTCGCGAACAGTCCGCCGGGTTCCTCGGTCCCGAGCAACCAACGCACGAGGCCGGTCGCGAAGCCGCTGAACTCGCTCCACTGCGCGACATCGGAGCCGTACTTCCCGCCGATCTGGCCCGTGTACGCGGCGACGCGGCCGAGCCCGCGGTAGGCGAACGCGAGCACCGGCGCCGCGTACTCGTCGGTCGTCACGACCGCCGCCGTCGCCTCGGGGCGCAGGTAGGTCAGGTTGTAGCCGCCGAGCGACGGGAACTGTGCCGCAGGCAGGTCCCCGAGGCCCAGGAGTCCGGGCAACGCGCGCGTCGCCGTGCGCTCCTCGACGAAGTTGGCGCGCGCGACGGTCAGCGTCTCCTGCGCGAACAGGCGCGGCAGATCCGTCGGCGACGCCGTGAACGCGACCGTGCCGCCGCCGGCGGACGCGACCGCGCGCAGGAAACCCGCGTGCACGTCGGTCGCCGTGCCCAGCGCGATGACCGAACAGGTGATGCCGCTCGCCCGCGCTTCGCTCACCAGCGCGACGCAGCCCTCCTGCTGGTCCGCGTCGCTCGCGTCGGCGAACAGGATGATGTGTTTGGTGAGGCGCTCGTCGTCCTTCAGTTGCAGGACGGCCGCGGTGAGCGCGTTGTAGCAGTAGATGCCGCCGCCTTCCGAAGCGATGCGCCGCACCTTCATCAGCAGCGGCGCGGGGTTCTCGAGTGTGCTCTGCGGGTGGATGACGTGCGCGCTGGTGTCGACCGCCAGCACCGACACGGAGTCGATGGGGGAGAGCGACTCGATCGACGCCGCCGCGCCCGCGTTCGCGAGGTCCATCTTCGTGCGCGAACCGTCGACGGGCATCGACATCGAACCCGAGCGGTCCATCGCGATCGACATGGCGACCGCTTGTTTGCGGTGCTCCTGGCGCAGTTCCATCGACACGGGCAGGAGTTCGTCGATCGCACTGCGGTGGTAGCCGCCGCGGCCGAACGAAGCCTGACCGCCCGTGACCAGCAATCCGCCGCCGCGTTCCGTCGCGAAGTCGAAGAGCGCTTCGAGGCCGCGTTCGCCGATGCGGCCCGCGTCGATGTTCTCGAGCACGACCGCGCGATAGGCCGAGAGTGCGAGCGGCGCCCACACGACGTCTTCGGGCGCGCGCACGTCGACGAGCACGCCGCGCGCTGCGAGTGCCTGCGCGAGCGTCGACGCGTTCCCGTCCTCGTTCGCGACGAGCACACGCGGCGCACCGCGCGCGAGCACCGCGCCGACACCGCGGTTGTTCTCGGGCGTCGCGTCGCCCTCGACTCCGACTTCGACCGCGTACTCGGCCACGCCGCCGCGCTCGAGCACGTCGCGGAACACGAGTCGATTGAGGCCGGGTTCGAACGTCTCGAGTCCGCTCGACAGCTCACGCCCGCCGCGCACCAGCCGAAACTCCTGCGTCACGGCGCGGCTCGCGCGCACCCACACGCCGAACTGGAACGGCTCGCCCTCGCCGACGGCTTCGGGCAGGTCGATGCGTTCGATCGCGAGGTCGGCGCTCGTCGAGCGCTCGAGTTCGCGCACGTCGATCGCCACGCCGCGTCCGAATGCGCGCTGCGCGATGCCCGGCGGCACGTCCGTCGTGGCCGCGCCGTCCGACAGCACGAGCAACGAAGCGGGTCGACCTTCCGGGATCAGGCCGAGTGACAGTTCGAGCGCTCCGGCGAGATCCGATCCGTTGCGATCGACGTCGCCCGTGAAGCCGGCGAAGCGCCCGTTCTCGAGCGGCGCCTGTTCGATCGTCGGACGCACACCGAACGTGACGATGCCGAGGCGGTCGCCGTGTGCGCGTTGCTCTTCGGCCAGACGCACGAGTTCGAGTGCGCGATCGTCGCCGTCCTTCGGCATCGAGAGTGAACGATCGACCACGATCACGAGATCGCGGCCCGGACTGCCGATCGGAAGGAACGGGCCGGCGAGCGCCAGCACGAGCAGCACGAACACGAGGCCGCGCAGCACGCGTGCTCCCGTGCCGTCCGGCTTCGTGCGCCAGAAGACCCAAGCGAGCGGACCGAGCAGGACGAGTGCGGCGGGTTCGACGAGTCCCATCGTGATCAGCTCGTGCGGCTCCTCGACAGGACCCAGGCGTCGAACGCGAGCGCGGCGAGCGCAGCGAGTCCGAGCAGCCACTCGAGCCGGCTGCGGCCCGCCGACAGCGAACGCGAAGCCGCGGCGCTCGCCGGTGATTCACCACTCGACAGCCCCGACAGATCCGACTCCGACGGGTCGAGGAAACTCACACCGATCTTGGCGACGGTGCGCTCGTCGCGTGCGAGTTCGTGCAGGCCCGGTCGATCGAGGCCCTCGAAGACGATGTCGCGTCCGCCGCGCCGCTCGAACGAACCCGACGGACCTTCGAGCAGCCACGTGCCGGGCTCGGGCGCGCCGACCCACAGCTCTTCGCCGACGACGAGATTCACGCGCCGCGGACCGGGCAGTGCGGCGCGCCGCCACTCGACGAGGTTCGTGAGCAGGATCGGCCAGTCCGGCGAACGTGTGAACGTGCCGACCGCGAGGTCCGTGTTGAGCGTGATCTCGCGGCCCGTGTCGACGGCGCGATCGGCGACGAGCACGGCGCTGCCCGCGGACACGATCGGTTGGCCGGGCAGGTCGAGAGTCTCGTCGCCGACCCACGCGACTCCGGAGAGCTCGACGCCGACGAGCAGGGGATGGCGCCGCTCGACGAGGAAGGGGCCGATCCACGCGACGGGTGCAGTGGGTCTCCGTGCACGCAGCGTCCAACGACGCGTGCTCGCCACGGCCGGGCTCGTGCCGTCGAGATCGAGCACGAGCTCCGCCGCGTCCACCGACTCGGCGAGTTCGAGTGCCGGCGCGATCGCGAGCAGTCGATCCGGCCGCCCGTCGTTCGCGGAGGCGAGCTGCGTGGCGCGCACGAGTTCGTTCGAGCCGTTCACGAACACCGCCAGCGGCGGCGTCGCGTCCGGAACGAGCAGCGCGCGGTTGTCGATGGCGAGTGCGTCGATCGCGGCGACGGGGTCCGAGAGTTCGAGCGCGAGCGTGCCCGCGCCTTCGGGCAACTCGAACACGAGATCGCTGCGTGCACCGGGCGCGAGTTCGAGTGTGCGTGCGGCGAGCACGGTCCCGCTCGCCTCGTCGCGCAGCACGAACGTCGTGCCGGCCGCACTCGCTCCGAAGCGCGCGATGGTGGCGTGCACGAGTTCCGCGTCGTCACCGTCTCTCGTCCGCCGTGCGGCGACCAGCGCCGTGTTGCCGAGCGCCGCTCCGAACGCGAACACACGCAAGCCTTCGCCGAACGGTTGGAACGCGTCCGTCGCGAACCACACGTCGCCGCCGCCGGCGAGACCGCGCGCGAGATCGAGAGCCGGCGCGAACGCGTGGCTCGCGAAGCCCGGCTCGAAGTCGTCGAGCGCCGCGAGCGCTTCGTCGCGCCACGCCGCCGGACCCGCGAGTGTCGTCGGTCGCGGACCGGTCGCGATCAGGCTCACGCGTGCACGCGCCGGCAGGTCCGAGAGTTCGTCGCGCAGGCGCTCCTGCGCGCGCGACCAGGCACTCGCGCCCTGGGCGTCGACGGCGCTCATCGACGCCGATCCGTCGATCACGACGACGCGGTGCGGCAACTCGCCCGTGAACCAGCGCGGCCCCGCGAAGGCCAGGGCCGCGAAGAGCGCCGCGAGGATCTCGCACCAGAAACTCGGACTCCGCACGAGCGGCTGGCGCACACGTCCGGCCGCCGGACTGTCGGCCACTTCGCTCCACAGGAACAGCGCCGCGACCGTGTGCGGCACGTGCCGCCGGCGGTAGAGGTGCAGGCCCACGACCGCCGGAACGGCCAGGAGCGCAAGGAGTCCGAAAGGGTTCGCGAACACGAGGGAGCCCGAATGTAGCGGCGCGGCAGCGACGGGAACCGCCCGCCGCTGCCGCGCTGCTCACTCTGGCCACGATGCGCACGAGTTCGAGACCCGTGTGCACTTCGTGTGCGTCAACTCTTGATCATTGCGCCGCGCCGACCACTTCCTCGACGGTCGGACACGTGCAGACGAGGTGTTTGTCGCCGTACCCGTTGTCGATGCGCGTGACGTGCGGCCAGAACTTGGCGTCGTGCGACCACGCGGCCGGCCAGGCGGCCTGTTGGCGGCTGTACGGCCGGTTCCACACGTCCGCGGTGACCTGGGCCGCGGTGTGCGGCGCCCGGCTGAGCGGGTTGTCGTCCTTCACCAGTTCGCCGCGTTCGATGGCCGCGATCTCCCGGCGGATGGCGATCATCGCGTCGCAGAAGCGGTCGAGTTCGGCGAGCGGCTCGCTCTCCGTCGGCTCGATCATCACGGTGCCCGCCACCGGCCAGCTCATCGTCGGCGCGTGGAAGCCGTAGTCCATGAGGCGCTTCGCGACGTCCTCGGCGGTCACGTGGGCGCTCTTCTCGAACGGGCGCAGGTCGAGGATGAACTCGTGCGCGCAGCGTCCCGCACGACCGCGGTAGAGCACGTCGTAGTGGCCCTCGAGCCGCTTGGCCATGTAGTTGGCCGAGAGGATCGCGACGCTCGTCGCACGGCGCAGACCCTCGCCGCCCATCATCGCGATGTAGGCGTAGCTGATCGGCAGGATGCCCGCGCTGCCGAACGGCGCCGAACACACCGCGCCCGCGTCGCGACCGACCCAGGCCGTGTACGAGCGGTGGCCCGGCATGAACGGGCGCAGGTGCTCCTTCGCCGCGATCGGTCCGACACCCGGACCGCCGCCGCCGTGCGGGATGCAGAAGGTCTTGTGCAGGTTGAGGTGGCACACGTCGGCGCCGAAGTCGCCGGGGCGCGTGAGCCCGACGAGTGCGTTCATGTTCGCGCCGTCGAGGTACACCTGACCGCCGTGGGTGTGCACGATCTCGCACACGCGCCGCACCTCGTCCTCGAACACGCCGTGTGTCGACGGGTACGTGATCATGAGCGCGCCGAGTTCCTTCGCGTGGAGCTTGGCCTTGCTCTCGAGATCAGCGAGGTCGATGTTGCCGCGATCGTCGCACGCGATCGCGACGACCTTCATGCCGGCCATCACGGCGCTCGCCGGATTCGTGCCGTGCGCGGAGGTCGGGATGAGGCACACACGACGGTGGTCGTCGCCGCGCGCCTTGTGGTAGCCGCGGATCGCGAGCAGACCCGCGTACTCACCTTGGCTGCCGGCGTTCGGCTGCAGGCTCACCGCGGGCAGGCCGGTGATCTCGGCCAGCGCGTCGGACAGGCGCCGCACCATCTCGAGGTAACCCTTCGCGCGTTCGACCGGCGCGAACGGGTGCAGGTCGCAGAAGCCGCGCCACGTGACCGGGATCATCTCGGTCGTCGCGTTGAGCTTCATCGTGCACGAGCCCAGCGGGATCATCGAGTGCACGAGCGACAGGTCGCGCATCTCGAGGCGCTTCAGGTAACGCAGCATCGCGTGCTCGCTGTGGTACTGCGAGAACACGGCCTGCTGCATGTACTTCGACGTGCGGCGGAAGGCCGCCGGGAGTTCGACCTGTTCGCCGGCGTGGGCCGCGACGTTCGCCGCGTCGACGCGCACACCGAGTGCAGCGAGGAGCGTCGCGATCTCTTCCGCGGTCGAACGCTCGTCGAGCGCGATGCCGAACGTGTTCGCGTCGATGCTGCGCAGTTCGAAGCCGGCCGCCGCGGCCTTCTGCACCGCGACGTCGGCCTTCAGCGGACCGAAGCCGACGCGCAGTGTGTCGAAGAAGAGCGCGCTCTCCTTCGAACCGCGCGCTTGTTCGCACTGCCAACCCGCGCCGCGCAAGTGGTGCGCGAGCGCGCGCGCCAGCCCGTGGACGCGGCGCCCGATGCGCTCGAGGCCCGCGGGCCCGTGGTACGTGGCGTAGAAGCCGGCCATGTTCGCCAGCAGCACCTGCGACGTGCAGATGTTGCTCGTGGCCTTGTCGCGGCGGATGTGCTGCTCACGCGTCTGCATCGCCATGCGCAGCGCCGGATTGCCGTCGGCGTCCTTCGACATGCCGATGATGCGGCCCGGCATCTGGCGCTTGAACTCGTCCTTCGTCGCGAGGAACGCGGCGTGCGGACCACCGAAGCCGAACGGCACGCCGAAGCGCTGCGCCGAACCGACCGCGGCGTCGGCGCCCCAGGCGGCCGGCTCCTTCAGCAGTGTGAGAGCGAGCAGGTCCGTCGCACACACGAGCGCCGCACCGGCGTCGTGTGCGCGCTTCGCGAGCGGCGCGAAGTCGTCGACGCGCCCGTACGTGTCGGGGTACTGCACGAGCAGCGCCGCCACCGGCCGCGCGGCGAAGTCGTGTGCGTGCGCGTCGCCGACGACGACCTCGATGTCGAGCACCGCCGCGCGCGTCTTCACGACCTCGATCGTCTGCGGGTGGCAGCGGTCGCTGACGAGCCAGGTCGAGTGTTTGCTCTTCGCACCGACCATGCCCATGGCCTCGGCCGCCGCCGTGCCCTCGTCGAGCAGCGACGCGCCGGCCAGTTCGAAGCCCGTCAACTCGCACACCACCGTCTGGTAGTTGATGAGCGCTTCGAGGCGCCCTTGTGCGATCTCGGCCTGGTACGGCGTGTACTGCGTGTACCAGCTCGGATTCTCGAGCACGTTGCGCAGGATCACACCCGGCGTGATGCAGCCGTGGTAGCCCAGGCCGATGAGCGCGCGCCGCACGTCGTTCATGCCCGCCAGTTCGGCCAGGTCCGCGAGCACCGCCGTCTCGCCGAGCGGCGCCGGCAGGCACAGCTCGCGCCCGAGGCGGATCGACTGCGGCACCGTCTGCCCGACCAGTTGCTCCAGCGAAGTGAGCCCGAGCGTCCCGAGCATGTGCGCCTGGTCGGCGTCGGACGGTCCGATGTGGCGCGGGGCGAACGGGTCGATGGGGGCAGCGGCGGGCGTGATCTCGGACATGGCTGGGGGCGCGGTCGGAGGGGCTTCGAAGGCCGAGGAGCTTAGCGTTCTCGCACGTTCGGCCCGTTCGCCGGAGCGTGTCCTGTGGTCCCGCCGCACACCACGCGTTCTCGGCACCGCTCCGAGATGGTGCGCAGCCTGCCCAGCTCCCGCGCTGGGGTGATTGCGAACGCACGAGGGATCACGTTGGTCCCTTTCGGTGCACGAGCACGAGCGTGCGTTCGTTCGCGCTCCGCTCGTCGGCGTCGCGCGCGACGGCGAGCGTCGGCACTCACGTCGGGCGGCGCAGCGACCAGCAGTCCAGCCGCGCTGCACCGTGGACGAGCCACGCGGTGCAGCCGAGGGCGTCACCCCTCGAGGATCACCGCCAAGATCGCCGCTCGCGTCTCCTCCCAAGCGGCCACCGGCTCTCGGCCGCGGCTGTACTCCAGTGTCAGGATCGGTGTCTGCAGCGTCGTGCCGACCCACGATCCGAGCGACCCGGGTGTCTCTGCGAACGTGTCGGAGGCCTTCACGCGGTAGCCGCTGCGCTCGCTGAACCGCTGCGCGAGGTGCGCAGCCGGCCCGTCGTAGTTGATGAAGTGGTCGCCTTGCCAACTGTGCGCGACGATCACCAGGTGCGGCTTCAGTGCCAGTACCAGATCGTGCAGCGCCCGTGCCTCGGGTTGGTCCAGAGGTTGGAGGCCGTGCAGCCGGCTCGGCTCGAAGTCCTTCGCCGGGTGGTTGCGGTTCAGGTCCGTACCGTTGGCGTTGCCGCGCGTGTTGAGTGCGCTGCCGTCCGGATTGGCGTCCTCGAGAATCGTCAGCGTGACCAGGGCCTCCGCGTCACGGAGGGCGAGGAAGGCCTGCGGGAGCTCTTCCGTGGCGACCCGGCCCTCGCGTTCGTTGCCGTGGATGCCGCCGACCCACAGCACGCGTCGGGGTCCGTGGCCGAGGGTCGTGACCCGCAAGGGCCGCTGCTCCACGCTGTGGCCGATCACGCGCCATCGCACGTCGGCCGCCGACGACGTGAAGCCCGGCTGCGGCTCGTGGCGAGCCGACGGACCGACGCATCCGACGGTCACGAGGAGGCACAACGACAGCACACGCAGCATCGGCGCGACTGTAGTGGGGGCGCTTGGGCGGTGCCACGCACAGGCTGGTCCGCTGCCGCACGTGCTCCACCGGCGGTACGTCCCAGCGCTGATCCGGCGCGCGCGCCGGCGCTCCTCCCGCGGGGTGCGATGGCCGACAGGGCCGACGGTCGTCCACCTCGAGCGAGGGCCGAGGCGACCCTGTCCCCATGACCGCCCGCTCCCGCATCACGCTCGTCACGTTCGGCTTCAAGTACGGCCCGCCGCCGGCGAACCACTACTTCGACGTCAGCTTCCTCTCGAACCCGGCGCGTGATGCGCGGTGGGGGCTGTTCAGTCCGCCGGACGAACAGATGCGCGAGTTCGTGATGGCGCAACCGGCGGCGCAGCAATTCGTCGACCGGGTGGTGCCGCTGGTCGAGATGCTCGCGAGTGTCGACGACGACGTGCGCATCGGCCTGGGTTGCAACGCGGGGCGGCATCGTTCGGTGCTGCTCGCGAGCGCGATCGCCGAGGCCCTGGCCGCGCGCGGTCACGAGGTCTTCGTCGTGCATCGCGAGCGCGAGTTCGACGCGAGCGCCGAGGCGACGCCGAGCGCGACCACCACCAACGCCCTGCGCCGCGTCGCCTGAGACGCACAGCGAACACACCGCCATGCACACCCCGCGCATCGCCGCCCTCATCGCCTCACGCAACCGTCCGGACCTCGTCGACGCCATGGTCACGCGGCTGCGCGCGGCCTCGTCGTTGCCGATCGACTTCCACGTCGTCGAGTGCGGCACCGACCTCGACAAACTGAGCCCGCACAGCTCGCTGTGGTACGCGGACCACGACTTCCGCGGCAAGTGCTACGGCCACGACTTGGCGCTCGCCGCTGCGAAGCGCGCGGTGGCGCAGGACGAAGCGCTGAGCGCCCACGGCGGCTACGACTACTACTGGGTGCTGATGAACGACGTCGTGTTCGACGACGGCGTCGACGCGGCGCAGATCCTCGTCGACGCGTTCGCGCGGAATCCGCGGCTCGCGATCCTCTCGCCGACGAATCGCGACGGCGGCTATCCGGCCGCGGAGCCGCGCGCGGGCGGCGGCGTGCGCCCCGTCACGACCTGCGACTACCTCGGTTTCATGATGCGCCGCGAAGCGCTCGACGAGGTCGGTTTCCTGAACCCCGCGTTCCGCTACTGCTGGGGCGCGATCCACGAACTCGCCTACAAGTGCTACCGCGCCGGCTGGTGGGTCGGCTACAGCGACGACGTCAGCTACCGGCACCTGGGCGGCACGACGTACGGCGCGGCCGGGACGAACACGATCAGCCGCGAGGAGTACCAGGTGCGCGCGAAACGTTTCGCCAACCGCTGGTTCGTCACGCACTACGGCGACGACTGGAGCGACGACTTCTTCGCGGCGACGCAGGGCCACGCGATCGAACTCGACACGTTCGCGTTGCACCGCGAGCTGTGGAGCGGCGGTGAGTGGACGCGCGCAGCGAAACGGCGCGGCGACGAGCCGGCTCTCGCACCGCGCGAAGGGCCGGGCCTCGTGCGTCTGCATCTGGGTTGCGGTCGCGACAGACGCGCCGGCTGGATCAACGTCGACACGAACGCGAGCCTCGCTCCCGACGTCGTCGCCGACGTGCACGACCTCGCGACGTTCGCGGACGCGAGTGTCGACGTGATCGAAGCCAACCACCTGTTCGAGCACCTGCCCTACAACCAAGCGCTGCGCGCCTTGAAGGAGTGGCGCCGTGTGCTGCGCCCCAGCGGCGAGCTGTTCCTCGAACTGCCCGACCTCGAAGCGTGCATCCGCATCCTCGGCCGCTACACGGACGACCGCGGCTTCGACCTCGGTCTGATCGGCATCCACGGCTGGCCGCCGATGGTCGAGGAGGAGGGCGTGCCGCAGATCCACAAGTGGAGCTGGACACGCACCGCGCTCGAACGCGCGTTGCACGACGCCGGTTTCGCCGACGTCGACTTCGGCCCCGTCACGCAAGTCTGGCGCCAGGCCGCGAAGGTCGGTCGCGACATGCGTGTGCGCGCACGCAGCGCTCGCACGGCGCCCGCGCTCCGGCCCGCGGCCGCGACGGATCACAGTCGACCCTCGGACCTCCCGGTGCGTCGCCACGAGAACCACACCATGCAGACCCACAGCGACACACGCGTCTTCTTCGCCTGGCCCGACTACTCGAACGCGTCGGAAGCCGAGTACCTGTTCCGCGAGTTCGCGACGCGTGTCGAAGGACGCGGTGCGTTCCTGATGCGCTTCGACGCGCGTATCGACGGCGAGCGTGCGAAGGTCGTCGCGGCCGTCGATCAGGCCTGCGGGCGCGTGCTCGGCCAGCGGCCCTTCGACGTCGTGCTCGTCGAGCACCCGCTCGACGCGGTCGGCTGGCGCCAGATCGGCGACATGGTCGAAGCGGCGGTCGTGCTGCCTTCGAGCACCCAACCGACGCGCCGCCACGGCCTCGCCTCGCTGCACACGAAGATCGTCGGTCGCTTCGCCGATCTCGCGCAGCACTCGCCGAACGCGGCCTGAGCGGCGTTCGTCCGCCGCGTACGCGACGCGCGCGACACCCGCGTCCGGCCGTCGGCGCTCAGGCGCTCGCGCGCCGCGGGACGGTCACGCGCGCCGGGATGCCGACGGCGACCGCGCCGCTCGGCACGTCGCACAGGACGACGGCGTTCGCTCCGATCTTCGCGTGCGCGCCGATGCGGATCGGACCGAGGATCTTCGCGCCCGCTCCGACGTCGACGTGACCTTCGAGGATCGGGGCGCCGTCGAGCCCCGCGCGCGTGCCGATCGTCACGCCTTGGAACAGCAGGCAATTCGGCCCGACGTGGGCGTCGGGGTGCACGACGATGCACGAGGGATGCGGCAGCAACAGACCGCCGGCGATGCGCGCGTCGAGCGGGATGTCGCAGCTCGTCACGGCCGACCACAGGCGGTGGCGCAGCTCGGCGAGTTTGCGCACGAGCGGCGCGAGCGGACCGCGCGCACCTTGGTAGCTGCGCAGCGCCGCGAGCAGGCGTTTGCCCGGCGCGTACTCGCCGCGCGCCTCGTGCTCGCGACTCCAATCCGGATCGATGGCGCTGACGTCGGCTTCCACGGGACGAATGGGGGCGTTGGCGTCGTCGCGACGCGCGCCGACACCCACAAGTTCGGTCGCGGGGCGCTCCCGAGTTGAACCGGGCGTCGAACGAGTGCTCCGCGAGCCTCACCCGTGTGCCGATAGGATCGCCAGCGAGATGGGAACGACACACGAGGACCCCCGGCAAGCAGGTGACATGGCGGCGTCCGCCGCGCCGGCGGCCCCGGTCGCGGACGCGCCCGGCGTTCTCGGCGGATCCGACGCGACGGCGCGCCCGCGCGGAGCGGCGGTCCTCGAAGTGCGCGGCCTCACCAAGCACTACGGCGAGACCGCGGCGGTCGCGGGTTTCGATCTCGTGTTGTACGCGGGCGAGATCCTCGGACTCGTGGGTCCGAACGGCGCCGGCAAGACCACGACGCTGCGCACGTTGGCCGGTGTGCTGCCGATCGAGAGCGGCAGCGCGCGCGTCGGCGGCCACGACCTCGTCAGCGCCGAACTCGACGCGAAGCGCTGCCTCGCGTGGGTGCCCGACCAACCGCAACCGTTCGACGCGCTGACGGTCTGGGAACACCTCGACTTCACCGCCGCCCTGTACCGCGTCGCGGACTGGAAGAAGCGCGCGACCGAACTGCTGCAGCACTTCGAATTGTTCGGCAAACGCGACGCGCTGGGCGGCGAGTTGTCGCGCGGCATGTGTCAGAAACTCGCGCTGTGCATGGCGCTCCTGCACGAGCCCAAGGTGCTGCTGCTCGACGAGCCGCTCTCGGGCCTCGATCCCGTCGGCATCCGCGCCGCGAAGCGCGCGATCGCCGGCCTCGCGCAACGCGGCGGCGCCGTCGTCCTGTCGAGCCACCAGTTGACGGTCGTCGAACAGCTCTCGACGCGCCTCATGATCGTGCGGCAGGGGCGTGTGCTCTTCGACGGCGGCCTCGACGAAGCGCGCGAACGTGCGCACGCGGGCGCGGGCAGCGATCTCGAACAGGTCTTCTTCGCGGTGACCGACGGTGCGGACGGCGCCATGGACGCCGACGCTGCCGACGCCCACACCGCTCCCGGCCCCACGCGCGACAGCGCATGACGCGCCGCGTGAAAGACCACGTCGTCCTCGCGCGCCTCGCCGCACTCAAGTTGCGCGGCTTCGTGCGCAGCCACGCGCGCCGATTGCGCACGCCGACGGGTGTGTTCTTCGCTCTCGTCGGAGCGACGCTCGCGAGCGCGTGGATCGTGTCGATCGGCTTCGGCGAGGCGCTCGCGCGCGCGACGGGCCGCGAGTTCGTCGAGCCGCCGATCGTGCGCCTCCTGCTGCTGATGCTCGTGGTGCTGAACGTGTTCGCGCACCTCGGGCAACGCGGCCTGTTCCTGCAAGCCGCCGAACTGGATCGCCTGCTCTCGGCGCCCGTGCCGCGTTCGGCGATCCTCGGGCACCGTTTGGTGTGTTCGCTCGGCCGCGCGACCGTCGGTGCCCTGCTGCTCGGCGCCGCCGCTTCGTTCCGCGTGCCGACGGCCACGGGCGCGTTCCTCGGTGCGCTCGCGTTCACGATCGCACTCACTCTGCTGGGCCAGACGGTCTCGCTCGGAGCCGCACTGTGCGAGCGCCGCATCAGCGCGCGCGTGCTCGACCTGGTCGCGAAGGGCGCGGCGGTGTCGTTCGTCGGTGCGATCGTCGCCCTCGCACTCGTGCCACTGCCGAGTCTCGAAGGTTTCGATCCGCTCGCACTCGCGCAGCACCCGGTGTTGACGGCGCTCGCGCTCCCACTTGAGCCGCTGGTCGACACGCTCACCGCCGCGACAGCGACGGACGCACTGATCCTCGGTCTGCCCGTGCTCGCTACGTTGTTCGTCGCGTTCGAACTGCTGCGCCGTTGGCCCGTCGACTGGCGCGAGGTCGCGATCGCGACCTCGGGGCGCGTGGGCGCGCGCCTCGACCGCGTGCGCCGCCTCGGCACCGGAGCGAGCGCGACGGCGGTCTCGAAGTGGGCCGCGCGCCGACACGTGCCCTGGTTGCTCGGTCGATCACCGATGGGCGCCGTGTTCTGGCGCAAGAGCGCGTCCATCCTGCGCCGCGCGCGCGTCACACTCGTGTTCGCCGGTCTGACGATGCTGCTCGGCGTCGGCGGCTTGATGGCCGTCACGCGCCGACTCGAACAGGACTCCGGCTGGGCGACGCTGTTCCTGATCGTCTTCGGCAGCATCTACCTGTCGGGTGGTCTGCGCTTCGACCTGCGCGAAGAGGTGCTGCGCATCGGCGAATTGAAGGCCTGGCCGCTGACGTCGCGACGCCTGTTCGTCGCGTTGCTCCTGCCGCAGATCTGCGCCGTCGGCGGCTTCCTCGCGCTCGGCTGTGTGCTGCTCGCGCTCCTGTCGGGCGGAGCGCTCTGGCCGCTCGCGCTCGCCGCCGCCTTCCTGCCCGTGTTCCTGTTCGGCTGGGTCGCGACGGACAACTTCTTCTTCCTGTTGTGGCCGGTGCGCGTCGTGCCCGGTGCCGACGGCGTGCTGCAGGACGTCGGTCGCGCGTCGGTGCTGTTCCTGTGCCGCGGCCTCGTCGCCGGACTCGCGGTCGGGCTCGCACTCGCGGCGGCCCTGCTGGTCTGGTCGCTCCAACCGGGCGACTCCGACGTGACCACGCGAGCACTCCTCTCGGCGCCGGCCGCCTGGCTGGTCCTGTTCGCGTGGGCCTTCGTCGCCGTGCGCAGCGGTGGGACGGCCCTCGCGCGCTTCGACCCGACGACCACGTCCGCCTGAATCGGCGCGTGAGTCGGCGCGCGGCCGCGTGGTAGTTTCCGCGCGTGGGCTTCGGGCACGAGAAACGTGCGTGCACGGCACGCCTGCGCCGCTTCGTCGGCGCGTTGATCGCACTCGCGACGGGCCTCGTCGTGTGGAGCGCGAACACGGCGGGTTCCGACGCGGTCGGAGCGCGCGCTCAGGACGCGGCCGTCGGCGACGGGCTCGACGGATTGCGCTCGCTGGCCGAGCGCTGGCTCGGTGAACGCGCGGTCGACGTCTCGTTCGAACTCTCGAGCGGTGCGATCGGCGAGGGCCACGACGCCTACGCCGTGCTCGACGTGGAAGGTGCGACGCGCATCTTCGGCGAGAGCCGCGTCGCTCTCGCTCGCGGACTGTTCGCCTACATGCGCACGGACCTGTCCACGGCACCGAGTTGGACGTCCGGTCGAACCGCGCCGTTCGTGCCGACGAAGGACGGTGTGTTGCCGCGTGCGACGGCCGCCGGCGGCGGGACGCCGAACGAGTGGCGCGTGCACCTGTCGCTCGATGCGAACGCACACGCCGCCGCGTTCTGGGACGCAGCGCGTTGGGAACTCGAAGTCGACCTCGCCGCGTTGCGCGGTTGCAACGCGCTCGTGTTCGGACTCGGCACCGACCGCGTGAACATGGCGGTCTTCGATCGCCTCGGCATCGAGGAGGCGGAGAGTCGCCGCTGGTTCCCGGCTGCCGCCTACCGCGCATTCGGTTGGAGCGGGCTCACGGGCGACTGGCTCGGTTCTCTGTCGACCGCGTTCGCCGAAGCCGACGTGCGCATCGCGCGCCGCGCGATCGCGCGCATGGAAGCGCTCGGTGTGACGCCCGTGCTGCCGACCTTCACCGGTGTGCTGCCCGCGCCGTTCGCCGCCCAGTTCCCGACCGCGAAGTTCCACGCGCTGCCGAGTTGGGTCGGGCTGCCGGGCGCCGTGCTGCTCGATCCTGCCGATCCGTTGTTCGCGCGCTGCGCGGAACTCTTCTACGAGGAACAGGCGGAGCGCATCGGTCGCAGCGCACTGCACGGCGGCGCGCCGATCGGCGAGGTGCGTCTGCCGTTCGGCGACGGCGAGCAGCTCGCGGGCCTCGCGCGCGCCGTCGGCGGCGCACTGGGCGTAGCGCGTCCGGGCGCGCGCTGGCTCACGAGTGCGTGGCCCATGTGTTTCGATCGCGGCTACTGGACCGACGAACGCATCGCGGCCTGGGTCGGCGCCACCGACCCCGCGCAGGTCGTGTTCGTCGATCCGGCCGCGCTCGACGATCCGGTGTGGGAACGCACGAACGGCTTCTTCGGCCGCGACTTCCTGTTCGGAGCGGCGCCCGCCACGGCCGCACGCCAACGCCTCGGCGGGCGCCTCGCCTCCGTCGGTCGCGAGATCGAACGCGTGCGCCGCGCGCGGCCGCACGACGCCCCCGACGACGTCGGCCTGATCGGGGTGACGCTCGCACTCGACACACCCGGCGTCGATCCGCTGCGTTTCGACCACCTGTGCGACAGCGCGTGGTCGAGCGGCGCACTCGAAGTCGACGTGTGGCTCGAGGGTTGGGTGCGCGCGCGCTACGGCGTGAGCGACGCTCGCACGCTGCGCGCCTGGCGACGCATCGTCGCGGCCGCCTACGGCGACGACACACGCGCGGGCGCACCTTCGATCGTCACTCAAGCGCCGAGCACGTCGCCGCCGCAGGTGAGCGCCGCACTCGGCGAAACCGCTGCGGCGTGGGCCGATCTCGTGCTCGCAGCGCGCGAACGCACGCCGCGGCCGGATCTGTTGTTCGACGTCGTCGACGTCGGGCGCCAGGTGCTCGGTGACGCGTGTGCGGCGCCGATCGGACGCGCACTCGCCGCCTGGCAGGCGGGCGACGCCGCGGCGCTCGGCGCGGCGAGCGGCGAGGTGCTGCAACTGCTCGACGATCTCGACACGCTGCTCGCGACGCATCCCGCGCTGATGCTGGGCGCGTGGCTCGAGAGCGCGGCCGCGCGCGGCGCGGACGAGGCGGAGAAGGCGGCGCTCGTGCTCGGTGCGCGCACGCTCGTGACGCACTTCGGGCCGAGCGGTTCCGCGTTGCGCGGCGGCAGTGCGCGCGAGTGGGCCGGACTCGTCGGTGCGTTCCACTGCGAACGTTGGCGACGGTTGTTCGCGGGGCTCGCGACGTCGATCGGCGGTGCGGCGTTCGACGCACGCGCATTCGATGCGGAACTCGAACAGTTCGAACGCACGTGGGCGGCGGCCTCGACGCCGTACGCGAGCGCGCCGATGGGGTCGACGCTCGAAGTCGCGCAGCGCCTGGTCGAGACGTGGGTGCCGCGTCTCGTTCCGAACGCCGCGGCGGCGGACGGCGCCGGTGCGGCGCTCGTGGACGAACAGTCGGCGCCGCTCGCACGCTGGCGCATCGGCGGCGGCGCGGCACTCACGGGTGAGCGCCTCGGCCTCGAACTCGAGTTCCTGACCTGGTTGCGCGCGACGTACGGAGTGCACTTCGATCTCGTCGAGTGGCGTCCGCTCGGCTGGGACGAGGTCAACGCGCCGGGCACACGCGACGCGGTCGTGTCGACGCTCGCCGCGGGGCCGGACGCGCTGCGCGCCGCTACCGCCGCCGCGGGAGTGCGACTCGCTCTGGTCGGATCGCCCGACGGTTTCGGCGAGAGCGACGCGGAGCAGCGCTCGCGCCGCCGGCAACTCGAACTCATGACGGGGGAGTTCGAACTCGGTGCGCTCGTCTTCGACGGCCGCTTCGGCGACGTGCGCGAGAGTTCGACCGATGCACTCGCCGCGACGCTCGCGAGTTGTCGCGAACGCGTGCCCGACGTGCTCGTCGTGCCGCGCGGACTGTCGAACTGGCCGCTCGAGAGCGTCGCCGCCGCGCGCGGCGTCGCCCGCGGTCCGTGGTTCGAGGCGCCGCCGTCGCCGGCGCTCGGCACACACGGTCGCGCCCTCGCCGGCGGTCGCGGGCCCTCGCGCCTGTTCGAACTGGAGCCGCTCGTCCTCGACGGACGCAGCGGTTGGGACGACGCGTTCGTCTGGCGTGCGTTCGGCCTCGCGCCGTTGTTCGCCGTCGACGTCGAAGGAGCGCCGTGGTTGCTCGACGACCTCGACCTCGTGCGCTTCGCGCGCCTCATGGAGCTGTTCGACGCGTCGCGCGAACTGCTCGCTCAGGCTCCGTCGCTCGCCTCGACGACACTCGCGTCCGGTCTGATCGCACGTGGAACGTCGCGGGTGCAGATCGTCGTCGTGCGCAACCTCACGTTCGAACCGCTGCGCGTCGACCTGCCGGTCGGACCTGAACTCGGCCTCGATCCGGCGCTGGCCTACGACGCGCGCCAGCGGCACCCGGTCGAACGCCACCTCGGCCGCGTGGCCAGCGGCGCCGCGTTGCCGATCGTGGTCGAGCCGCAGCGCTGCGCACTCGTGGTGCTGTCCGCCGACGGCTTCGCGGATCCGATCCTCGAGGGCTGTGATCAGCTCTGGGAGCCGTCGAGCGATGGCCCGCGCCGCGTGCACGTCTTCGGCCCCGCGGGCGGCGAAGTGCGTGTGCGACTCGTCGGCCGCTCCACCGCGAGCGGTGCGTCGATCGACGGCGTCGGCGTCGACACGCTGCTCTCGGGCGGTGAGGTGCGTGTGCGCTTCGGCGGCAGCGCGAGCGGCTTGACGTTGCCGCGCGCACTCGGTGCGCTCGAATCGATCGAACTGCCGAGCAACGTCGACGATCTCGCGCGAGCGGCGCGCGCCGCCGTCGTCGCGCCGACCATGCTCGCGCGCCTCGACGAACTGCTCGCGAGCGAACACGAGGCGGTCGCGGGCGCACGGCGCGCGGCACGCGTCGACGTCGAACGCTACGAAACGCGCTCCGCAGCGATCCCCGTCCTCGCGGGAGCGCCGCAACGCGCGCGCAGCCTGCGCACGACGTTGCCGGTCGATCTGCCGGTCGGCGCTCACCTCGTCGTGGCGATCGAGTGGTCGGGAGAGCCCGGTCGCGCAGCGGCCGTCGCGCGTGTTCCCGAGCGGGGCATCGTCGGCGCGAGCCAGGTCTTCGGCAGCCCCGCGACACCGTCGTTCCGCATCGATCTGGCGCGCCCCGACGCCGGTCGTGAGATCGACGTGTTCGTGCTCGAGGAAGGTGAGGCGGGTTCGATCGCGCGCGCGCGGCTCTTCCTCGTCGGCGCGTCGAGCGCGGCGCGGCGCGTGCTCGTGCTCGATTGAGAGCTTGTACTCGAAGAGTGATCGTTCTCGAGTGAGCGCGTCCGGCCCGCGACACGCGCGCCCCGGGACACGCTCGATCGCAGTCCGGTCGTCGGGACACGCGGGCTACCATCGCGCCCACGATGGCCAAAGGTCCCTTCGAAGACACGACCGCGGGCAGCGGGCTGCCCACCGCACCCGTCGATCAGTTCACGCGGCCCGTTCAGCAGTTCCTGCGCATCGAAGCGCTGTCGGGCATCGTCCTCGCGGTCTGCACGTTGATCGCGCTCGGCGCGGCCAACAGTGCGTACTTCCCGAGCTGGCAGGCCTTCTGGGACCAGGAACTCTCCATCGGCGTCGGCGGTTGGAGCATCGTGCACCCGCTCTGGTACTGGGTGAACGACGCGTTGATGGTGATCTTCTTCTTCGTCGTCGGGCTCGAGATCAAACGCGAGCTCGTCGAAGGTCACCTCGCCGATCGGCGCACCCTGCTGTTGCCGGTCGCCGCAGCATTCGGGGGAGCGGCTGTTCCCGCGCTGATCTTCTTCGCCTTGCAACACGGCACGCCGGGCGAGCGCGGTTGGGCCGTTCCGATGGCGACCGACATCGCCTTCGTCGTGGGCTGCCTCGCGCTGCTCGGAGCGCGCGTCCCGACGGGCCTCAAGATCTTCGTGCTCTCGCTCGCGATCGTCGACGACCTGATCGCCGTGCTCGTGATCGCGTTGTTCTACGCGAAGAAGTTCGAAGGGCTGTGGCTCGTGGGCGCACTCGCCTTCACGGTCGTCGTCGTGCTCCTGCAGAAGCTCGGCGTGCGCCGGCTCGGCGTGTACTGGATCCTCGGCGCGGCGCTGTGGTTCTGCATGCTGCAGTCCGGTGTGCACCCGACGGTCGCGGGCGTGGTGCTCGGCGTGCTCACGCCGGTGAAGCCGTGGGTCAAACGCGCATCGATCCGCGAGGTGATCGGTCACACGGTCGCGGCGCTCGACGAGGCCGAGGTGACGAAGGTGCGACCGCACCTCGCGCTGGAGCGGCTGGCGTTCGCGGCACGTGAAGCGCGCTCGCCGCTCGAGCGACTCGAGGATCGGCTGCACCCGTGGGTGTCGTTCGCGGTCATGCCGATCTTCGCGCTCGCGAACGCGGCAGTGCCGATGTCGGCGGCCGGGTTCGAGGATCCGCTCGCACTCGCGACGGCCGGCGCGCTCGTCGTCGGCAAGCCGATCGGCATCGTGCTCTCGTCCTTCCTGGTCGTCAAACTCGGACTGGCGAGCCTGCCGCGCGGCGTGAACTTCGCGGCTCTCGTCGGAGCGGGTGTGCTCTCGGGCACCGGCTTCACGATGAGCCTGTTCATCGCGTCGCTCTCGTTCGAGGGTGAGCAGCTCGACGCGGCGCGGATGGGCATCCTCGTCGGATCGGGCGCGGCGATCGCCGTGGGCATGGCGATCCTCGTCGGCGTGTTGAAGAAGCCCGCGCGTTGACGGCGCGTCACGGCAAGAGCGCGGCGGTCTCCGACGTGTCGGCGAGCTGCGCGTAGCGACCGCCGCGCGTCATCAACTCCGCGTGGGTGCCGCGCTCGACGATGCGGCCGCCCTCGACGACGCAGATCAGGTCGGCGCGGCGCACGGTCGAGAGGCGGTGCGCCACCACGACCGAAGTGCGGCCCGCGAGCATCTTCTCCGTCGCGGCTTCGATGCGCCGTTCGGTCGCGGTGTCGACGCTGCTCGTGGCCTCGTCGAGCACGAGCAGCTCCGGATCGGCGAGCAGCGCGCGCGCGATGCTCACGAGTTGGCGTTGACCGACGGAGAGCTTCGCGCCGCCGGCGCCGACTTCGGTCGCGTAGCCGCTCGGCAGTGCGGCCACGAACTCGTGCGCTTGCGCGAGTCGCGCCGCACGCTCGACGTCCGCATCGGACGCTGCGGGGCGCGCGAAGCGGATGTTGTCCGCGATCGTCCCGCTGAACAGGTGCGGGTCCTGCAGCACGACGCCGAGTCGTCCCTGCCACCATTCGAGGCTGCGTTCGCGGTAGTCGACGGTGCCATGCGATCCGGTGCTCGTGAGCACGCGGCCCGCGGTCGGCTCGTGGAAGCGGCACAGCAGGTTCGCGAGCGTGGTCTTGCCGCCGCCCGTCGGGCCGACCAGGGCGAGCGTCGAGCCGGCCGGGATCACGAGGTTCACGTCGTCCAGCACACGCGGTCCGTCGCCGTACGCGAACGACACACCTTCGAGCACGAGGTCGCCGATGCGCGGCGCGAAGCCGTCCGGCGCGAGGCCGCGGGCGACGTGTTCGTCGCGCCGTGCGAGGCGTGCCGCGGCCTGTGGTGTGTCGCGCACCGTCGGCACCTCGTCGACGAGCGCGAAGATGCGCTCGGCCGACGCCTGCGCCATCTGGAACTCGCAGAACCAGGCGGCCAGCTCCTGCAGCGGCTCGAAGAACTGCCGCGAGTAGCCGAGGAACGCGATCAGCGTGCCGATCGAGAGCGCGCCCGCACCGAACGAGACGCCGCCGAACACGAGGCACAGTCCGGCTGCGACGCCCGCGAGACCGAGCACGGCCGGGAGGTACATGGCCGAGAGCACGGCGCTCTCGACCGAGCGCGCGCGCATGTCGCCCGACAGCGCAGTGAACTCGCTCACGAAGCGCGACTGCGCGCCGAACGCGCGCACGGTCGCGGCTCCGCTGAGGGTCTCGTTGAACGCGGCGGTCAGGCGCGAATTGAGGCCGCGCACGGCGCGCGCGCTCGCCAGGATGCGGCGCTGGAACCACAGGCTCGTCAGCCACAGGGGCGGCACGACGAAGAGCGCGACGAGTCCGAGCCGCCAGTCGAGCACGAGCATCACGACGGCGGACAGGCCCATCGTCGTGAAGCCCCAGGCCACGTCGAGCAGGCCCCACGACAGCGCCATCGAGAGGCGCTCGCAGTCCGACGTCTGGCGCGCGACGAGCCAACCGACCGGCCGCCGATCGAAGTAGGCCAGCGACAGCCGCTGCAGGTTCGCGAACGTGTCCGCACGGATGTCGTGGGCGACGACGGTGCGCAGCGCGCCGCCCAGACGCACGAACGTGCGCACGAGTGCGGCGAGCGCGAGTGTGAGGCCGCCGTAGGCCGCGAGCCACCACCACAGAGTCGCGCCACTGTCACGATCGGCCGCCGCGTCGACGATCTTCAACGTGACGAGGTTGAACGAGGCGTCGACGGCGCCCGTGGCGATCGCACACGCGAACAGACCGCCGGCGAGGCGCCGCCGACGCAGCGCGTAGCCGGCGAGGCGCCGCCACATGCGCCAGTCGAGCCGTGCGGCGGGCAGCTCGTCGTCGTCGTGGGGGGCGCTCACGGCGCGTTCCTCGTGGACTGTTCGCGCACGAGCGCCGCGTAACGACCGTCGAGCGCGAGCAGTTGTGCATGGGTGCCGCGTTCGACCGCGCGCCCGCGCTCGAGCACGACGATCTCGTCCGCCGCGCGCGCCGCCGACAGACGGTGGGTGACGATCAACACGCCGCGCCGTTCGCGCTGCGCGGCCAACGCCTGCTCGATGCGACGTTCCGTGAGCGTGTCGACGGCGGAGAGCGCATCGTCGAGCACGAGGAACGGCGCGTCGTGCAACAGCGCGCGGGCGATGCTCACGCGTTGGCGCTGGCCGCCCGACAGATCGACGCCGCGTTCGCCGACGACCGTCTCGTAGCCCTTGGGGAAGGCCGCGATGGTCGCGTGCACCGCGGCTTGCGAACACACACGTTCGAGGTCCGCCGCTTCCGCTGCCGCGTGTCCGAGTGCGACGTTCTCCGCGATGCTGCGCGAGAACAGGAACGGGCGCTGCGCGACGATGGCGAACTGGCGGCGCACCCACGCGGGGTCGAGTTCCGCGAGTTCGCGGCCGTCGATGCGGATCGAACCGGCTCGGTAGGGGCGTGTCGCGAGCAGTGCTTCGATCAGGCTCGACTTGCCGGAGCCGGGCGGACCGACGAGTGCGACGCTGCGACCGACTTCGAGATCGAGGTCGAGTCCGTCGAGCACCGCCGCGCCGTCGCCGTAGCCGAACACGAGCCCGCGCACCTCGACGCGCCGCGCGGGCGCGTCCGGTGTCGCGCCGCCGCGCTCGGGCGCGGCGTCGAGCACTTCGAACACACGATCGAGCGCCACCGACGCCTTGCCGAGGTCGGTGACGACGCGGCCGATCTGGCGCACGGGCCAGATGGCGAGCCCGGTCGTCGTCACGAACGTGAAGAACGCTCCGACCGACAGGCGCCCTGCGCGCACTTCGAACGCGCCGAATCCGAGCACGACCAGCATCTGCGCGAGGCACACGAGGTCCGACGACGCCCAGTACACACCGAGCCTGTCGATCCACGTGCGTGTGCGGTCGCGGAAGTCGGCGTTCGCGGCAGCGAACTTCGCCGTCTCGTGCGGCGCCGCGGCGAACGCGCGCACGACGCGCACACCGGTCAGGTTCTCCTGCACGACGGCGGTCAAGCGGCCTTCGCTCTCGTCGACGGCTTGGAACAACGTGCGCACGCCGCGAAAGAACACGATGGCGAGCGCGAGGACGACGGGAAAGCTCGCCGTGGCGAGCAGTGCGTAGAACGGATCGAGCGAGAGCAGGAGCGGCAACGCGACGAGCACCATCGCCGCCGTGCGCGCGACCTCGGGCAACTGCGTCGCGACGAACGTGCGCACGGTCTCGACGTCGCTCGTGCAGCGCTGCACGAGGTCGCCTTCCTCGAAGCGTTCGACGTGAGCCGGCGGCAGCCGCAGGATGTGTTCGAAGAGTCGGTCGCGCAGATCCTTCGCGACCGCTTCGCCCGCTTCACCGACCAGACGTCCGCGCAGGTACTGAAGGAGTCCGGCGACGATCGTCGCCGCGAATGCGACGCTCGCCGCGACGATCAACGCCTCCAGGAGCGTGAGGTGTGCGAGCGCGTCGGTCGCTCCTGCGAGCCAGGTCGGCGCACCGCTCGCGACCGCGACGACGGACGTGTCGGCCGCGTCGGCGCGCCGCACGGCGACGTCGATGCCGACCGCGGTGGCGAGCGGCGCCGCATACGTCGCCAGCGTCGCGAGCGCGAGTGCGACGAGTGCCAGCAGGTAGCGCGCGCGCACCGGCGCCAGGAGGCGCACGAGCCGGCGCCGTCGACCTTCGGTGCGCATCGCTTCGGTCCTCGTCAGTCGCGGGCTTCGAGCAGCGCACGCAAGCCGCGCACGTCGGCCGCGAGTTTCTCGTTCAGGCGTTGTTCGATCACGCCCTTCAGCATCTTCAGTGCGAACGACTTGAGGCGCAGCGTGAGCGACTGTTCGAGTCGCGTCCCGCTGCCGAGCGGCACGAGGCGCAGCTCGAGCTCGAGTGTGGCCTCGTCGCCGTCGAGGCGGTGGCGCAGCGTGCTGGGCCGCGTGTGTTCGACGACCGCGCCTTCGAAGGCGAGGGTGATGCCGCTCTGTTCGAAGCGTGCGCTGTAGCGCGTCCCGACCGTGCGACCGTCGCCCGATGCGACCTGCACGGCGGTGACACCGGTCTGCCAGCGCGTGTGCCCGGCGACGTCGGCGAGGACGTCGAACAGCTCTTCGGGCGCGGCGTCGAAGGTGGCGACGGACGTGATCATGATGGGCGCAAGGGTTCCGCGAGAACCGCGACGAGGTGGGGCAGGAGCCGCCGCGCGGTCGCCGCGTTGTGGAAACCGACGAAGCCGACCGGAGTCGCGGCGTCGACCTGGAAGTCGAACGGCTGCGGCTCGCCGCCCGCGTCGACGTGCAGTGTGTCGTCGAGCGGCACGAGCAGACAACCGGCTTCGCGTGCGACGACCAGCGCACCCGCCAGGTCGTACGGCTTCGAAGTCGTCGCCGCGGCGCCGCGCCGACGTGCGAGGAGTTCGCGCGGATCGCACACCATGCGGTACGTGCCGAGTGCGAGCAGCACGAGTTGCCCCGCCGAACAGATGTACTGGTCGTCGAACAGGCGGCGCGCGTTGGCGCCCTCGTGAGCGACGAGGCGCTCGAGGAAGCGCGTCTCGAGCTGCGTCGCGTCGCGGCGTGAAGCGAGGTCGTAGCGGAAGAACGGCAGGTAGCCTTCGATCTCGACGAGCGCGTCGACACGCAACGCTCGCGCCGCTGTGCGCGCGGAAGTCGTGTACTCGAACTCGTTGCGCCACGCACCGCCGCCCGCGTCGGCCCACAGGCGCCGTGCGCGTGCCGCGTTCGAGGTCGGCAACTCGCCGAGCGTGCCGTGCGCGACGTCGGCCGCGTGCGGCTCGCCCGCACCGGCGCCGCAGGCCGAGACGACCGTCCACGCGGACCGCAGGTCGGCCATGACGTTGCGCGTCCCGTCGACCGGATCGATCGCGATGCGCGGCCCGCCGTGATCGAAGCCTTCGAGGGTGCGCACGCCGTGAGCCGCGGGACCGAGGTGCCGCCAGCCGCGGTCCTCGGTCAGCACCGAGAGCGGTCCGCGGCGCGCGTGGCGCTCGAACCAGCGATCGACCGCCGCCTCACAGGCCGCATCGATCGCGAAGGTCTCGTCGCCGACACCCTGGCCGACCGAGCGAGCGAGGGCGCGCGTCGAGCCGCTCGCGAGGGCCGCCGATTGTGCCGCGCGGTGTGCCGCGAGGACCTCGTCGCACAGCTCGTCGGCGAGGCGCGCGAGTTCACTCGTGGATGCGGCGGCCGACACGCCGCGGATGGTAGCCGCGCCGCCCGAGCGCACCGCCGAACGCATCGCGTGCGCGGCGCTCCCGGCACGCGCGTTCGGCGCCGCTCGTCTCGCTCGCCCTCGCGGTCTAGACTCCGCGATTCCCCCTGAGCGCCGCCGCGCGCACACCCATGTCCCAGATCCACAAGGTCGTCATCGTCGGCTCCGGCCCCGCGGGTTACACCGCCGCGATCTACGCGGCGCGCGCGAACCTCGCGCCCGTCATGTTCGAAGGCGAGCCGTCGGCCGACGCTCCCGACCTCCTGCCCGGCGGTCAGCTCATGCTGACGACCGAGGTCGAGAACTACCCCGGCTTCCCGAAGGGCGTCACCGGGCCGGAACTCATGGCGCACTTCCGCGAGCAGGCGCTGCGCTTCGGCACGGTGATGCACCAGCTCAACGTGAGCGAGTGCCAACTCGAAGGCGAGGTCAAGCGACTGCGCACATCGGAAGGTGAGTGGGTGCAGTCGCGGTCGGTGATCGTCGCGACGGGTGCGAGTGCGAAGTGGCTCGGCCTCCCGTCCGAGACCGCGCTGCGCAACCGCGGTGTGTCGGCCTGCGCGACGTGCGACGGCGCCTTCTTCAAAGGCAAGGACGTCGTGGTCGTGGGCGGCGGCGACACCGCGATGGAAGAGGCGCAGTTCCTGACGCGCTTCGCGAACAAGGTCTACGTCGTGCACCGCCGCGAGACGCTGCGTGCGTCGAAGATCATGCAGGCGCGCGCGTTCGCGAACAGCAAGATCGAGTTCCTCTGGAACAGCGAAGTGGCCGAGGTGCTCGACGTGAAGGCCGGCAAGGTGACCGGCGTGCGCCTGCGCGACACGCGCACCGGCGCGCTGCGCGAGCAGGAAGCCCAAGGCTTCTTCCTCGCGATCGGCCACGAGCCGAACACGAAGTTCCTGAAGGGCCAGCTCGAAACCGACGAACTCGGCTACCTGGTCGTGCACCACGGCACGCGCACGCGCATCGAAGGTGTGTTCGCGGCGGGCGACGTGGCCGACCACGTCTACCGCCAAGCGATCACCGCGGCCGGCATGGGCTGTCAGGCCGCGATCGACTGCGAGCGCTGGCTGGAGACGAAGGGCATCTGAGCCGAGGGCGCATGAAGTCGCCTCTTCGTCTCCTGCATCCTTTGCTTTGACTTTGCGTCCTTTGCGTCCTTTGCGGTTTCCCGCGGAAGCGGGTGCAACGATCCCGTGCCCATTGCACCCGCTGCCGCGGAAACCGCAAAGGACGCGAAGGACGCAGAGTCAAAGCAAAGGATGCAGGAGACCCTTCAAGTCATCTCCGCGCGCGCCACGCCTTCAGCTTGTAGCGCAGGTGCCGCGCCAACGCCTTCACGGTCGGCTGCGGCTCGCCCTTGTTCTCCAGGTAGTCGATGTGGCCCTTCATGTCGAGCGCCCAACGCTCGACGTCGCCGAACTTCTTGTAGAACGCGTCCGCCGCTGCGAGGAGATCGTCGTCGGGCAGTGCAGCGCCGGCGCTGTCGCTGCGCGGGCCTCGCGCCACGGCCTCCTCGAACAACGCGACGAGTTTCTCCATGTGCACGTCGCGCGAGAAACGCGCGACGCTCGCACGACAGCCGTCGGAGAGCTTCTTCTGGAGCTTGGCGTCTCCGAGCAACTCGAGGATGCGGCTCGCGAGGTGCTCTGGATCGCGCGGGCGCGCGAGCAGGCCCGTCTCGCCCTCGCGCACCATCGCCGGCAGGCCCGCGATGTCGCTCGCGATCATCGGCAGGCCGGCGAGGTAGCTCTCGTACGTCGTGAGCGGCGAGTTCTCGCACCAGATCGACGGCAGCACCTGGCACGTCGCGCGCGCCATCAGGCCCGCCACTTCGGCGTGCGGCACTTTGCCCGGCAGCACGGCCTCGGCGTCGAGGCCGAGTTCGCGCGCCAGCGCGCGCAGTGGTTCGAGTTCGGGGCCGCCGCCGACGATCAGGAGCTTCGCACTCGGCCGCGCCGCGCGCACCGCAGGCCAGGCGCGCACGAGGAACTCGACGCCTTTCTCGCGCACGAGTCGACCGACGAAGAGCACGAGGTCGCCCTCGCGCGCGAGGCCCTTGGGCAGGCTCTCCGCCTTGCTCGTGTCGACCCACAGGGGCAGGCCGATCGCACCGGCGAAGCCGTGTGCCGCGAGGCGCTGCGCGAGGTACTCGCTCGGCGCCGTGACGCGATCGAACACGCGCTTGGCGAGTTCGGCGCGCAGCTTCACCGAGAGCACGACGCGCCCGTCGTAGGGGTAGTTCTTCTCGCAACCGTGACCTGAGAAACACTTCGCGCCCGCGCCGCCCTCGCACACCGTGCCGTCGCCGCGCACGCACCACGAGTTGGGGCACAACAGGCCGAAGTCGTGCGCCGTCAGCACGAGCGGCACGCCCAGCCGTTTGGCCGCCGACAGGAACGCGACCGGGAAGCTGTGCAGGTTGTGGCAGTGCACGAGGTCCGGCCGGAACGCCGCGGCGAAGCGCTCGAAGGCTGCGATCAGCGGCGCGTCGTCCACGAGGTCGCGGCCCGACCAGTCCGGGCGCTTGACGATGCGCCGCTGCGGCTCGTCGACGTCCTCGTCGGGACTGCCCGCGAAGACTCCGACCGTGTGCCCGCGCCGACGGAGCTCGTCCACCAGCGTGTGCATGTAGATCTCCGCGCCACCGATGGGCGCCGCGAAGGTGTTGACCTCGAGGATGCGCATGGGGCGGCGGTGATCGATGCGTCGCGTGCGGGGCACCGCGGCCCCCAGCGAGTGGGGGCCGACGTCGGGCCGCACTCTACCATTGGCGCCTCATGCGTTCGTGCTTCGTCGTCCACGGTCTGCCGCCCGCCGAACGCGGTGGAGTCGAGCAGTGCACCGTGGCGCTGTGCGACGAACTCGCGGCGCGCGGTCACGTGATCGAGGTCTTCGCGCCGCGCGTCGACGCCACGCTGCCCGATCGCAGCCTGCGGCGCGAGCGGCGCGGCCGCTGGCACGCGACGTTCGTCAACGCGCTCGGCACGGCGAAGGACCCCGAGGAGGCGCTGGCGCCGGAGGGCATGCGCGCCGCGTTCGCGCGTTTCCTGGACGCGGAGCGCCCAGAGGTCGTGCACGTGCAGCACCTCTTGCGCCTGGGCGTCGAACTCCTGCACGAGCCGCGCCTCGTCGGCGCGCCGCTGGTCTTCACGGCGCACGACTGGTTCGCGCTCAGCGACCGCTTCGCGCTGCTCGCGCCCGACCTGTCGCGTTACGGCGCGGCACCGACTGCCGACGACGAAGCGCGCGCCGACCTCGCGCAGTCGCTGCTCAACCGTGTGCCCGAGCTGGGCGACTACCACCTCGGCGTGCCGCTCGCGTGGCTCGCGCCGCAGGTGCGTGAGCGCGTCGCGACGACGCTGCGCGGCGATCCGGTCGCGGCCGGTTTCCATCCCGACGAGTGGCGCCTCGCACTCGAGCGCCGCGAGCGCATGGCGGCCGTGCGCCGCGCCGCGTTTGCGCGCGTCGACGCCTTCGTGTCGCCGTCGCGCTTCCTCGCGCAGTGGCTGGAGGACGCGTTCCGCACCGAGGATCACGTGCCGCGCGTCGTGCACCAACCCAACGGTGTCGACACGCGCCGTCTCGCGGCGCTGCCGCGCGTCGACACACGCACGGGCACCGACGCGGCCAAGGGAACCGTGCGGCTGGGTTTCGTCGGCGGACTGACGAAACACAAAGGCGCGCATCTGTTGCTCGAGGCTTGGGCGCGACTGGGCGACCGCGAGCGCGAACGGCTGCCGCTCGTGATCCACGGCGACTCGAGCGATCGTGCGTACGTCGAGCGCGTGCGCGCGCGCGCGCGCGAACTCGGTGCGACGTGTGCCGGCGCGTTCGAGAGCACGGACCTCGTGCGCGTGTTCGGCTCGATCGACGTGCTCGTCGTTCCGTCCCTGTGGTACGAGAACTTCCCGACCGTGATCCGCGAGGCGTTCGCGGCCGGGCGGCCGGTCGTCGCGAGTGACCTCGGTGCGTTGCCGGAGAGCGTGCGCGACGGCGTCGACGGCCTCCTGTTCCGCCCCGACGACGCGGACGATCTGGCGCGCGTACTGCGCCGGCTGATCAACGAAGCCGGTCTCGTCGAGCGCCTCGCCGCAGGCGCGCCGCGTGTGCTGACGATCGGCGAACAGGCCGACGCGGTCGAACGGCTGCACGCCGAACTCGTCGCCGAGCGCCCGCGCGCGCGCCTGCCCGGCGGCGACCTCGCGCACCTGGCCGACCTGGGTGCGCGGTGGCTCGAACTCGAGGCGCTGCCCACGCGCGAGCTGTTCACGCGCGCACTCACCGGTTTGGCGGCGCTCGGACGCGAGTTCGGCTTCGAACACGTCGACAGCGCCGAACTCGTCGCACGCGGAGTGGGGGAGAGCAGCCGCGCGCTCGACGAGTTGCGCGATCGGCGCGACGAGACGGGTTATCTCGCGCGTCTGACCGAGGAGCGCGAGAAGCGCGCGCAGTGGCTCGACGAACGGCTCACCGGCGCGGATCAGGAGCGCACGTGGCTGCGCAGTGAACGCGAGGATCTGCACCGCTCGCTGCGCTTCCACGAGGAGAGCACACACGCCGTCGAGAAGGAGCGCGATTGGCTCCGGCGGCTGCAGCAGGACCTGGAGAAGGAACGCGACTGGCTGACGAAGACGACCGGTGATCTCGAGAAAGAGCGCGACTGGCTCACGAAGACGACCGGCGATCTCGAGAAGGAGCGCGATTGGCTCGCGCAGACGACCGAAGAACTCGGGCGCGAGCGCGAGTGGCTCGCGAGCAACCTGTCGGAGACGCGCACGGCGTTCGAACGCGAACGCGAGTGGCGAGACGCGATGCTGCGCGAGATCGAGCGCGAACGCGACTGGCTGCGCACCGAGACGACCAGCCGCGACGAGGAGCGCAAGTGGCTGCGCCAACTCGTGTCGGAGAAGGAGGAGACGCTGACGTACGTGTGGCGACTCGTCGAGGGCAAGGACTCGGACCTCGTGCGTTTGCGCGGCGAGATCGAGGAGTGCGAGCGCATCGCGAAGCACTTGCTCGAGACCTTCGGGCGCGCGTCGCCGGCGGTGGAAGAGAGCGTGACCGGCGGCAAACTCGAGACGATGCTCGGCGGACTCGTCGAGCACGGGCACGCGCTGCTCGCGCAGCTCGAGTCGCTCAGCACGGCCCAAGCGCGCGCGCAAGACGAACTCGGCTGGCGGCGCAGCGAGATGGACCGCGCGCGCGCGGCGCTCGAACGGCGCGCCATGTTCGTCGTGCAGCGTTTCACCGGTCTCGGGCGCATCGTGCGCACGTGGCAGTTGCCGGGAGGTGGGGCGTGAGCGACCTGCGAACGACGGACGGTGCTCTCGCCGCGGCTCCGCGCCCCGACAGTGCTGTTGTCACCGGACTTCGTCCGGTGAGTGCCGTGGTGCCGGGCCTCGACGACTTCGAGCTGCTCGAGCAGAACCTGCCGCCGCTCGCGCGCGAACTCGAGGCGACGGGCGGCGAGATCGTCCTCGTGGACGACACGGGGCGGCGGGTGATCGAGCCATGGCTCGAACGCGAACGCGCGCGACTGTTCGCCGCGACGGGCACGACCGTGCGCGTCGTGTCGCGCCCGCACAACGGCGGTTTCGCCGCGGCGCTGCTCGACGGCGTGCGCGCGGCGGCGCACGAGTTCGTGTTCGCGATGAACCCGGACATCCGCGTGTTGCCGGGCTTCTTGGCGCCGCTCGTCGCGCACCTCGCCGAGCCCGACGTGCACTCGGTCGTGCCGCGCATCCTCCTGTTCGGTCGCGACGACGCGATCGAGTCGGTGGTGGAGATCGACCACGAGCGCGATGTCGCCTACGTGCGCCAACGCGGCCTGTCAGGCGAGCACGCACGCTTCGAGGAAGGCGCGCGCCCCGTCACCTACGCGATCGGCGGCGCGATGCTGCTGCGCCGTTCGCCGTTCGTCGCGGCGCTCGGCTTCGATCGACTCTACGACCCCTTCTACTACGAGGACGTCGACCTCGGCTTCGCCGCGTGGACCGCCGGCGAACGCGTCGTCTACGAGCCGTCGTCGGTCGTCGAGCACCACCACCGCGGCACGATCCGACGCCGCGTCGACGCGGAGTTCGTACGGGCGGTGATCGAACGCAACCGCCTGCTCTTCCAGTGGAAGTACCTGGGCGCCGACGAGGTCGGGTACGCGCACCTCGCCGCGCTGCACCGCACGGCGATCGACGCCTACACCCGCGACGAGCGCCGCGAACTCGTGTGGCTCCTGCTCGCGCTCGACCGCCTCGAAGAGCTGCGCCGCTCGCGCGCCGCGCTGGGCACGCCGAAGCGTTCGTTCGAACAGGTCGTGAAGGAGAGTCGGCCGGGCTGAGAGCGCCTGCTCAGCGATTCGCGGCCGCGTAGCGCTTCACGACGTGCATTCGCTCATCACCTCGTCGTTGCTGCGTTCCTTTGCTTTGACTTTGCGTCCTTTGCGGTGACGTTCAATGCCACGGGCCACGGAGCACGGGTCCATTGCACGTCACCGCAAAGGACGCAAAGGACGCAAAGTCAAAGCAAAGGAACGCAACGAACGCGAGTCGATGGGCAACTTCGGCCGCGAGATGCTGGCGGAGCTCGGTTGAAGGACAGAGGCGCGTGAGCATCGAGTGCGCTTCCAGCGCCGTCTACGTCGAGCGAGGGGCAAGATCTCCGCGCTCGCGGCACGTCTGGTCGCGAGCGGAAGCTGTCGTGCGCCCACGGCTGACCTTCAAGTCGCCTTCAACTCGCGGACGCCATCGACGTGCATTCGCTCATCACCTCGTCGTTGCTGCGTTCCTTTGCTTTGACTTTGCGTCCTTTGCGTCCTTTGCGGTGACGTGCAACGCCTGTGGCCACGGGTCTGTTGCACGTCACCGCAAAGGCGCAAGGACGCAGAGTTGCGCAAAGGAACACAGCAACCGCGCCGGCGCCTTCAACCGCCGATCGACATCAGGAACTCGCCGTTCACCTTCGTGCGGCGGATCTTCTGCACCAGCATCTCCATCGCCTCGACCGGGTCGAGTTCGTTGAGGACCTTGCGCAGCATCCAGACGCGCTCGATCTCCTGCGGCGTGAAGAGCAGCTCTTCCTTGCGCGTGCCGGAGCGGTTGATGTCGATGGCGGGGAAGATGCGGCGGTCGGCGAGGCGCCGCTCGAGTTGCAGCTCCATGTTGCCGGTGCCCTTGAACTCCTCGAAGATGACCTCGTCCATCTTCGAGCCGGTCTCGACCAACGCCGTGCCGAGGATCGTCAGCGAACCGCCGTTCTCGATGTTGCGCGCGCTGCCGAAGAAGCGCTTCGGGAACTGGAGCGCGGTGGCCTCGATACCTCCGGACAGGAGCTTGCCGTCCGACGGCGCCTCCTGGTTCGACGCGCGAGCGAGGCGCGTGATCGAGTCGAGCAGGATCACGACGTGCTCACCGGCTTCGACGAGTGAGCGCGCACGCTCGATCGTCATGTAGGCCACTTTGAGGTGGCGCGCCGGCGGCTCGTCGAACGTCGAACTCACGACTTCGCGGCGCGGGCCCGAGAGCGTGCGTTCGAAGTCGGTCACCTCTTCCGGGCGCTCGTCGACGAGCAGGATGATGAGGTGCACCTCGGGGTTGTTCGTGACGATCGAGTTGGCGATCTGCTGCAGCAGGATCGTCTTGCCCGTGCGCGGCGGCGCGACGATGAGGCCGCGCTGGCCTTTCCCGATCGGCGCGATCAGGTCCATGATCCGCATCTCGAGCGGGTTCTCGCCGCCGCCCTCCATCATCAGGCGCTGCTCGGGATAGAGCGGCGTGAGTTCCTTGAAGGGCGTGCGCGAAGCGATCTCCTCGGGCGCGTGGAAGTCGACCGTCTCGATCCACGCGAGACAGAACCATGCTTCGCCTTCCTTCGGCGGGCGGATCTGCCCGCGCAGCGTCATCCCGGTGCGCAGGACGTAGCGATCGACCATCGACCGCGGCACGTACACGTCCTCGTAGGTGCCGAGGTAGGAGTTGTGGTGCGTGCGAACGAACGCGTGGCGATCGTCGACGACTTCCAGGACACCTTCGGCCACGACGGGGATGCGCTTCTCCATGCGCGCCGTGGTGATGGCCCAGATGACGTCCTTGCGCGTGCGAGCGTTCTCGAGTTCGACCTTCTCGCTCTCGCCCAACTCGTGCAGGTCGGCCAGCGACAGACCTTGCAGGTCGCGGTACTCGGCCTCCTTCGGCTTCGTCTTCTTCGTCGCCTTCGGCAACGTCTCGAACAGGGCGTCGATCTCCTCGGGCGGCAGGTCCGCGGGGATCGTCGAGTAGTCGAGCCAGATGCTGCCCTCTTCGGCCCGCTGCTGCGGGTCCTTGTGGTGCTGCTGGGGCTTGAACTTGTCGCGGAAGGGACGGTGACGCTTTTTGAAGGCCATGGTGTGGGGCGCGAGCGAGCCGTCGGCTCGCCGTGTTCGGGTGGGGGAGTGCGCGCGGCGCGCGGGCTCGCGCAGGCTCAGCGCGTGCGGCGCGCGAGGACCTCGGCGCGCAGCTCGGCGACGGCGCGCTCGAGCGCAGCCAGGTCGCCGCCGTTGTCGATCACGACGTCGGCGCGGGCGCGTTTCTCTGCGAGCGGCATCTGGTGGGCTTCGCGCCGCAGGACCTCGCCCGCGCTCCAGCCGCGCGCCGCTCGTGCGCGCTCTTCGCGTGCGGCCGACGGGGCGTCGACGAAGACGAGCAGGTCGACGAGGGCACACAGTCCGTGTGCGGCATCGTTCTCGAGGAGCAGGGGCACGTCGAGTACGGCGACGTCGAAGTGCGCGGCCCGCTCCAGTTCGGCACGCATCCTGTCACGAACACGCGGGTGGATCCAGCCTTCGAGTGCACGGCGCGCCGCTTCGTCCGCGAAGACGACACGCGCGAGAGCCGTGCGATCCGGTCGCCCGTCGGCGCCGATGGCCGCGTTCCCGAAACGCTCGCGCACGAGGGCGGTGACCTCAGCGCTCGCGAGCACCTCGTGCGCGAGCGCGTCCGCGTCGATCAGGAGCCCGGTCGCGCCGGCCAGTCCGCGCGCGACCTGCGACTTCCCGGACGCGATCCCGCCGAGCACCGCCACGATCGGGGTCCGTCGGCTGTGCGAGTCGGGCGGGCGTCCGTGCATCTCGGCTCCGCGAGCCGGTAGGCCGCGCGCGTTCGGAGGGTACCAAGCGACGCCGGTGGGTCCGTCGCCCTCGTCCATGCGGTCGAGTGCGGGTCGCCGGTCTGCCGCGGACCCCTTTCGCCCTTGTCCGGGAGGGCCCGAGCAGGTATCACTCCGGCCGCTCGCAGCGCCCGCGCGACCCATCGCAGCGGACGCCGCGCCCCCGGCCCATCGACTCTCGACCGTCGCGCCGCTCCTTCCTTCTCGTCGGAAGCGTCGCACGGTTCGCCCATCCCCACCCCTCGAAGCCGACCGCGTCCGTTCACTCGGCGCCGCCGCGACTTCGACCACCGTCCCCTCGTCCCAGGATCCCCGTGCGCAACGGAATCGACTCGAAGGCACGTTTGAATCGCGGAGCCGCGCGCGTCGGCTTGGTGTGGATCGTCCTCATGGCGGTCATCACCCTCGTCTCGATCGGCTTCGGCTACACCGCCCACGACGACCGCGCCAAGGCGTTCCTCGCCGTGACCGAGGCTCAGAACCTCGCCACCACCGCCGAACAGCGCTATCTCGAAGCGAGCCAGGCGAACCTCGAGCTCACTCGCAAACTCGGCTTCTACGACCGCAGCCAAGCGGCGGCGAAGAGCGACCCGGCCTCGGCCGCGAGTGCACTCGCCGGCTTCCGCGAGATCTTCACGGACATTCCGGCCGACGCGACCGACTTCGAGAAGGCACTGCCGTTCGCCGAAGCTCAGTACAACGCATCGAAGCAGCGCATCGAGAGCCTCGTCGGTCAGGTCGCGAGCCTGACGAGCGAAGTCTCCGAAGCACGCTCGTCGCGCACGCGCGACCTCGCCGCGAAGGACGGCGAGATCACCGGCCTGCGCAACGAACTGGCCGCCGAGCGTCAGAACGCTTCGGAGCGCGAGACGAACCTCAACGCCCGCCTCGCGGACTCGGAAGAGGCGGCCAACGCCCTCGACCGCCGCGTGCGTGAGATCGAGGCCTCGAACGAAGAAGCGCTGCGCGGCAAGAACGTCGAGATCGCGGACCTCGAACTGCGCAACAAGGCGCTCGCGAGCAAGCTCGACGTGCGTCTCCAGCGCGCCCGCGTCGAGGAACCGGACGGTTCGATCACGTCGGTCAGCCAGACGCTGCCGCTGGCGTGGATCGACCGCGGCACGGACGACCGCCTCGCGCCGGGCATGGGCTTCGAAGTGCGCGCCTCGCGCCTCTCGGGCGCCGTCACGAAGGCGCGCGCCGTCGTGCGTCGCGTCGAGCGCAACCGCGCGGAGATCGAAGTCCTCGGCCTCGCGGACCAGTTCGATCCGATCGTTCCGGGCGACCACGTCTTCAGCCCGATCTACGACCCGGTCGGCGAGCGCACGGCCGTCCTCGCGGGCCGCTTCAGCGGCAACTGGGACGAGCAGCGTCTCACCGTCGTGCTCGGCGAGATGGGCATCCGCGTGCAGTCGACCCTGACGGGCACGACCGACATGCTCATCACGGGCGGCGAGATCTTCTACGACGAACTCGGTGAGCCGCTCGAAGAGCCGCTCGACCCGTCGCAGCTCCCGGTCTACGCGGAAGCCGTCAACGGCAACGTGACGATCGTTCCGCTCTCGACGCTGCGCGACTACCTGCCGGCTCTGCCCTGACAGGCTGAGCGAGAGTCGCACTCGCGACCCATCACGATCGGGCACGGTCCTTCACTGGACCGTGCCCGATTCACTTTGCGCCGGCCCGTGAACCGCTACTCTCGTGCCCCCGATGGCGGCGGAAGCAGAAGCGGATCCGGTCGAAGCGCATCGCATGTCGCTCGGGGACCATCTCGACGAACTGCGCAAACGACTGTTCGCCGGTGTCGGCGCGGTCGCGATCTTCTTCGCGCTGGCCTTCGCGTTCGCCGAGCATCCGCAGGGCACCGTGGCGATCGTGCTCGCGCCGATGGAGCGCGCCGTCGACTGGCTCAACACCGACTACGCGCGGCTGTACGAGGAGGCGCTCGTCGCGGATCCCGCGAAGAAGCGCCTCGAGTGGTTCGAGTCGGACGATCCGACGAGTCCCGAGTACACGCGCCTGCGCGAGCCGATCGCCCGCCGCGGCCAGACCACGGGCGTCGGCGAGCTGTTCATGGTCAAGCTGCGCGCAGCGACCTACCTCGGCCTGTTCCTCGGCGGCCCGGTGTTGATCTGGCAGCTGTGGCTGTTCATCGCCGCCGGCCTCTACAAGAACGAACGCCGCGCCGTGATGGGCTACCTGCCGCCGGCGCTCATGCTGTTCGCGGGCGGCATCTCGTTCGGCTACTTCCTGCTCGTCCCGTACGGCTTCTACTTCCTGAACGTCCCGTCGAGCGTCGACATGCCGATGCCGGACTTCAAACTCGATCAGTACTTCGAGTTCCTGTCCGCGTTGTGCCTCGCGCTCGGCTTCGTGTTCCAACTGCCGGTCGTGATGATGGCCGTCGCGCGCGTCGGCGTCGTCTCGGTCGCGCAGATGCGGCGCTTCCGGCGCTACTTCATCGTGCTCGCGTTCGTGGTCGCGGGCATCCTCACGCCGCCCGACCCGTACACGCAGTCGATGATGGCGATTCCGCTGTGCCTCCTGTACGAGGTCGGCATCCTCGCGGCGCGCTTCGTGTCGAAGCCGAAGAGCGGCCTCGTGCCCGTCGAAGTTCCGAGCGAGCAGGCAGCCGAATCGTGAACACGGCGCGGCGGCAGAGCACCGCGGTGCTCGTGAGTGTGGGGGACGAGCTGCTCGGCGGCGCCCACGCCGATCTCAATTCCCCCTGGCTCGCGGGCGAACTCGAGGACGTCGGGCTCGAGACGCAGCACGTGCACGTCGTCGGCGACGACGAGGAGCAACTCGCCGCGCTCGTCGCGCAGGAACTCGAGCGGCACGTGCTCGTGGTCGTGTCGGGCGGACTCGGGCCCACGCTCGACGACGTCACGCGCCACGCGCTCGCACGCGCCGTCGGTCGCGAGCTGTGTTTCGACGACGAGGCCTGGCGGCAGGTGAAGAGCACGTGGGAGCGCCGCGGCGAGACACCGCCCGAGGCCAACCGTCGCCAGGCGCTCGTGCCGCGCGGGGCGGAACTCTTCCCGAACTCGTGCGGCACGGCGCCGGGCTTCTGCGTCGAGCTCGACGGTCCGCGCGGCCGCGCACTCGTCGCCTGTTTGCCCGGCCCGCCCAACGAGTACCAGGCCATGGCCCGCGAGCAGTTGCTGCCGCGCGTCGCGTCGCGCCTCGTCGACGAAGCGCGCCGTCCGGCGGTGGCGCGCGGCACGTTGTGGGGCATCGGCGAGTCGAGCTTCGCCGACCGCGCGGGCGACTGGCTCGCGCGCGACGCGGATCCTGTGGTGGGGGTGTGTGCGCGCAGCGGGCTGCTCGTGCTGAAGGCGCTGTCGCGCGGACCGGGGGCGCAGGCGCGCGTCGATGCGCGCATGGCGGAGCTCGCACAGCGTTTCGACCGACACTGGGTCGGGCCGGACCACGCGCCGCTCGAGGAGACGCTCGTGCGCGAACTCACGCGCCTGCAGCTCCGACTCGCTGCGGCTGAGTCCTGCACCGGCGGACTCGTGGCCGGCGCACTCACGAGTGTGCCGGGCTCGAGCGCGGTGCTCGAGCGCGCCTTCGTCACCTACTCCAACGCGAGCAAGTGCGAACTCCTCGGCGTTCCGCCCGCGCTGATCGAGCGGCACGGCGCCGTCTCGCGCGAAGTCGCCGCCGCCATGGCGCACGGCGCGCGAGCGCGCAGCGGCGTGGACCTGGCCGTCGCCGTCACGGGCGTCGCGGGCCCCGACGGCGGCTCCCCCGACAAGCCGGTCGGGCGCGTCGAGTTCGCTCTCGCCGCCGCGGACGGCACGTGGACGGTCGGGCGCACCTTCCCGAACTTCGGCCGCGAGCGCATCCGCCGCTTCGCCGTGCACCAGGCGCTCGCGCTCGTCCTGTGGACGGTGCGCGGGCGGCGCGCGGACTTGGGGCTGGAGCCCGCCGCGGTCGACACCGTCATGGGAGCGTGAGGTTGGGCGAGCCTGCTCTTGGATGAGCCCCGCGCGCCCGCTACCATCCTCGCCCTCGACGGCTTACCCCGTGGTGTAATCGGCAACACAACTGGTTTTGGTCCAGTCATTCAAGGTTCGAGTCCTTGCGGGGTAACCAACACTTCTGACACGTGTGCATGTCAGGAGCCGAGTGAGGAAGTTGCGCGCAGGCGCACCGCCGCGGAAGCAGCGCGCGACCAGCCTTGTCAGTCGTTCGTGTTGCGCTTCGGTCGCTCCGAACGCACCGGCGCCAGGTTCTGCGGCGAACCGAACCAGCTCGCGCGCGCCGCGACGTGTTCGTGTTCGCGCTCCGTCGGCGCACCGGGTTCGAGTTCGACGTCGAGTGTCGCGCTGAACGCCGCGACCAGTGCCTGCGCGACATCGGCGAGCAACTGCGCGTCGCACTCGGCGCGCAGCGTCGCGACGCCCGGCTCCAGCGGATCGCGGCCGAGTTTGATCGAGCCGTGGTGCAGCACACGTCCCGCGCGGCGGCGCTGCGCCGAACCCACGCCCTTCGCGAGCGCGCCGTCCGGCCCGGGCCAGACGAGGTCGACGGAACTCGAATGGTGGAAGCACATGCCCGTGCCCACACGGTCCGAGGCGGGCACGTTGGCGCCGCGCGCCACGGCGTGCACACCGAAGTCGGCGAGTGCGCGGGCGATCGCCGCGTGCACACGTTCGTAGCTCGGCGCGACGGCTCCCGCGTACAGCCCGCTCGTGAGCGGCGCAGCGATCGAGAACGTCAACTCACTGCCGTGGTGGATCGCTCCGCCGCCGGTGAAGCGGCGCACCACCTTCGTTCCGGGCGCGAGGTGTGCGCACGCTGCCTTCGTCTCGAACAGGTCCTGGAACCAGCCCAGGCTCAGCGCGGCCGGCTCGAAGACGTACAGGCGCAGCGTCGAGCTGTCGTCGTGCGCCGTGCCTTCGAGCAGCGCTTCGTCCAGCGCCATCGCATGTCCGGCGCCCGCCGCCGCGAGCGGCAGCAGACGCCAGACCTTCTGCATCAATGCGCGACGAACGCGTCGTAGGCCGCCGCGTCCATCAGGCCTTCTTCGTCGAGCTTCGGGCTGGTCGGCTTGAGGCGGATCATCCAGCCCGCGTTCCACGGGTCGCGCGACAGGATCTCGAGGTGGTCCTCGATGGCTTGGTTCGACTCGACGACCTTGCCGGAGACCGGTGCGTTGAGGTCGGCGACGGCCTTCACCGATTCGATCTCGCCGAACGTCTCACCGGCCTGCACGGCGCGGCCCGCGTCGGGCAGGTCGCAGTAGACGAGGTCGCCCTCGTTGCCGCTGCAGAGTTCTTCGACGGCGTGGTCGGTGATGCCGATGAGCACGGTGTCGCCGTCCGGCTTCACCCACTCGTGCGTCTTCGTGTACTTGCGGTCGTTGGGGCGCATCGCTCGTGTCTCTGTCGGTTCGTTGAATCGGTCGGGAAGTCGGAGCGGACGCGCGGCGCGCATCCGTGAACAGGTCAGTGCCGTGCGGTTCGTGCGAGGTCGTCAGTGAGTGAGCGAGAGCTCACGAACACGCTCCAACCGCGCCAGCGGTTGGGCCATGGGCATCTGACAGAGCATGTTGGGCGCGTAGCGTCGATGGTCCTTCACTCTGTCAGGTGCGCGTGCGCGAGAAGAACGGCAGCGCGCGCACGCTGCACGGCTGGCGCTTGCCCTTGAAGTCGCAGTCGACGGCGGTGCCGAGCTTCTCGAAGCCGAGGTCGACGTAGGCCGTGGCGATCGGCTTGTCGAGCATGACCGAGAGCGTGCCCGAGCAGACCGTGCCGACTTTGCGGTCGCCGACGTAGAGCTCCTGGCCCTGACGCGGCACACGTTTGCCGTCGCTCTCGATGCCCACGAGCGCGCGGCGCGGCGCCGCCTTGATGCGCGTGAGCGCGTCGAAGCCGAGCGTGCCGGACTTCTCCGGCTTCAGCGCGACGCCGAACGACAGGCCGGCCTCGATCGGGTTGTGGTCGTCGTCGATCTCGTGGCCGTACAGCGGCATGCCCGCTTCGAGGCGCAGCGTGTCGCGCGCACCCAGGCCCGTCGGCGCCGTCTCGTCGCCGCCCGCTTCACGCAGAGCGTTCCACAGGTCCGCGGCGCGCGCCTGCGGCACGTACAGCTCGAAGCCGTCCTCGCCCGTGTAGCCGGTGCGGCTCACGCGCATCGGGCCGATGCCCGCGAACGTACCGGTCGCGAAGCGGTAGTAGCCGAGCTGCGCGAGATCGAGGCCCTTCGTGATGCGCGCGAGGATCTTCGCGCTCGTCTGGCCTTGGATCGCGACCATGCCGAGCTCGGGTGTGCGATCGACGATCGCGACGTCGAAGCCGCGGGTGTGCTGTGCGAGCCAGGTCTTCACGCGCGGCGCGTTGCCCGCGTTCACGACCATCGCGACGTCGTTCTCGCCGCGGTAGACGAGCACGTCGTCGATCGGGTTGCCGTTCTCGCGGCACAGGAGCCCGTAGCGGATCGCACCGACCGGGATCTTCGCGACGTGGCACGTCGCGACGCGGTCGACGAATGCGACGGCGTCCTTCCCGTGGAATTCGAGGCGGCCCATGTGGCCGAGGTCGAAGAGCCCGCTCGTCGTGCGCACGCGGCGCACCTCGTCGAGGATCGGTCCGTACTGCAGCGGCATCTCCCAGCCGCCGAAGCCGACCATGCGCGCGCCGAGGGCCACGTGGACGTCGAAGAGGGCGGTGCGCGCGAGTGCGGTCTCGGTCATTGGGGGGCGCGGGGCGTGGGGACGGCGCATGGTACCCGCGCAACGGGCTGCATTCGATCGCGCTCACACGCCTTCGGCCGCTGAACACACGGGTTTGGCGAGTTGACCTTCAGACGGCCGAGCGCGCGCTCCGACCCTCCCTGTCGCGCCCCGGTCCTCTTCCGCGGCGTGTCGAGAGTCCGCTTCGAGCGGAGCGCGATGTCCGGAACCGACACACACGCACAGCGGCGCCTCGTGAGCGCGATCCTGGGGAGCCCCGGCGGCGAGCGCGCGACGTTCGCCGACGCTCTCGAGCGGTTGCGCGAGAGCGACGCCGCGGCTCTGGACGAGTTGCACACCGCACTCGTCGCGGCGTTCGACGGCGGCGCACGTGCCAACGAGCTGTGCGAGTGCGCCGTCGTGCTCGGGCTCGCGGACCTCACGCTGGCCCACGCCCGCGGGCTCGACGTCGTGTCGTTCGCCCTGCACGCGGCACGCAACCACCGCCGCGCCGGTGCCGACGAACGCGCCCTCGAACTGTGCGACCTCGTGGTCGCTGCGGGTGTGCTCTCGCCCGAACTCACGCGCATCACGGGTGAGTGCCAGGCGGCCGTGCGCCGTCGCCGCCACAGCGCGGACCAGGAACTCCTGCACGCGCGGCGCGCGCTCGCGGTCGGCAGCGAGGACGCGGCGCGTGAACACCTGACGCGCCTGCTCGAGAAGGAACCCGATCACGCCGAGGCGCGCGCACTGTTCGAAGGACTCGCGGGCGACGTCGGTCGCCGCCGGTCGCGTTCCACCCGCACGCGCATCGCCGCTCTCGCGCTCGTCGCGATCGTGCTGCCGATCGGCGCCGTCTCCATGGCGCACGTGCGCGCCGCGCGCGAGTACGCCGACCTGGCGCGCCCGATGCCGCACGACCTGCTCGCGCTCGAACGCCGCATCGCCGAGCTGCAAGGCTTCCGTGCCGACCACCCGCTGTGGTGGGGGCGCGACGAACTCGACCGCGAACTGGAAGGGCTCACACGCCGACGCGACGCACTCGAGGGCGAGCTGCGCGAGTCGAACGCGATCGCCGAACTCGAACGCGAGACCGCGCACCAGCGCGTCGAGAGCGTGTACCTCGACGCGCGCACGGCGCTCGAGTCGGGCCGTCCGCAGGCGGCGCTCGCGCTGCTCGAGACCGCGCTCGAATCGGGTGTGCCGTCGCCCCAGTTGCGCGCGCGCCTGCGCCGCGACATCGCCGCGATCCGCGAGCTGCTCGCATCGGGCGGCGAGATCGATCTGGCCGTGAACGAACCGGTCGCCGACGTGCTGCCGCCCGCGCCGCCGTCGTTCGGGCCGAAGGTGCCTGCCTCGTCGGAGGACGAGCGATGATCCAACGCTTCTTCTCTCGTGCGCGTCTGCGTTCGGCGCGCCGTCACCTGGCCGAGGAGTTCTCCGCGGAGAACTACGCGCGCCTGATCCACCAACTCGCCGTGTCCGGTGAGTTGCAGTCCGCCGCGGAGCTGTGCACCGAGGGCCTCGGACACTTCCCGGGCGACCGCACGCTCGTGCGGCTCGAGCAGCGTGTCCAGCGCACCGTGCGCGAGCGCCGCCTCGCGCGACTGCGCATCGAACTCGCGCAAGGGCCGCGCCCCGCGCTGTGGCGCTCGTACTGCGAGCTGTGCGGCGACGCCGGCGAGTGGGACGAGGCGTTGCGCGCGGCGCGCAGTTGGTTCGACGCCGGTGGCGACGGACAGGCGCAACTCTTGATCGCCCACCTGTCGACGCGGCGCTTCCTGGCGGACCGCTCGCGCGCTGCCGGCGAAGTCGCCCTGTCCGCGATCGCGGCGGCGAAGAACGAACTGCCGCAGACCGAGGAGCCGCTGCGACTCGAGCTGCGCCTCGCTCTCGCGGTCGGTGCGTACGGCGATGCGCGACGGGTGACACGCGAGCTGCTGGAGCTGTACCCGGGCGACGCCGATCTCGAAGCGCGACACCGCTCGCTGGAAGGCCCGGCGCAGAGCGCACCCGACCTGCGGCGCGCACTCGTGCGCGTCGAGGAGAGCGGCCGACTCGCGACCGATCGTGCGGAGAGTGCGACGCTCGCGGGCGAGGACCTGCGACCCGCACTGCAACAACTCGCGAGCGCTCCGGGCTGCGGCGCGGCGCTGTTCCTGCGCGGTGCGACGGCGCTCGTGCAAGGCCCGCGCGGTGCGACGGCTCAACGCACGGCGCGCGGCGTGAAAGCGGCGCTGCGTGCGGCGAGTGCGGCCTCGCGGCGCCTCGACCTCGGCCCGCTGCGCGAACTGGAGATCGAAGGCGACTTCGGCGAACTCGTCGGTGTCGTCGGTGAACGCGACTGTGCGGCGGGCTGGTTCCGCCGCGCGGTGCAACCGAGTGAGCGCGACGTCCTGCGCGAACTCGCGGGCGCACCGCTCGAACACGACGACGGAGGAGAGCTGTGATGGAAGCACTCGCGCCGCTGACGCGCCTCATGGGCGTCCACTTCGTCGCACTCGTCACCGCGGACGGCGTTCCGATCCCGGTGCCGTGCGAGAACGGTCCGAACTCGTACGACGCCGATCGCCTCGCGGCGGTCGCGCAGCAGTTCGTCAGCGAACTCGTCGAAGCCACGGCTCCGCTGACCTGGGGCCCGCCGCGTTTCGCACGCATCCAGAGCGAACGCGGCGGCGCCGCGCTGCTGCGCGTGCGCGGCGGCTCGATCCTCGTGCTGCACGGCACCGACGCGGATGCGTCGTCGCTGCGCTTGCCGATGGAAGCGGCGGCCGAACGCATCGAACGACAGCTCGAACGCTTCGGTTCGAGTCGTCGCGACGTCGATCAGGCTCCTGCAGCGTTGCCGTCGACGACCGGCGCAGCACAGCCGCGCGAGTCCGCCGTCGAGGCGCCGAACGCAGCGAGCGAACGCGCCGGTCTCTGAGTCGTTCGAGTCAGTCGAAGAACAACAAGGCCCGTCAGAAGTCCACACCACGTCCGAAGCGAACCCATGGTCCAGATCAACTTCGCCCAGAAGCAGATCAACGCGAAGATCGTCTACTACGGCCCCGGCATGTCGGGGAAGACGACCAACCTCGAGGTCGTGCACAAGCGCGCACCCGACACGAATCGCGGTGATCTGACGAGCATCAGCACGGACGGCGACCGCACGCTGTTCTTCGACTACATGCCGCTCGACCTCGGCATGATCGCCGGGATGCGCACGAGCTTCCAGATGTACACCGTGCCGGGTCAGGTGTACTACAACTCGACGCGCAAGCTCGTGCTGCAAGGTGTCGACGGCGTGATCTTCGTCGCCGACAGTTCGCCGGGTGCGATGGAGGCGAACCTCGAGTCGCTGAAGAACCTCGAAGAGAACCTCAACGAGTACGGCAAGAGTCTCGCGACGATGCCGCACGTCGTGCAGTTCAACAAGCGCGACCTGCCGGGTGCGCTGTCGGTCGAGGAGCTGAGCAAGTCGCTCAACGCGCACAACGCGCCGTACTTCGAAGCCGTCGCGGCCACGGGTCAGGGCGTCTTCCCGACGCTCAAGGGCCTGGCGTCGCTCGTGCTCAAGCACATCCAGAGCGAGAGCAGCTCCGGTCCGCGTCCGTCGATGGCGCAGACCGGCTTCCATCAAGCTCCGCGCACAGGTCTTGCGGCCGCGCCCGCGCCCGCAGCACAGCCCGTGTCCGCCGCCGACTCGTCGCGCGCCTCGGAACCGTCCGCGCCGCGCCACGGCGGCGGCCTCGACCTCGCAGCGAACGCACCGCGTACCGAATCACCGCGCACGGCGGTGGCGGCGTCGCTCGGCATGACGAACATGACGCCGAGATCGGCCGTGCCGCAGCAGCCGTCCGCTGCCGCTGCACAAGCGGTCGCGCCTGTCGCTGCACCGGTCGCCGCTCCCGTGGCGAGCGCCCCGCAGACGCCGGCCGGCACGAGCGCCGCGCAACTCATGCGCGCGCAGAGCGGCGCACGCACGAAGGCCGGTGCCGCGAACGCCGCACCGCTGCCCGCGGCCGCGCAAGCGCCCGTCGCAGCGGCACCGCGTTCGAGCCGTCAGCGCGCGCCGGTGGCGGCGCCCGCACCGGCTGCGAGTTCGTGGAAAGGCAACCTGTTCGTCGTCGCCGCTGCCGTACTCGGCGCCGGTGCCGCAGCCGCGATCCTGAAGTTCATCTGACCTCCCGTCCCGCTCGACACACCGCGGCGACGAGCGCCGCACTCATGCCATGAAAGACGCCAAGCTGCGGTCCGACCGCCTGGTCTTCTACGCCGACGACATGGAGCGGCTGCACGCGGAACTCGACTCGTTCCTCGAACTGTCGAAGGCGCGCGCCGCGTTCCTCATCGATCGCGACGGGCACCAGGTCACGCGCCGCGGTGAAGCGGTCAACACGTCGGCCGACTCGATCTCCGCGCTGGTCGCGGGCTCGTTCGCGGCGACGAAGGAGATGGCGCGCCTCTTGGGCGAGACGGAGTTCTCCGTCATGTTCCACCAGGGCAAGCGCGACTCGATCCAACTGCAGCTCGTCGGCGAGCGCACGCTGCTCGCCGTGCTGTTCGACGACCGCACGAATCTGGGCCTCGTGCGCTTCTATGCCCAAGAGGCGGCACTGCGCCTGCAGGACGTCTTCCAGGTCATCGTCGGGCGTCGACAGGGGGGTGATCTTGCCAGCAACTTCTCCGACGCCGGTCAGGCGGCGCTCGACCGACTGTTCTGATCCGAGCTCGCGACGGCGCGCGACGCGCCCGTTCGAACACGCGCTGTGCGGCCGTCGTGCCGTGCGGCGCGTGTGTCGTTTCGGCGTCGCTCGGGGCGGCGCGCACGGTGTGAATGTGCGGCTGCGCTCACGTGCCGCATGCATGTCGAACACACACGTCGAACGCGCGCGCGGTGTGGCCGATCAGCGCTCGTGTCGACATGTGTCACGACACGTTGCGACGTGTTGCAGCACGTCGCATGTACACACACGCATGTGTGTGCACGTCTCCGAAAAGGGACGCAGCGACGAAAAGTTTCGCGGAGAGAAGGAAAGATCTGTGAGCAACACGCCGATGTCGCTCTTGATGTCGCGGTCGAGGCGTGCCGAAGACGCCCACCCAACCTCTGGAGTCCAAGGAGACTCATCCCCATGGCAAAGAAAGCCTCCAAGCGTTCCTCGAAGAAGCGTTCGACCAAGAAGCGCGCAACCAAGAAGCGTGCGACCAAGAAGCGCGCCGGCAAGCGCGCGTCGAAGAAGCGCGCCACCAAGCGCGCATGAGCGTCTCCGGTCGCGCGTCTCGCTGACTCCGTCACGAGGTCCCGCGCGGCCGTCGTCGCACTCTTCGCACCGGTCGCACCACGCCTCTTGCGAGGCAGCGGCCTGATCACGCGGCGGGTCCCTCTCGAGGGGCTCGCCGCGCTCTCGTTCAGGGGGCCGAGCGAGCGTGCGTTCGCTCCGCCGCGGGCGCCGATGCGGCTGCGCTGCGGCTCCCGCCGCACGCGCCACCCTGGGCGTGCGCCCCGGGCGCAGCACACGTCACTGCGGCAGGAGCTGCGCCAGCGCCGCGACTTCGCTCGCCACGCGCGCGTCGTCGATCTTCGTGAAGGGCGTCGTGATCTCGCCGATCGTCGTGCCCTCGCGCGCCGTGCGCCAGGCGCCGGCCCGCGGCAGACCCGGCCAACCCGACGCGGCGACGGCTCCCGCCCCGTCGACGCCAGACCGCCCGACCATGGCCCACAGAGCTTGCGCCTTGGTCGGCATGAGCGGCGCACACCAGCGCGCGAGCAGTGCGATCCACTCCGCCGCCGTGTTGATCACGGACGCACAGCGTGCCGGATCCTTGGTGCGCAGCGACCACGGCGCCGTGCGATCGAGGAACACGTTCGCCGCGGTCGCGAGAGCCAGGATCTCCTCGGTCGCGCGCCGGAACCTGAACTCGCGGATCGAAACGCCCGGGTCGGCCAGCGGGCCGCACTCCGTGAGCAGCACGCGGTCGAGTTCCGCCTCGTGTTCGGGTGCGAGCGCCGGCACACGCCCGTCGAAGTGCTTCGCGCTGAAGCGCAGCACGCGCGTCACGAGGTTGCCGATCTTGTCCGCCAGCCCCGCGTTCACCGTGGCCTGGAAGCCTTCCCAGGTCCACTCGCTGTCGGCCGTCTCCGGCATGCTCGCGAGCAGGTGGAAGCGCGCCGCGTCGGCGTCGTACTCGTCGAAGAAGCGCTCGAGGTCGATCGTCCAGCCGGCCGACGTCGAGAACTTGCGCCCCTGCAGGTTGTAGAACTCGTTCGCGGGCACCTGCCACGGCAGCACGAGGTCTTGACGTTGCCCGGCGAGCATCGCGGGGAACACGAAGGCGTGGAAGGGGATGTTGTCCTTCCCGATGAAGTGCACGAGGCGTGTGTTCGGCGACGCCCACCAGTCGCGCCACGTCTCCTTCGGACCGCCGGCCGCGGCGCGAGCATCGCACCACTCCTGCGTGAGCGACACGTACCCGATCGGCGCGTCGAACCACACGTACAGCACCTTGCCCGAGCCCTGACCGGCGATCTCCTCGGGCACCGGCACACCCCAGTCCATGTCGCGCGTGATCGCGCGCGGACGTGTGTCGGCCAGCAGGTTCTCGAGGAAGGCCTTCACGTTGCTCTTCCACTCGTGGCCTTGCACCCACGCGCCGATGCTCTCGTCGCGCAGCTTCGGCAGATCGAGGTACCAGTGGCGCGTGGGGCGGCGTTCGAGCGGCAACCCGTCGACCTTGCTGCGCGGGTTGCCGAGTTCGAGCGCGTCGAGCCACGAGCCGCAGCGCGGGCACTCGTCGCCGCGCGCCGGATCGTGGCCGCACTTGTTGCACGTGCCGATGACGTAGCGGTCGGCTTGGAAGCGGCGTTGGCTCGGGCTGTAGAGCTGCTCGCCCATCTGCTCGATCAGGTAGCCGTTCGCGTGCAGGGTGCGGAAGAACTCGCGCGACAGTTCGGAGTGCGGCGGCGAGATGCTCGTGCCCGACCAGTGGTCGAACGCGAGGCCGAAGCGATCGAACGTGCTCTTGATGACGCCGCGCCAGTGCGCGACGTACTCGGGGTAGGTCTGCCCGAGCGCTTCGGCGCCGATCGTGATCGCGACGCCGTGTTCGTCGGTGCCGCACAGGTACAGCACCTCTTCGCCCATCATGCGCAAGGTGCGCACGTAGACGTCGGCGGGCAGGTAGGCGCCGACGACGTGGCCCAGGTGGATCGGGCCGTTCGCGTAGGGCAGGGCGCTGGTGACGAGGTAGCGGTTCACAGCCGCGATCGTAAGCGTCGCGCTGCGTGCTTCAGCGCAGACTCTGTTTGTCGAGCTTGGTGACGAGCCAGGCTCCGCCGAGCGACGCCGCCGGCAGCATCACGATCGGACCGAGGATCGGTACTCCGAACACGAAGCCGCACACGAGTCCGAACGAGACCAAGGCCGGCAGCGAGCGGCGCGCGAACGCGAAGCGGCGCGCGAGCGGCCAGGCGCGGCGCTCGAGCGCCAGGTCGAGGAGGCCGAGGGCGACGAAGAAGCCCGTGCCCGCCGCGGCGATCAGCTGCCCGACGAACGGCAGCAGGTGGAAGGGCAGGAACAGAAGTGCGCCGACGCCGGTGACCGCCGCGACGACGAGGCCCTGCACGGCGGAGCGACCTTCGAGTGCGACGAAGGCCAGCAGCCAGCCGCGGAACGGCGCGAGCGCTGCGAACAGCACGACCGTCGGTGCGGCGAAGAGCGCCGCGGCTGCGAGTCCGTCCGCGAACCAGACGCCCAGTGCTCCGACGGCGAGCGCCGCGCCGAGCAGAGCGAGACCGCGCACTTCGTACGGATGGTCGGCGCTGGCGGTGCTTGTACCGCTTGCGGTGCTCGCGCCCCTTGTGCCGCTTGCGGCGAGCCAGTGCTCCTCGACCCGCGCCTGCAGGCGCGCGAGGAACGGGCCCGCGACGAGACCGAAGACGAGCGCGTAGCCGAACCACCAGGCGAAGACCGCCGCGAGCACGAACGCGAGCGTGCCGCCCGCGCGCATCCACGGCAGGTTCAACACCCACTCGACCGGTCCTTCGAGCCAACCGAGCCACGTCCAGAACACGAGGTCGACGTCGCTCGCGTCCGCGGTCGCCCGCGCCAGGGTCTGCCACAGCCACACGAGTGCGGCCGTCAGCAGCAGCGCCGACACGAGCGTCGGTGGTGCGACCAGGCGCGCTGCGCCGCGCACGCGCAGCAGTGCCGTCAGACCGTGGAGCGGTGCCGCGAATCCAGCGCCGACCTGTGCCGCGAAGTTGCTCGCGCGAGCCGCCAGACTGCGCTCGTGCGGCGCTCCGCCGCAGTGTTCGCACCACCCGCCGCCGCCGGCGTGCTCGACGTGGATCCGATGCCCGCACACCGGGCACCACGCGAGGGTCGAGGGGAGCGGCGGGGGCATGTGCACGCTGTGCTATAACGCGGCAATTCCTTTCCGGCGTCAAAGTCGCTGCGCACCCTTCCCCAGGGCGGGGTTCGCACCCCACCCGGCCCCAAGGCGGGGTTCGCACCGCACCCGGCCCCAAGGCGGGTGCGCAGCGGCGCCGGATCCACCACGACACGCCTCCCGACCATGCAGCCGTACCGCCCGCTCGATTACCTGCTCCTCGATTCGGAGTTCACCGAGGACGAACTCATGGTGCGCGACTCGGTGCGCTCGTGGGTGAGCGAGCGTTTCCTGCCGGTCATCATGGAGCACTTCGAAGCGGGCACGTTCCCGCACGAGCTCACGCCCGAGCTCGCGCAGCTCGGTGTGTTCGGCCCGACGGTGCCGGAGGAATACGGCGGCGCCGGTCTCGGCAGCGTGGCGTACGGCCTGATCTGTCAGGAACTCGAACGCGGCGACAGCGGCTTGCGCTCGTTCGTGTCGGTGCAGGGCTCGCTCGTGATGTACCCGATCTTCGCGTTCGGCTCGGAAGAGCAGAAGCGCGAGTGGCTGCCGAAACTCGCCGCCGGCAAAGCCATCGGCTGCTTCGGACTGACGGAGCCGGACGCGGGTTCGAACCCGGGCGGCATGCTCACGACCGCCAAACGCGACGGCGGCGACTGGATCCTCAACGGTCGCAAGATGTGGATCACGAACGGCTCGATCTCGGACGTCGCGATCGTCTGGGCGCGCACCGAGGAGGGCATCCGCGGGTTCTGTCTGCCCACGAAGTTGAAGGGCTTCAGCGCGCCCGAGCAGAAGCACAAGTGGAGTCTGCGCGCGTCGGTCACGAGTGAACTCGTGCTCGAGGACGTGCGTGTGCCCGACTCGATGCGCCTGCCGCTGACGACCAGTCTGAAGAACCCGCTCATGTGCCTGACGCAAGCGCGCTACGGCATCGCGTGGGGCGCCGTCGGTGCCGCGAACGCCGTGTTCCACGAGTGCCTCGAGTACACGAAGGAGCGCATCGTGTTCGACAAGCCGCTCGCCGCGTACCAGATCCCGCAGACGAAGCTCGCGGAGATGGCCTCGCAGATCACGATGGGTCAGCTCATGGCGCTGCGCGTCGGTCGCCTCAAGGAGCAGGACAAGATGACGCCCGCGATGGTCAACCTGGTGAAGCGCAACAACGTGCACATGGCGCTCACCGCCGCGCGCGTCGGCCGCGACATGCTCGGCGCGAACGGCATCAGCCTCGAGTACCAGACCGGTCGCCACATGTGCAACCTGGAGTCGGTCTACACGTACGAAGGCACGCACGACATCCACACGCTGGCAGTGGGTGCGGAGTTGACGGGCATCCAGGCCTTCCGCTGAATCGAGAACTGCACGCGCGGTCCGTGACATGCGATCACTCGGATTCCTGACCGCGACGTGCATGCTCCCGGGTCGTCCGGAGACACGCGACGACCACTGGGAGCTCGACCTCGAGCTCGAACCGATCCGCGCCGCGTGTGAGCGGCGCGGCATCCGCGTCGAACTCGCCGTGTGGGACGACCCGGCACTCGACCCGCGTGCACACGACGCGTGGTTCATCGGCACGACCTGGGACTACACGCGCCGGCCGCAGCAGTTCCAAGAGGTGCTCGCGCGCATCGAGAGCGAGCGGCGCTTGTTCAACCCGCTCGCGATCGTGCGTTGGAACGGCGAGAAGAGCTACCTCCGTGATCTCGCCGCGCGCGGCGCGCCGTCGATCGCCACCGTGTGGGGCGAACGCGCGGACGCGGCGACGATCACACGCGCGTTCGACGAGCTGTGCTGCGACGAAGTCGTCGTGAAGCCGATCATCGGTGCGTCCGCGTGGCGCCAGTCGCGAGTGCGGCGCGGCGCGGCGTTGCCGGCGGCCGACGAGCTGCCGCTCGAACGCTGTTTGATCCAGCCCTACCTGCCAGCCGTGGCTGAAGAAGGTGAGTACTCGTTCCTGTTCTTCGGCGGCGAGTTCTCGCACTGCGCGCAGAAGGTGCCGGCGCGCGGCGACTACCGCGTGCAGTCGCGCTTCGGCGCGAAGGAACACGTGTACGCGCCGAGCTCGGACGAACTCGCCCTCGCGCGGCGAGTGCTGGCCGCCGCGAACACGGAGCTGCTCTACGCGCGCGTCGACATGGTGCGCGGACTCGACGGTGCGCTCGCGGTCATGGAGCTGGAGCTGATCGAACCGTATCTCTATCCCGAACAGGGCCCGCGGATGGGGGAGCTGTTCGCGGACGCGCTCGTGCGCTTGTCTGAGAATACGGTGCCGTAGCAAAAAACCTCAGGCCGCACGACGAGCGTGAAGGACGGTGGGC